>CAYJLR010000173.1:0-4069 GCA_964370895.1 uncultured Akkermansia sp. | reverse complement strand
TTACTGACGCGCGTTACAACCACTCAGGTGACCTCTGCGCCGACATCGACGTCGCTGTCATGCGCTCCACAGACGGTGGTCTCACATGGACAGACCCCGAGGTGAACATGGACATCGGCCCTGGCGCGAATAACGGCTGCGGTGACCCTTGCATCCTCCAAGACGACAACGGCCGCATCTGGGTACAGGCTCTCGGCACACACTTCAGCGGTGGCGCATCCCTCTTCGTTTCCAAGAAGGGTAATGATCCTAAGACCACAGGCCAGTGGTACATGAGCTACAGCGATGACGATGGCAAGACATGGACACAGCCCGGTGAGTACGTGAACCCCACAAAGCAGATCAAGAAGGACGAGTGGGACATCATCCTCGCAGGTCCTGGTAGCGGCATCACGCTGAAGGACGGCACTATCGTCTTCCCAGCCCAGATCTGGAACCGCGACGCATCTCCGAATGCAGTTTCCACAATTTGCTACTCCAAGGACGGTGGTAAGAACTGGGTCTACGGCACAGGACTCCCACGCCGCACCTCCGAGAGCCAGATCGTTCAGCTGAAGGACGGCTCTATCATGATCAACGCCCGCGACGAGCAGCGCAGCGGCACACGTGCGGTCTACATTACGAAGGATCTTGGCAAGACATGGACAGCTCACAGCACGAACCTCAAGGATCTCCGCGAGCCTGTCTGTCAGGCATCAATCATCTCCATCGACTCGAAGAAGTACGGCAATGTGCTCCTGTTCTCCAACCCGAATGCGGGTAGCCGAAAGAACATGACCATCAAGTTCTCCCTCGACGAAGGTAAGACATGGAGCAAGGGCTACGAGTACGATACCCGCGATGGTGCGGGCTACTCCTCGCTCGCCCTCATCGACGAGAACACCGTCGGTGTCTACTATGAAACATCACAAGGACATGCCCAGAATGGCCGCAACTTCGGCATCAGCTTCCTGCGCATCCCTCTGGAAGACATCATGAAGAGCAAATAATAAACCACACATAGATTAAACTTATGCGACACGCACACTTTGTATTCATAGCATTGGGTGCGTGTCTGCTTTCTGAGCAGACACGCGCAAACGCAGCGGGCGAATCCGTCACCCCGCCCCCCTCGGTAGGATTCGGCAATATGCCACGATTCAACGCGGAGAAAATGTCACGCGACATGCTACTTGATAGCCTCCAAAAGGAAGTCACCATTCTGAACAAGCTTCATAAACTCCTCGCCTCCACCACATCTGCTGAGCCGATAAAGACGGATCTCAGCAAGGAACTAGACAGCGTCTTAACAGAATTAAACGAGCTCATGGAGAAACGCCCCACCCTCATGGAGCATGCGAAAGAAGCCGCTGTCCCCATGGCGCGCAATCAGCTCCCTGACAAGCGCAGCCTCTACGTGCTGATCGATCAGGAGCGACAAAAGCTACTCGCTGACGAAAGCAAACTGAGCGACACACTGCGCCAGCAGCTGAGGACACTCCCCATCGAGACCGTCAGTGAAAAAGAACGCTTTGAAGGACGCGACGAGAAGGCAGCACTCATACTTGAGATGTTTAATGCATTCGCTTCCCAGCGCGACATCCTCAAGGATATCAAAGACGAGCAGAGCGCGAAAGCAGCGATCGCACTGCTGAACGAATCTCGTGCCAGAGTAGACCGTGCCGACCAAGCACTCATGGCCTCAGGGGATGCCTACCTCACACGCGAAGACATGGACTACATTCGTACTCCCTACAGGAATGGCTGGGACGCCCTACGCCTTGAGCTGAATGCCGAGCGCGAGCGCATCCTCGCCGAGGACTGCTACGGTGTCACCGAGCTATCACCCGTCCTACCTCGCTAAGCACATTAACCCATCCCCCTATCTAGATTATGCACTGCTACATCTTTAGATTCTTGATATACATCTGCATAACTGCGCCCTTCTTTATCTTCAGCAGCTACATTGACATCCATTCGAGCGTCACGGACTGGCTGGATATTTATCTGATACTGATGGGTCTCTTCTCCTTCGTCATGGGCAAGAGAAGCGCCGTAGAAGACGTCTTCTCGGTAAACGTGCAGTACACGAACGATAGGGAAAACCTCATTCATCCTGGCGTCATCGAAGCGGTGGTCGTCAAGGATGAAGAGGGAGGGAAGCGACGCTACGAAGTCTACAAAGGCGCGATCGAGAGCACTGAAGAGCCTTCGCCTGAGACATCATTCCAGACTCCGCTTCACTACGAATACCCAGACCTGAGCTTTTGGCAGTCGGTGAAAGCAGCATGCAAGACAGTGAATATCAGGTTCGCATTCTGGACATCGCTCGCACTCATTTTCAATTTTTATCTCCTCAGCGACTTTGGAGAGTACATGATAAGCGGCTTTGCTTTCGCAGGGCTTTTCTTGACTTTTAGTATCTTGACTGCCGTCCTCCCCACATACATGCTGAGTACCACGCCATTCATACGCGATATGCTTAAGCAGGTTATCCGTCTGCGGTACAGGCCTTACAAGCATAGGAAAAATCTACGCTACATCATCAAGAAAGATCAGGCGGAGAAGTACGAAGAGCAGTTCCGCATCGACGAACAGGGGCTCACCTGCGTCGAGAAGGATAAACTGTATAATCTCTACTTCGAGTAAAGACATAGGGCGGCAGACATGTACGAGCATTGACAGCGCGAGGAGAAGTTGCTACAATCTCGCCATATGAAAATAAGCCGTCCTAGTGACTCCGATTACGCTGCCACACTGAGCGCGATGAACCGTCGTGCTATCCCTGAAGAGGGTGTGCAGCAGACAGTAAGCGATATTATTGCTGAAGTGGCGAAGCGCGGTGACGCAGCACTCTGCGACTACGCTGCACGTTTTGACTCAGTCGAGTTGAGCCCTGATCAGCTCCGCATCACCCCAGAGGAAATCCATGAAGCCCGTGCGGCTGTCCCCTCCTCGGTGAAAGAAGCCATCGCCGCGACCCTGCACAACATCCGATACTTCACGAAGAACAGCTTGAAAAAAGACTGGAGCGGTGTGAATGCCCAAGGATGCGAAGTAGGCGAACGCTTCGTCCCCTACGACCGCGTCGGCATCTACGTCCCCGGTGGGAAAGCCCCCCTCGTCTCCACCGCCCTCATGACAGGCGGCTTTGCCATGGCTGCAGGTGTCCCTGAGATCATCGCTATGACCCCCTGTGGACCTGATGGGAAGGTGAATCCTGCCGTCATCGTCGCCCTCGTCGATGCAGGTGCTACAGAAATCTACCGCATAGGTGGTGCGCAGGGCATAGCCGCCCTCGCTCTGGGCACAGAAAGCATCGCCCCCGTTGAAAAAATCTTTGGCCCAGGGAATCGCTTCGTCGTCGAGGCAAAGCGTCAGCTCGTCGGAGCTGTGTCCATCGACCTACTTCCAGGACCTAGTGAGATCATGGTCATCGCAGACGCGACTGCGAACCCTCGCTTCATCGCCGCCGACCTCCTCGGTCAGGCAGAGCATGGTGGTGACAGTGCCATCAGCTTCGTCAGCGACAGCGAAGAACTCATCGCTGCCGTAGAAGCAGAAATCAGCCTGCAAGCTGCCCAGCTCTCACGCAGCAGCTACCTCCAAGAAGTACTCGAAACCAGCACGCACGTCATCCTCGTCGAAGACATCAAGGAAGCCTGCGGCATCTGTAATGACTTCGCCCCCGAGCACCTCGTACTCGTCGTCGATGAAGACATAGAGGACGACATGCTAGACCACATCTACACAGCGGGCGCGATCTACGTCGGCACCTATGCTACAGTCGCCTGTGGTGACTTCTTAGCAGGCCCTAGCCACACGCTTCCCACGGGTGGATCTGGGAAATCCTTCTCAGGCATCCGCGCTGACCAGTTCCAGCGTCGCACTAGCATCGTGCGCATGAACAAGGCAGCCGCCGAACGCAGCCTCCCCTATGTGAAAGTCTTCGCTGAAATCGAAGGACTCGACGCACACGGTCGCTCACTGGAAATCCGCGTAGAACCTAGCTAACTAGAACATCAAGTAGAACACATCTCATGATCTCCCTACGCTACAAGCCACTCCCCGCCTCCTTTTACCAGCAGAA
>CAYJLR010000172.1:0-4118 GCA_964370895.1 uncultured Akkermansia sp. | reverse complement strand
TGTAGTGAGTCTACCGCTATATTTAGTTTAAGCTTGAGAGCCATATTCTCAGCCATCACTTCATTCATCTCTGTGGGTTGGGTACTGATGCCTAAAAGATAGTCTGTGGATACACCTAGTACACTGGCGAGCTTTACCAATTCTTGCGCTCTTGGTAGTGCTTTTCCAGAAAGATACTTTGAAATGGCACTGTGCGTTATTCCTGTCATTATTGATAAGTCTTTTTGCATCAGTGATTTCGATCTCATTACCCCTAAAAGTAACGAAGAGAAAGTAATCTTTAGAACATTTTCGTCTTGCATTGTATCGTTCTTTTTGTTAAGTTCCTTTTAGAACATGTCACACGTTACACGTGTCACACATGAATAGTAACAATCACAACATGAGAAGTCAAACTTTTAACTTACGCGAGCTTAACCGACGTGGATACACCATACGTCAGGCAGCAAAAATCGTAGAGAGAAGTCCTCAGCATATTTCTAGTGTACTTCGCGGACAAAGAAACTCTCAGTCTTTAATTCAGCAATTGAAGGCATTACCGAAACGTGAACTCAGATTTAGACGTCATGCTGCTACTGGAAAATAAACTAGAGGTACTGAACACGTCTGCGGTGAGCAATGGCGTGCGCATGGCTAATGAGCTATCAGCTCGCATTGATACCCACATAGCGGAGGCGTGGAAGCTTGGTGTTATCCTTGGAGGAGGGCTCATGCGCATGAAGGAATCTATCCCTCATGGTGGATTCAAGAAGCTTTTTGGCAAAAGTGCATCATGTTGCACTTTTGAGTTCGGCTACCGCTCGGCTTCTAATTATATGAAGCTCTACAAGCTTGCTGTCAAGAAGGCAAAGAGTCTCTCTCTTGAAGAAGAGATTCTCACGCTGCTTGCGTCTCCTGATGATCCTCGTCTCTCGGAGCTGCTCTCAGAGCTGACCGATGCTAAGAGTATGCGTCAGGCGATGGAGGAGCTTAAGGAGGAGCACGTGCCTAGCTTTTCTGCACCGAACACAAAAGGTCGTGTATCAAAGCC
Source organism: uncultured Akkermansia sp. (assembly GCA_964370895.1). Lineage (GTDB taxonomy): Bacteria > Verrucomicrobiota > Verrucomicrobiia > Verrucomicrobiales > Akkermansiaceae > Akkermansia. The sequence continues at coordinate 3,088 of CAYJLR010000172.1, read as the reverse complement.
TGCGGAGTCGGTGATCAGTAAGCTGGAGGAGGAGGAGGAACTCGCCAGTGAGGGGCTGCATCTTCAGGCGGTCAATCTGCAAGAAATGATCAAGGATGGGTCACTGATTAAGGCGAGTGCGGAGGCTCAGCTGGAATTACTCTCCGCGCTGGTTACGGCTAAGAATATTATCGATAACGCACTACGATCATGAATCATTATCAGGATGCAGAATTCGCAAGGTTGCCTCGTGAGCAACGCTCGCGCGTGGAGCTGATGCTACGCCTCATCGCGAATCACTCGGCTGGGCAGTCGGTGACGAAGGCTGGGGGACTCCTCCACCAGATACAGCATGCGTTGAATATGCCTTATGGTACGGCTCGCAGGCTGTACTATGCGTATAAGGCGAGTGGTGACTGGCGTGACCTGATGGATGGTCGCTCGCTGCGTCCTGAGAAGATCGCTCTGGATGGAGCGAAGAGTGAGCGATTCCGCGCGTGGGTGCAGACGACGGCTGAGCGTTTCCAGCGTAGCACGAAGCAGGCGATCGAGTATATTCATAATGCCTTCCGCTATGGTCGTGAGGTGATACCTGGTTTTGAGACATGGCACTATGGACAGGGTCGCATTCCTCACGGTATTTCCTCGACGGCACTGCGGTCGATGATTAAGAAGAATGAGCTTGTCGCGGTGCGTCTGGGGCTGCGTGCGTCTCGTCGCCATCAGCTGCCTGTGCTGACGACTCGTCAGGGGCTAGCCGTGGGGAGTGTGTATCAGTTTGATGATATGTGGCATGATCATCTGGTCATTGCGAATGGGGAGCTGCCGCGCGTGATTGAGTTCGGGGCTCTGGATGTCGCCTCGGCTTGCCGCATTCACTGGGGGCACGTGGCTCACACGACGAAGGAGGATGGCAAGAGGCAGGGGCTGACGAAGAAGATGTTCATTCTCTTCCTTGCTTACGTGCTGCGCTATGTGGGTTTCTCAGCGAATGGGGTGCAGCTCTACATGGAGCATGGCACGGCGACGGTGGATCATCAGCTGCGTGAGCTGCTGGAGAATGCTGGCTATGGTATACAGGTGGTCATGGGTGGTCGTCTCGGTGCTGATCAGGCGAAGCTGGGTGGCTATGCTGGGGCATCTGGGGGGAATCCTCAGACGAAGGCTCGTATCGAAGCCTCGCACTCGGGGCTGCATAATCTGCTCTCTAACTTACCAGGTCAGGTCGGCAAGGATCGCCACCATATGCAGGAGAGCACGCATGGGCGCGAGGCGAAGCAGAAGCAGGTGGAGAGCTGGAAGCTGACGATGTCGGAGATAGGTCGCCATGATCTGGCGATGGCGATGCAGGATCACTTCCTGACGCTTCCTCAGTTTTCGACCATGCTGATTCAGTATTATAATTTCTGGAATCGTCGCCGCGATCATGCGCTGGAGGGATGGTCTGATAACATGGCGGTGGAGTATGAGATCAGCGAGGGGCAGTGGATGCCTGCGAGCAAGGTGACGATGACTCCTCTGCTGCGCGAGCAGATCGCTCTGAATCCTGCTATGGTGCGTGAGGTTCGCCTCTCCCCTGCTGAGGTGTGGGAGGGGCAGCGTGGAGACTGGACGCATATATCTATGGCTCTGTATCTGGACATGATAGGCGATGATAAGATATGCGGTCATAAGCTACGAGTGGATAGGCGCATGCTAGCTGTGCAGGACAAGCTGATCTCTCAGGATAAGCTGTATTATCTCGCGGAGGTGGTCACACCTGAGGGTTACAAGATACCTCTGGAGGAGGGCAAGAAGTACCACTGCATTCTTAATCCGTACGCGACAGCGAGCCTCATCATCATGGATGAGCGTGGGCGCGTGATCGGGGAAGCTCCTCAGTATCAGCGTGTGAGTCTCGCGGATCAGGATGCTGTGCATGAGCAGATGGGACGCGTGATGAAGGCGACACTCACGGATAGGCAGAAGCAGCAGGTACGATGGGAGGCTGACACGGAGCGTGCAAGGCGCGTGCAGGATGTCAACAAGCGCATTGCAAAGACTGCCCAGCCTGCGCTGCAAACGCCCACGAAGGCGAAGGCGAAGGCTAAGACCTCCACTCGTAAGCTGCTAGAGACGGTGGAGATTCCCACAAGAAAAAGACGCAAGAACAATCTTTCTTAATTTTCCTAACCCAAAACAAAAATACTATGAACAATACATTGGTAACACAGAATGAGTCGGTAGCCCTCTCGTGGCTAGAGTCGCTCTGCGCTCGTCAGAGTCAGAGCTATGCGAGTAAGATCACTGGAATCTCCGCATCGACGATTAGTCGCTTGCTTAAGGGCAGCTACGGCGGGGATACGTCCGCGATGGTGGCGAAGCTGATGCAGGCGCGTGAGACGGAGCTGTCACGCTCCAGCATGGCAGGGCGCGTGACTTATATCGAGACGGCTCTCGCGAAGACGATTCACAAGGATTGTGATTATACGCGCACCTTTGCTCGTCTGAATCGCATCGTGGGGAATAGCCAGATAGGCAAGACGACGGCTCTCAATGAGTATGTGCGCACGCATGAGGATACGTATCTGATCACGCTGTTTCCTAGCACGAGTATGACTAGCTTGATCCGCATGCTGGCGCATGCGCTGGGCTGCAAGTGTCATGTCGCGCCTGATCTGGCTCTGCAGGAGCTGGCGAGTCGTCTGACTCCGAATAGTCTCATCATCATCGACGAGGCTCATCAGGTGTCGCATCGTGCGAATGGTGTGATGGCGTTTGAGTTCCTGCGCTCTCTGCATGATAAGGTGCACTGCGGCATGCTGCTCTGTGGCACTTATATCATGGATAGCTGGATGAGTAAGGGGAAGGCTGCGGATGTGCTCAAGCAGCTGCTGTATCGTGGGACGACTACTTTCCTGAGCTCCTACCCAGAGCGAGGGGATCTGGAGGCTATCGCGTCTCAGTACAATCTGCCTGCTATGACGGAGGATGCGGTGGAGTATGCGAATGAGATTATCTCGCGTGAGGGGCTGGGCTCGTACTGCCGAGAGCTGGAGCGTGCGGTGTATATCATCCATCACAGTGGTCAGGCTTATGACTGGGATCTGGTGCTGGATATTATATCCGA
>CAYJLR010000171.1:0-4119 GCA_964370895.1 uncultured Akkermansia sp. | reverse complement strand
TGCTGCTGGGGAGTATGAAAATGTCTGTCTAGGAGAGGTGTATTAAGCCATGTTTGACTCGTTAATCGCCTTTTCCATAAGCATGTTTTCCTTCACACGGACCTGTAGGTCCGCCAGCGCATTCATGTAGTAAATGTAGGCCTCGTAAGGTGATGGGTAAGGCATGAAGTTATTCTCTTTGTCCATGTAGTGGAAGTGATCTGCGCTCTGGAGTTTTCGCCAGACATGTATCATGTCGGGGTCGTTGCTTGCTTTGATGAGTGGGCCGAGCGCATTAATCTTGCGTATAGCCTCCTGCTGCATCACGTTACCGTTCCACTGAGAAGTCGTGCCGTAAGCTGTACAGCTCACATTATTCGGGCAGTCGAGTGTGCCGAGAGATGGGAGGAGTTCCACGGCCTCGCTAGGCGTGAGAAACTCATTTCTATCGACCAGCAAGTGGTGGACGAGGCTACGCCAGAATTCGAATACACCTGTGCTGTCGCTCTGATGTTCACCTATGGTTTCATAGTCGAGGGAGATGTTGACAATCTGTCCTTGCTCCTCAGATATCCATCGAGAGAATGTCGCGGGGCTGAGCGGATAGTGCTCCCAGTTCGGATTAGTTCGATTCTTTGTAAGGTCATTTGATAGGATGCGATTGCGGATCAGCGTCTTCGTATCCCTAATAAGAGGTGCGCAGTAGACGTTGTTGCAGTTTTCGCTTTGATTAGCGCTATTGCCGCTTGCCATGATACCGGTTAATCCCATGTCATAGGCCTGAGCAGCGATGGCATTCGAGTAAAGCATGCCTGTGTTCCAAAGAACCTTAGGACGCTGATCGAAGAGCTCCTCCATGAGGTCGATCTGCTTAGCGACCTGCTGAGCGAACTCGTCCGTGTTATAAATAGACGCGAGCGATCCATAGTAAGGAGTGGCGAGGAACTCAACGCAGCCTGTTTCTGCTAGCTCTTGGAAGGATGCGATGAGGTCAGGGCGGTGATAGCGTGCCTGCTCGAGGATAACACCAGAAAGGACAAATGCGCAGCGGAACTGCCCCTCTGTCATGCTGATGAGCTGCATGATCATGCGATTAGCAGGGAGGTAGCAGCGCTCGGTGACTTCGTTAAGCATGCGTGCGTTGAGCTCATCGTCTTCGTAGAAGGCGTGCTCTCCAATCTTAAAGAAATCGTAAGGGATAAGCCTATTAGGCTGATGCGCATGGAATGTGAGGCTAAGGCGACTCATGGTATGAAGGAGGTAGGGTGTTAATTCTTGGAGAGAAGGTTTTCATAGATGCGTACTACCTTTTCAGCGGCAGCATCCCATGTGGAGTTGCGGATATCCTGTGTACTTTGCTCGACCACGCGCTCGTAGAGCTCATCGTCATCGCAGAGTTGTACGATGTATTCAGCCATCTTGTCGACATCCCAGAAGTCGGCCTTCAGGGCTCCTTCCATGACTTCGGCTACACCGCTTTGCTTCGATATGACAGCAGGGATATTGAACTGAGCTGCTTCTAGAGCTGAGAGACCGAAGGGCTCTGAGACCGAGGGCATGCAGTAGATGTCCGTGATAGAGAGAAGCTCATTTACCTTCTTCTTCGTTAGGAAGCCTGTGAAGTGGAAGCGGTCGCCCACTTCGTGGAACGCACCAGTCTCGATGAGTTGGCGGAGCTTTTCGCCTGTGCCCGCGACGACGAAGCGAACGTTGTCCGTCTGGCTGATCACCTTGGCGGCGATTTCGAGGAAGAACTCAGGTCCCTTCTGTGCGGTCAAGCGACCAAGGAAGAGGACGAGCTTTTCGGGGAATTTTTTCTTACCGTGGAAGACTTCCACAGGGTCAGCGCCATTGTGTACGGGGTAGATCTTTTCTGGCTGGATGCCGTAATGTCCCGATGCGATAGTGCCTGTGTATTTAGAAACAGGGATGACTGCGTCAGCGTGCTCCATGCCGTATTTCTCCAGATCGTAGATCCAGCCACGTGCATCAGCACCTGCGCGGTCGAACTGTGAAGCATGGAGGTGGACGACTAGCGGTTTGCCAGTAGCGCGCTTCACTTCTACGCCTGCGAGGTAGGTCATCCAGTCATGTGCATGGATGATGTCAAAGTCGAGGGTCTTGGAAAGATTGCCACAGATCTTTGAGTATTCGACTACCTTGCGGGCGAGGTCGCCAGCGTAGAGATCTTCGTTCCCACGGAAGAGGTCGAGGTCGGCTTCGTGTACTTGGGAGAAGAGGATCTTGCCATCTTCTGTAAAGCGTACGAGGCCGGAGCCTTCTACGCTTGTGTAGGGATCGAGGTCGATGTTTGCATGCTTGACGATGGAGAAGCTCTCGTATTGATAAGTCTGCTCGAAGTCTTGTTTGAAGTTGACTAAGTCAAGTTGGTTGACCCCAGTGAGAGAAAAGCCGTCGTACTGTGTGTTCGGAGCGGCCTTCGGGACGATGACTCGCAGGTCTACATGCTTGGCAAGGGCTTTTGATAGCCCCATGCAGGCGATGCCGAGACCTCCGTTGATTAACGGAGGGAATTCCCAGCCCAATTTTAGTACTTTTATACGGCTCATAGAAAATTTAATTAGTTATTAATCCACCACGCTTATTAAACTATAATTTAATGAAGCTGTCCAGTTTAAATTAATAAAAACTACTAACAATGTTTGCCGTTTGAATAATGTATTAGCTGCAATAAGTTATTCAATGTATGTTTTCATTTCTTCGAGCGCTGCGATGAGCTCGTCGAGGATTTCGGCAGGCACCATGATGAGGTCTTTGTTTGATTTGACTTTTTCCGTGATGCGGACGACATGTCCACGAGGGTTAGACTTGAGATCGATGTAGAAGGTTTTTCTGTCGGTTTCGATTTTCTTTGACGCGATGGTGTTGTCTGGATTGTTCATATAATAATGGAATTGATTATTAAAGGTGAAGCGTAGCAGGTGCTGATCTCAAAGTCAAGATGATCTTGTGTGTTAGTTGTAATTATACTACTCGCGCTCTAAGGGAGGGTGAGGTGACGTTGGTATGCTTTTGCTCTGGACTGTGCGTCTTGTGACGATGGTGACACCTACGATAATGAGTCCTAAAGCGATGGCGGAGAGGTAACCGAAGCTCTCTAATCCGAGCCAGACACTGATGCAGAGTGCTATCACGGGCTGGACGTAGTTGTAGATGACGACCACCGATGCAGGGAGATGCTTCTGAGCAGGGATAAGTAGAAGGTAGGAGATGAAGGTAGCGAAAAATACTATATAGAATAGGCTTGCTATATTGACAGTACTGAGTGACACCCATGGGTAGTTGATCATATCATCCGTGACCCATGGTGATGCGATGACTGCTGCAATGGTAAAGAGGTATTTTAATAGGGTGATAGGATTGTACTTCTTGATGATTCGGATAAAGAAGACGAAGTAAAGCGTGGCGAAGAACTGCGAGCCTAAACAGAGTGCGTCACCAAGAATGCTGCTTCTTCCGCCTGAGCTGCTAGAGGCGAAGATTAGAGTGCTCACCCCGAGGAATGCTACCAGTACACCAGAGGCGCGTCGCCACCCAATGGGTTCTTTGAAGAATACGCGCGCTAAGAAGAGTGCTGTAATAGGTGTGAGGGATGCTGCCAGCGTCGCATGGGAGGGGGCTGTGTACTGAAGTCCTATAATAATCGGGTACTGGTTTAGTACCATTCCGCAGAGTGCCATGAGTATGAGGTAAGGATAATCCTTTCTGTCGATTTTTTCTCTTGGTGTAAATATGCTGAGTATCCAGAATAGAATCGCTGCACCTGTCAGTCGTGAGGTGGTGATGACTATGCCGCTCGTGCCCGCATCCGTCATAAGGTGCTTGATGACTGGGCTCATAAGCCCGAAAAGAATGGCAGCGGAAAAAGCGTACAAATGAGCGTGACGATTCATGTAGAACACTATTATAAGTCTAGCAGTGGGGAAGTCAAGCAGTGAGAGGATAAAAGTGTAGGAAAAATTAATAAGCCGAAATATGGTGAATATAAGTGAGTTTTGTCTTGCTTGCATGGTGTTCTGAGGTAGAAAAATAAAAAAATATATAAAACATGCTTGACGTATTACCGAGCTTTCTATATACTCCTGCCACCCCCACTACGGGAGCAACTGAACGAGCGAG
>CAYJLR010000170.1:0-4146 GCA_964370895.1 uncultured Akkermansia sp. | reverse complement strand
TCATATCAGTATTCGGATTGACAAGTACAGCGCGTGCACTGATGGCTAGCATGGGCTCATCAGCCTTTGCTCCTGACTTCGTCATTGCGTCATCCGAAAGAAACAATGGGGCTTTTTTGGGGAGATGTATGTAAACCTCGTTTCCTTGTCCACGGATCGTCAAGCATATAGGAAGATATGCTTGACTCTTGGGTAGCTAGTGCGCTTGTATTCGCGTCTTCTCTACATGACGCTTTCGCGTTTGCCACGGAAGAAAAGTGTCGCGCTGTCGCGCGCGGTAGTAGGAGCGTCAGTTTCGGGTGTGGAGGTGATTAAGGGTTTGCATGACGGGCTCGTGCGACTTCAGACTATAAGAAACTGACGCGGCTGTGCTCTGTGAGCACAGTTTTTCCGCGAGGGCGTTGCCCTCACACTCCCAGCAAGGACGCTGTCCTTGCATCCTGCCAGAGGAACGAGTCCCTCTGGACTCCCATTTAGGTGTCGTGCATGGGTTTTGCGTCACCCATTCTCGAATCAGAGAAGAAGAACTCCTTCCACTACTAAGAGCTAAATAGGCTTAGAGACCAAGAACGCAGCGCAAGATGAAGCTTATCTTGCCATCTGGATGAGCAGGGCGGCGTATATCTGCACGAGATTCCCAGCGGGTGCTCATATCAGTATTCGGATTGACAAGTACAGCGCGTGCACTGATGGCTAGCATGGGCTCATCAGCCTTGCTATCCGTGTAACACACCTCTGCCTGAGTGATGCCTAGCTCCTTTTCGAGGCGAATGAGCTTGTTCGCTCCCTTATTATTACCTGGTGAAGCTATAGCAGGCATGAGTGCTACGCGACCTTCAGAAAGCTGTGTCGGAGTACCTATGCTGTGCGTGTAGCCCAGCATGCGACCAAGGCATGCCGTCCACCAGTGTGGAGATGCCGAGCAGAGAACTGTGGTATCGCCAGCGGTCTGATGCTGGTGCAGAGAGTCCAGTATCTCAGGATAGAGGGCAGGGGTGAGCTCTTCTTCGCAGAAGGCCTCGCATTCCTTCTGTAGCTGAGCCTCAGGCATGCGCCAGAGGTAGCTGAGGAAAAGCCGCTTCATCTGCTCAGTATTCAGGATGTGACAGGCGCGCAGGACACCCGCAGGAATGACAAGCAAGAGATAGAGGCGACGCCAGCCGTAGCGACGTAATATCCACCGCGCGAAGCGTAGCTGAGAGTCTCCCCAGAAGAGAGTTCCATCCATGTCATAGAGGGCGATGCTGGGGGCTGATCTTTTCATTAGATCGCTTTAGCGGCGGTAGTTCTTCACCATGCGACGGCGCATGAAGTACATGACGATAGCCCCCATAATGACGCCACCTAAGTGACCTGCTTCACCGCCCGCATTATTACCATCGAAGAGGATGGTGGCAGTCGCGATTATCATAACGATGATAGCGAATGTGCGGATACTCATTGTGACTGGTGGGAGTATCAGGCTGATATTCGCATGAGGGAAAAGGAAAGCGGAAGCCATGAGTATCCCATAGATAGAGCCTGACGCACCGACCATGGGGATGAGCTCCCATGCCTGAAGTGGATCACCTGAGTACTCCGCTATGTGTGAAAAGAATGCGATATCCATGCTGCTTAGCTTCGGAGCTAGGATATGAAGCCCACCTAATAAGGACGCAAAGAGCGCACCCGCAATACCGCAGAGCAGATAGTAGGCAAGGTACCTGCGTGAGCCTAATACCGCCTCTACCGCACGCCCGAAGATGAAGAGCGCCCACATGTTAAAGAAGAGGTGCCTAAAGTTTGCATGAACAAACTGATAGCTTATGAAGCGCCACACTTCACCCTCGTGCATGGCTGTGAACCATGAATAAGCGCCCCAAAGTTCAAAAATGGACGTGCTGGGACCTGCCTCATAGGGTACGCAGAGGATGGCATTCTGACGTGAGAGGAGTCCCGCGATGAAAACGACAACATTAATGATCATCAATGATGTCGTGACACTGATCTGGTTATTCTGGCGGTAGGAATAGACTGTCATTATTTATTCAGGGCTATCTGTCTTGTTCTCTGTTGGACTCAGCTTAGCCTTAAATTGTTCAAAAATCTCTACTTCATCATCATTGAGCACATGCTCCATGTGGCAGGCAATCATGGTCGCTCTCTCTTCATCGAAGCCTACATGCTTGTGGAAGAAATTGCACAGCAGCTGGTGCGTATGCATGACCTTCTCCGCGTAGAGGCGCCCCTTTTCTGTGAGCTTGATGGGAGCATAGCTACGGTACTCGATGAGTCCGAGCTCGGCGAGCTGACGGATAGCGGCGGTGACGCTAGGTTTCTTTACATTGAGTGCGAGCGCGATGTCGCTTACCTGTGCTTGACCGTGTTTTTGGCACAGTGTACCGATGACTTCAAGATAGTCTTCAGCGCTTTCAGAAAGGCGCGATGTTTGTGTGTGTGGTCTCATGAGTGAGGGATAAAGTATTTTTTTATTTTTTTTCAAGTGTGACGACGCATTCAAGATGCTTTGTCTGAGGGAATAGGTCAAAGGGCTGTACTTCCACAACGGAGTAGCCCGCACGGTCGAACTCTGCTAGGTCGCGCACCTGTGTCGCAGGATTGCAAGAGACGTAGACGACGCGCTTAGGCGCGAAGGCGAAGAGCTGGTTCAGGAAGAGCATATCGCAGCCCTTGCGAGGGGGGTCGATGACGACAGCGGTGTCTTCTGCTGGGAAGTCCACTTGCTCGAAGATAGCTTCAGCACTCGCCGCTAGGAAAGTCGCGTGCTCGATATTGTTCGTACGCGCATTCGAGCGTGCCCAGTCTGCGCTGGTTTCGCTCACTTCTACGCCGAGAACCTTCTCAAAGTGACGTGCCAGAGTGAGCGCGAAGAGTCCGCTGCCGCAGTATGCGTCGACGAGATAGCGAGCACCAGTGGCGCAGGCTTGCTTCGCGACGTAGCTTGTGAAGGCCGGCAGGATGAAGGGGTTGTTCTGGAAGAAGTCACCAGCGAGGAAGTTGAAGGTGAGGTCGCCTACTGTCTCTGTGCACACGGCGTTATTATTCGAGATGACCTGACCTTCGCTGACACGCATGAGGATGGTTGCGCCCTTCTTGTACTGTGCCGCATTCGCGTGAATGGCTTGACGCATAGGAGGGAGTGTAGCGTTGATCACGTCCATTGCGATGGGGCAGTACTTGATATCACAGAGTTCCGATCGAGTGCCTGCACGCAGGAAACCGATTTGAGAAATCTTCGAATCCTTAGGTCTTTGGAAGTGAGGGGTAATCTTCGAGCGATAGCCGTAAGTGACAGGGGAGGCGATGGCAGGGAGTACATCGAGTTCGAGATTCGCCTGGAGACGCAGGAGATCCGCTACTTGCTTCGTCTTCCACTCCAGCTGCACACTGTAGTCAAGGTGCTGGTACTGACAGCCACCGCAGTATCCATAAACTGGGCAAACTGGTGTGACACGGTTAGGCGAGGGCTCTATGACCTCAACGAGGTCAGCATGTGAGCAGTTTTTTTCATTGCGGAATATGCGTGCCTTCACGAGTTCACCAGGTAGGCAGGCGGGGACGAAGACGACCCAGTCGTTATGGCGACCGACACCAACTGCCTGATTAGATAAGGCGTCGATGCGGATTTCTATTTCTTCGTGGTATTGGAAAGGGGTAGGGACAAACTTGCGGGGGATGTAGGTCATATATGTGTGGGGGGAGCCAAAAAAGTGGTTTGTATCTGTCTAGTTACTCTTATAGGGGGAGGGGATAGCATTCTTCATCTGAGGTGAGCGGAGGCCGCGCAGCTCAGCTTGATTCGGGCGCGGAGCTGTGCTGCTATTGGCACTGCTCTCTTCTTCTTGTGGGGTGTTTAAGCCTGGCGTCTTGGGGTGACGCATGTCGGCTATATTAAGAATGGGGGAGGTTTCGTGACTTTCGCTTGGCGGGGAGAATACGCCATTGATACCTCCGCCAGTATTGATCTGAGGTCCTGTAGTCGTAAAGTTAGTGTTAATGTCCTCTGCGCCAGCCGGATGAGGGGTGCTAATATTAGGCGTCTTAATCTGAGAAATCTGAGGTAATTCGCGTGTTTCGATTTGCGCTGCTGTCTGGGCTTCCTGCTGGGCTAGGAGCATTTCGCGATGCGCTTTATCGTTATTAGCT
>CAYJLR010000169.1:0-4182 GCA_964370895.1 uncultured Akkermansia sp. | reverse complement strand
CGCGCTGCGAATTACGAGAACTTCCCTATAGATAAAACTTACTTTAAAAAATGGTTGTATTACGCATAATTGATTAATGAGCCTCTACACCGAAGGGGACAGGATTCCCGAGTGTGACACCACCATGCGTCTGCACGATCGTGCCAGCTTGGAAGTCTAATAGATACTTTATCTCAGCAGGGGGGGATCTCCATGATTTCACCCGTATTAGGGTCTAGAAAGCGCATGGCAGAGGCGGCTGCCTGAAGAGACTTGCTATCAGAAGCATCGCCTCCTATATCTAGATAGATGGTGAGATTCGCCCTGCGTGGGTGCCCCTTTTCATCAAGCTCAGTCACATAGTAGGACATTGTAGACGTAAAGCTAACCCCCGCTGCGATGACAGCACCGTCTTTCCCTATGACCTCACCTCTAGGGCTGACTGCATCTCCTTCTGGGATATACGCTCCACCTGTAGAGTTAGGGATGACTCTATATTCTACGACAGTAGGATCAATGTGAATTTCATGCGTGCCATTGGAGAAGCGAAGGGCTGAGAGAGCGGGCTCTTCAGTATTTTCACTAGCACCACTGTTACTGCCACTGCTGCTGAAGCAAAGAGTCGATAGGCTTAGAAGTGCAGCGACGCCTAATTAATGATTGTTTTTTTCATGAAAATTATCTATATGAATAGTGAACGATGTATGAGAAAAGCGAGATACGCTTAAAGTTTTTTATGGGCGAAGTTGATTGAGTAAATCCTGCTGCGCAGTGAAGCGAGTTAGCTCGTTACGCGAAATATAGCAGGGGATGAGGCGCAGTTTTTGCACATACTCGCCAGCAGCATCCATCACTGCAATAAGAGCATAGCTGTTATTACGGTCTCTTCCATCCCACAGCGCGAAGAGTAATTTTTCGTGAGTCCCTAAACCTGCGATGTATTCATGAGCAAATTCCTCATTATCAAAATAATATTTAACTAAAGCATCGTGACCACCTAGACCGAGCATCTCTCTCACCTCATTAGTAGACTTACCCGCGAAGCGCTCTTGCTGCTGTATCATACGATCGAGCGCATTGACCTGCTGCATGTATTCCCAGCCATCGCTTAAAGACTCCGACCACTCAGCCACGCGCTCGCGATCTCGCTCATAGCGAGAGTCAGGGCTATCTAATAAGACTAATACGAAGGCATACCACAACGCGCAAATCGCCATTACAACCATGGCGAGAATCCACTTTGTGCGTGTACTCGTCGTTTTGCAAAACTGCTTATACTTTTCAATAAGCGCCCATTGGAGATCTCCGTAGAGGAAGTGTGGCTTGGCAGGCTTGGGTAATTGGCGAATCTCCGCAAAGGTCAAACCCTCTTCTGGATTAATCTGCAAGGCGGGAAGCGAGCTGCGCAATTCGCGACGCGCGCGAGTTGTGGCGAAGAAGCCCGCTAGCACATTCCATAAAAGAGTAATCACAAGAACCACGCCACCCATTGTTAAAAAGACATAAAAATCCCCCTGCAAAAACAAGGCACCATAGCTCATATACTCAGGATAATAAAGGTAAATAAGTGGAGCGACAACGATAGTAGCACACAAAGCCCCTAGCTGCGAAAGTAGAGCACTCAAAGCAGGATGAGGGCTGGAGAAAATCGCTAAGAAATAAAGAAGCAAGAAATAGGGGGATAAAAATATCGCCCCCTCATTATACGCATACAAAATGTGTAAATACACGAGCAGCACCGCAAGCGCAAATAGCAGACTTAAAGAAAAAGCACTAGAAGCTTTTTCCTCATGAGTTTCTGAAAAAATCGTTTTCATACTTCGTATTATTCCTATAATACCAATAAGATAATGATGAGTCAAGCCATAAGCCTCCGCGCATTCGGACAGTCTGAACCAAGGTCCGAGATAATTTTACTCCCACCACTCCTGAACTAAAGCTCGCGCTGAGCGGACGTATGAGCTCAAAAGATGCTAATCTTCGTCTCGCATGGGGAAGACCGCCTCGGAAAAGCCTGAGCGAATCCATGCCACAATGGAAATAGGAGGCAAGCGGAAGAATAGGGCGATGGCGAAGAGAGCGATGCAGGATAAATAGGAGCTTAGAAAGAAGCCTTCATTGAAGGGGTACTTGTCGTTAAAGTCGGGTGATTTAGATATGAAATAAAAGAAAGCATATAGCACGTGAGGCATCAGCAGCAGAATCACGCTGAGTCGCCTGTTCCATTTTTCCAAGCTTTTTGCAAAGAGCTCTATTTGCTCAAGTAACTTCTTGCCCACACGCCATAAGAGAATCTGGCTCATATTCCAAAGCAAGAAGTACCAGACTTCACATATCACCCACAGGACGATGATCTGAATGAGAATAGCATCATAAGCCTTCACCCCTGCAGCGAGCAGGTAGGAGATGCTAAAAACGGCAAAAGCGAGCAAGAAACTCAGTAGGTATTGGCGAGAGATGGACATCGTATCAAGAGGGTTGTCATTTCACACTAAAACGTGCCAGTAAGAGGTCGGAATTTTTTAAATAGATTTAAAAGATTTTTTGTATGATATATAGTTACTGATCTATCTATGAGTTCATGACGGCAGTCGCGGCATCAGGCGTCGCTGATATCGCGCTTTTGAGCGCATGAGAGGCTATCATCCTTTAGTATATACTTCAGTTGACTCTCCTTGTCGAGTCTTAATTTTCGCGTTCACGCGCCACTCCCCCCACCTAGAAGGCGTGACGAAGGTAAGCCCCATCACCATTTACCAAAACAACAGAGGAGGAGAAGCCATCCGAGCAAGGCGAGCACTTGTACGAGATGCGCTAGAAAGAAGAGAGCCTAGCTCCTCGATTAAGAGAGACTAGGCTTGCAAAATTAGTGCTACAGCGCACAGCTTTACGCGGTCTTGCGTCTGCGGCGAAGCATCAGCCCTGCGAGTGCGAGGAGACTCAGCGTCGCTGTGCTAGGCTCAGGGATGATGAAAGGCATACCGCTCGTTAGCAGCATATCACCATTCTCGCGCCATACGATGAAGACGTCGCCAGCTTCCATGATAGCATCTCCATCACCGAGGTAGAAGTTACTCACCATGTAATCTGAAGCGATGGCTATCTTCGCGTCTTCGCCATACCACATGCCTTCGAGGAAGTCGATGCCGACGACATTTGTCGGATCTGTGTAGCTGAGGTTCGAGAAGAGCACGATGTTAAATAGACCGAGGTCTAACTTAGCGCCATCATTCAGAGTAAAGGTCTCACTCATTCCGAGCTGTACATTACCCATGTTCGTGAGACTGAGCATGAACTTCGCATCCACGGTGAGCTTCCCAGCTATCATGCTAGTGCCCATACCACTCACGCTACGTCCTGCGTCAGCGATGATGGTGGACATACCTTCGAGATGGAGGTGCCCGTTGATACCTGCTGCTGCGCCCGCGGTATTGCTACCTGCGCTCATATTGAGAGTGGCGCCGGTATGAATAGCGAGTGTCTTAAAGTTCGTTTGCGTAGTGGCTGAGCTGTCTGCGGCGAGTACGATGGTTCCTTGTTCAATGACGAGCTGTAAGGTGTCTCCCTTTTGTTGCCCATTCGTGGCACCTAAGATAAGTGTACCTTGGCCAGTTTTGCTCACAGTGTTGGTGTCTGCGCCATAGGCGCTATCAAGACCAGAGATTCGGGTGGCGCCTTCTTCTAAGATATGGCGGCCATTGAGTTGATCTAAGTCTTGCGTAGAAAAATCAGCACTCGCCCTTGCGTATTCGACTTTTACCTCATCAAAGTTGAGGAAGTCGAAGTACTCACTCGCCCCGCGTGTGTCTGTACCTGTGGTGAATGCAAAATTAAGCGCGCGCTCTCCAGTAACTGTTGAACTGTAGACATCCGTTGCTGCTGAGTGCACCAATTTCTGATAATCCCCAGACCATGTTCCGAAGCTGTCGCTCTCGGTCGAAGCCTCAGCGATGTGAACGGTGGTAGAATCTGAGAGAATCTTGCCATTCATACTTGCGCCTGCAGCGTAGAGGGTGGTGACATCAGCACCTACGCCTACATACACATTGACATCGCCTTGCTTTAAGAATGTGTCGTTATCTATATATTTTTTAATTTCTTGAATCGAACCACCAACGACTTGATCGAAATAACTGCGGCCGTCGCTGAGATTGTCATCGCTGAGTCGCACGGTAATATCACCAATGGTAGAGCTTTCTACTC
>CAYJLR010000168.1:0-4252 GCA_964370895.1 uncultured Akkermansia sp. | reverse complement strand
CCAGATGGTCTGCACTGCCTTCGTGGAGATCTGCTGCCCGATGATGCTGTGCATGAGGGACTGGAAGAGGTCAGGATTCACCTCGCGCTGCACGTGACCGATGCGCTCGATGGCGCGGGCGAGCTTCTTATCCTTCTTCTTGAGGTAGTCGAGTTCGGTGTCGGAGTACTGGAAATAATGGGGCGAGCTCATGCGTCTTCTATGATTGCAAGAATGCGTTAGAATCGGTGGGGGCTTCGGCGCGCTCTGTCATGGAGTATTCTCTCATCACGCTACAGACGCGTATGGTATATTCCTCGAATAGCTCGCAGAAGCCCGCTTGCTGCGCCATGCGATGTGCCATGACATTACGCCATTGGTCGACGGATTCGCTATCTTCCCAGAAGCTGAGACTGAGGAGCTTTCCTTCCTTGCTCAAACTTCCGAATCGCTCGAAGCTGATGACACCGGGGGCTTTCATGATTTCTTCTCGCAGTCCAGCGGCGAGCTGGAGATAGCGATCTTTCCCCGCGGCTGTGGGGGTGACTTCGAAGATAACGGCAATGGCAGCATGGGCAGTACTCATGGCTATAAGGATTGGTTCTGAAAAATTACTGGGCGAGTTCCCAGCCGAGCATGAGGGTCTTTCGCTCGCTACGCCAGCGGTAGTTATTAATCGCGCCCGTGCCACGTATCACGCGATGACAGGGGATGATGTAGCCGATGGGGTTCTTCGCGATGGCGGATGCCACGGCACGCACGGAGCTCTTCAGCCCCATGGATTCCGCGAGGGAGGAGTAGCTGGCTATAGCTCCCATGGGGAGGCTGAGCAGCGCCTCCCATACCTTCGTCTGAAAGGGTGTACCCTTTAAGAAGACGCTGAGCTCTCCCCCACCCTGCTGCTGGAAAAGCTGCTCGGCTAGGCGTGCAGCTGCGGCATCATCGACGCGGAAGCTCGCATGCGGCCAGTCTTCTTTCAGCTGCTGGAGGATGCGATCATACTGATCGTCGACGAACTCGAAGGCGCAGACCCCGCGCGGCGTGGTGGCGATGAGGGCATCGCCGAAGGGCGTGGGGGCGACTCCGACGCAGATGTCCAGATCTCGCCCCTGTAGCTTATACTCACCAGGGGTGACAGCCTCGATCTTCACCATGAGGTCATAGCCGCGTGACTGTGAGGAGAGCCCGACGCGCTCGCTCGCTTCGAGTATGCTGGAGGTTTTTAAGAGCTCTCCCTTCAGTGCCTGCACGGTGAGCTGATCGACGAACTGCTTCGGCGAGACTCCCACCCACGCGGAGAACACGCGCTGGAAGTGAAACTTACTCATTCCTACATGCGCCGCCACCTCATCGAGGGAGGGCTGCGTGTGGTACTGTGCGCTGAGGTAAAGTATCGCTTTTTCTATGCTGTGGTAATGCTGGCTTTCTATCATAGGACTAGAAGCGTATTCTAGTCAATACAGGGGCTGGAATGCAACCCATTTCTTGCTATTCTGCCTCTTCAAGTCGGCTAGGTCCGCTGAAGACGAGCTCGCGCCCCTTTGCCACGGCTCTTTTCCCGAGGTAGACAGCAAGGACGACGCTAAAGAGGAGCAGCCATATTGCTGACGATTTCCCCTCACTGAGCAGGGCTAGGCTCTGGAAGAAGCTTGTCGCGATGCAAGACATCAGCGCAGCGGATGCGTACTTGTACAGCGCCATCCAGCCTTCAAAGAATGCTATCTGACGCGAGCCGAAGCGTATACCCCACAGCATGAGCATGCAGAAGAACCAGTAGCACAAGAAGGAGACGACGACGAGCGCGACTATGCCCGATGAGTTCAGGCTGAGCTCATCGTCGAGATAGCTGCGTACATCTTCGATATCGGGGTGAAGGTCGAAGTAGTCATCCTGCGTCGAGGTCGTCGCGAGGGTCAGCATAGTGTCGTCCTGCTTCGCGATGATGGTCGCTTCCTGCTTATTGGGGACGAGTCGCCACATCAATCGCAGGTCGCCTATCTGCGCTTCGTAGGCTTGGCGTTCCTCCGCGGTGAATCCTGCCTTGCGCATGTAAAGAGCATTATCGACGAGCACGGCTCTCTCCTTTATGCTCTCTGGCCATGCGTGGGCGCTCATGTTGAGAACCCGCATGGGAATCTTCGCCCACTTTTCAGACGCAATGATGGCTGGGGATATGCTGTACGCTCCAAGCGTCACGTTCTGCGGGTTGCTGCTATGATTCTTATAAAAGAGCTCGCTGCCTTCGTTTGCATTTTTCTGCTGCTCTTCTCGGCTGAGATGTCCTGCGTGCCTGAAGGGGTAGTACCCAACTGGAGCATCCACCCAATCACTGATCTCGTAGACATCCGTGCTCGTGTCGACGACGCGACCATGCCCATCTCGCTCTATCTTCCCATCGTAGCCATCGCTGACTTCCATGCGCTGGTAGATCTTCACCTCACGGGCGAGACGTAAGCCAGAGACACTGATGCCGAAATCGTCATCGCGGAGTATATCCTGCGTCTCTAACAGTCCTGCAACTCCGACTATCTTTCCATTGTTCCCAAGATCGACGACCTTATTATCATCCGGGATGACGACTTGGGCGACGACATCGCTGAGGGAGTCTTTTTCCTTCGACATGTCTATGCCAGCAGTTATAAAGGCATAAACAAATAAGATCATGCCGAGTAGCGCGATGAAAACGATGATCTTCGCGAGGCAAGAGCCACTATTATTCTGATGGGGGAGATTATTGTTCATAGTTATCTTTGTCTCTGTTTGGGTGGAAAGGCATTCGCGTCCTTCATGGTGAAGGCATGCGAGACGACTTCTGTCTTCAGTCGTTCGTCTTCCTTCTGGAGCTTCGTGACCACACAACGCGTGCTGCTCAGATAGTCATGCTTCGCACCGCTCTTGTGATAGTCTCTGTAGGTGCTGATGAATATCCATGGAGCGAGCACCATCGCGACGGCGGCTATCTCAAAGTGCATGTAGTATACTAAGAGCCCTGGGAAGATGAGGAAGAGGGAGCAGATGAAGAGGAGCTTCAGATAATGCAGCGGCACGGTACCCACCGTCTCGCCTGTGCGCGCGTTCATCGCCGTGTAGTAGGTCTTCCCCCATGGCCATGACTTGTAGGTATAGAGCCAGACTGGGAGGTAGATGGAGACCCACTTCTCACCGATGACCTCTTGCTTATGCGACTGCCAGCGCACGCCACGGTCGTACTGAGGGATCATGTTGAGCGATTCTTTAAAGCCTATGTCGTAGAGCTGTCGGAAGACATTAGGCGTCAGTCCTTCGACATTCATGTCGCGCTTCTCGGAGCGTACGCCTTTCAGAAGGGTGGGATTCCACTTCACGGCGCGCTTCGTGTCGAAGGGGAGCACGGCATTAATGACATGACTTGTTCCTCTCTGTGCGAGGCGATCGCGCTTGGACTCGATGGGGAGGTCGTCCAGCTCCAAATGGAAGTCGCGCTTGAGTCTATAGACGCCGATCTCACGCTTATGCGCCTGCGGATTCTCTGAGCTGATTTTTTTAATCGTGCTTTCGCCCATCCCTTCCAGCACGCTATGCGCGTGGATGTCGACGAGCATGTAGGGCATGTAGATGGGAAAGATGTTCTCCGAGTTGAACTGCTTCTTGAAGCGTGGGTGGGCGAAGTACTTGTACTTCGCCATGTAGCTCTCCAGACTCGAGCGTGCCATTTCCTTATCTCGCTGAAAGGGCAGCACGAGATCGGGCACATCCCCATTCGGGATAACATTACGGATGGAGAGGTAATTTCGACACCAGTGACAGCGAGCTTCAAAGCTTTCACTGCTATTAATGACCACTTCTGCACCGCAGCTCTCGCACTTAATCGTGACGATATCGTCTGCAGATGCATCTATGTCCTGAGCACCTCGGCTGACGCTGACTCCCTTCAGATTTTCTATCTCAGAACTGTCATCATCGACTCCATGCAAGGTGGACTTAAAGTCGAACTGAGTCTGGCAGAAGTTACAGCGTAGATCACTGGACTCATCGGCACGCGATATATCCGTAGCTCCGCACTTCGGGCACTTCACCTGTCCGTTCTTGATGCCTTCTAAGAGGTCAAATATTTTAAATTTAACGTTATTCTTCATAACGCAGAAACCTTTCTTACCTCTTAAATATCATAAAAAAATATAAAGTTCAAGTTCATTTTAGGCTGGTTCTTGTAATTCGCAGCGCGAAATCACGAAGGGGTTTTTCAGCGTATTTTTTTCATTTTTGACGGAGCATAATGGCTTATTCGACGAGA
>CAYJLR010000167.1:0-4323 GCA_964370895.1 uncultured Akkermansia sp. | reverse complement strand
TGGCTCATATGGGTACATATGATGGCAACGTCGTATTGTACAACGCCATGATCCCTGAACCTAGCACGGCGACGCTGAGCCTCCTCGCGCTCGCAGGCTTACTCGCCCGCAGAAGGCGTCGAGTAAATTAGCGGCTGGTGCTTCCAGCACTTCGCTCAGAGAGCTTCTTATCCTCGCGCTCTTTTCCATAGCCTCACTTCTCTCATGAGAAGCGAGGCTATTTGCTAGACAGGGGTAAATTCACAAGCATTATTCTCTCAATCCCGACATTTATGCGGGAAAACTTGTAAAAAAGGTATCAAATCGTAAAGGGGGAAAATAATAATCAAAATACCGTAATCATTAATTTTAATATTCTAACAAGAAATATCCAGCAAAACCATTATTTTAAACAACAATTCCTCTTGACCAATCATCATTGCATGTTATATAATCCGCCCACCCTAACAAAACACCCTAACCAATTATCCATTATATGAAAATGCACCTTCCGCCAGCTTTGGCGCGCAAGCTATTGGCACTTGCAATCTGTTCCGTAGCAGTGAGCCCACTTACGCAAGCTAATATTGTCCAAAAGGCCTGGGAGTCAGGCTCCCAAATAGCAGAATCAGAGAAAACAACTCTCATTACTGTTAATAGCGGCTACCTAGAAAAACCCTTTTCTATAAAAGATGTCACATACCTGACGCTATCCACGGGAGAGATCCCGACATTCCACGCCGGTGCGACTCATTTCAATTGGCAGGGTGAGTTGCTTGATTCCTCTGGCTCTACCATCATCGACCCTGAGACGGGGCTGACGCTAGGTCTAGGTACTGCCGTCACCACAAACAAGGACATCCAGTACACGTGGGGCGGAAAGACAGTCACCATCAAGGCAGGTACAGTGGTACTCGGCACCACGCTGGGCGGGTATGGGAGTGTGCCAAGCACAACTTATGCTCGAGACTTCTATGCTATTGATTACGATAAATTTAGCTCTGAAACAAGCACTACATTTTACACTGATGACTACACTAATGTCGACACTTTCTACATGGGCAAAACCAATGAAAGTTGGGGCTCTATTGACAAGGAAGTCTCGACTACTCTTATCATAGGTGCCAATAACTCAGGAGTTAACCGTATTCTGGGTGCTAATCTGATTACCGAAGACGCTAGCTCCAACGCCGACTTCTACGGGACAAGTACGATCATCCTCAAAGAGGGTTCTGTACAAAAATGGGGTAGCATTATTGGAGCTCTTCAAGTTAACGAAGGTGCGAAATTTGCAGGCGATTTTTCAGGAAAGGTTCAAATATCACTACAATCTTCTGCTGCTACCCCAGATACTATTATAGGCGGCAGTTACAATGCGTCTAACAATGCGAGTACTTTCGGTCACAACGGTGAGAGCAGTGTAGAAATATACCTGCGTAATGACTCCAGCGCAGGACAAATCGTAGGTGGTAATTCTGGTTACGCTGGGAGTTTTAAGGGCGATGTGAACATTGAAATAAATGGTCAAGCAGGTTCAGTCATCGGGGCAGGCCACATGCAGTTTAGTGGTGATGCCGATTTCACGGGTGACACACACATCAAATACACTACTCCAGCTACTTACGTAGACGACTATTTATACGGTAACCTTTTCTCCGCGGAGCAAGGAGTGATAGGTGGTTTCGCATCTAATACGGGCGTTTCTTATAGCGTTGACGGAGTTCCTGGTGTTCGTCCTGGTAATGTCTCCTTCCCCTCTGTCAACTTTGAGGGTAAGACAGCGACCATCACTGGTAAAACTCAGATTGAATTAGATTTCAGCTCAGCTCCCACCTCAAGCGATCCTCAGGCTTTTAACCAAGCACTTGTGGCAGGTTCTCTGATAGGTAATGGGCTTACGCTTACACATACAGGTAGCTCAGAGCTTAAGATCACAGGCGCGGGTGGCGTCCAATTCTCTAAATGGGTCGTGGGTGGCAACGTAGTCTCAGACACAACGGATGGAAATTATTATGGCTATGATGGAAATCCATTCCCCTACTACACGCGCGAGAACATGGCGTCAGCCTCGATTGATTCCGTCGTAGTCAGTGTTGATAGTGGTGATTTTTCCTACATACCACTGAATGATGAGTATGGCACGACCCCATTGTTTACGGTAGGATCCATGAGTGCTGGCGGTGGTAATGTGACAACTGGTAGCACGCAGGCAGATATTTCAGGCGGGAGATTTGCAACGCTCATAGGAGGCAATACCTCTGAGATTGCTGACCAAAACTTTGATGGGGAATACTTTAAAGATACTACATCAGGTGCGACAAAAGTGGGCAATGTGACGCTTAATGTTTCTGGCGATGCTAGTACATATATGATTGTCGGCGGTAGCTATATTTCAGATAATGTCACTGCTGTCACTGGTATAGATCCTGTGAGCGGCACAAATGGCGTACACATCGTGAATGCCGCTGACGTAGGTGACGTGACTGTGAAAATCACAGGGGGCGCGCACAGAGACATCACCTCGGGGAGCTACATTGGGCAGCACATCGCCCAAAGCGAAGCCGCAGGTGAGGGATACCTCATCACCCAAGGTAATTTATCTCTAAGTGTCACAGGTAATAGTCATGTAGCTGGGCAGATAATAGCAGGTGCTGGTATCATTAATGGTGTAGGAACAGTACGAGCTGAAACAGCATCCACTCAGATTGAAATTGGTAGTGACGTCGTCCTCGAAAACGCGATTACTATTACCGGCGGCTATATGGTCAATACTTCGCAAATTACTCCTAGTCCGTCCGAACTCTATACTTTTAATTATACACTTAATAAAGATAAAACTATAGTAACAGGTAATCGACAGCTTGTTTTCAATGGCAAAACAAACTATGCAAACTTAGCGAACGCGACCTTTATCGAATTCGATGAGGTACAAACAGGCGCAGGTACCACGGTGGACTTTGGGCAGAATAAGCAAGACCTTGATTTACTGGGAGGTCGTCACAATATCGGTGCTGATGCCATCCATGTCGTAGACGGAGACTTCACCGGCACGAACACCGTCCGCAAGACAGGTGAAGGCACGCTCATTCTCAGCGCTCAAAATGGGCAAGTAAACACGGAGGATAACCTGCAACTTGTAGTCGAGAAAGGTAAGGTCGTGCTGGCAGCTAATAGCTCCGCTACCACGCAAACGAACTTTAAGACATTCGCTATTCATACCGGCGCGACACTCGATATGAGTGCAGGTAGCAATACGGCAGGCGCAGCAGCGGGGATTAACGGTCACCTCCATCTCGAAGGTATGTCTACAGTCATCGCTGATGCAGGACGTAGCGTGAGTGGTATGGGCACTAGCATGATAGATGGGAAACTCACCGTGGATGCGAAGTTCATGCTCAGCCTCACGAATATGGGTAATGTACAGCTTGGAATGAGTGAGACCTTCACTCTGGATAATGGTACTAGCCTTGATCTCGGTCTATTTAACATCGTACTCTTCTCGAACCTCAGCTACACAGATCCAACGAATGTCATCGGCATAGACTTCCTCGAAGGCATGTGGTATGGCGAAGAGGCTAAGATTGCCATCGCTTCGGATTACATGATGAGTAACTTCTACCTCGGTGATGAAGATGCTATCATGGAAACAGGTGATGTCTTTATCGTATGGCGCGAGAATGGTGATATGCTACTAACCAGCGGTATAGCCTTCGCCATCCCTGAGCCTAGCACAGCTACGCTGAGCCTCATGGCACTCGCAGGTCTCCTCGCTCGCAGAAGGCGTAAGGCGGTCTAAATAGCGCATTCGTGCATTTCTTTTCCAGAGCCTAGCTTCCTTTCGCAAGGGAGCTAGGCTCTTCTCTATTCCTAAGGTATCTCGTACAACTTCGTTCCTGTTAATGGGCAAGAATATTTCACAGATTACGCCCTCTTTCGAGAGCAATATAGCTTGACAAATAGAAAATCATACTTCTTAATACTATAAGAAGAGTCTAAATTACAACTCTTTTATACTACATATATACGAATATACTCACCACTCACTACTGATTAAGAAATGAAGATTTCACTCCCCCTCCGCTTACGTGCCGCACTCATCGCCTGTGTGCTGGCTCTCCCCATCCTCAGTACCACCATCGAGCTACGTCAGGATCAGCAGAGCACACACGCCACAGTCGGCTACCGCCTCGACTTCTAAGTTCGCTCTTACTATGATGCGAGAATAAAACTCATCACCATCGACTGAAAGTAATATGAAAAACACCCTAATCTCGATCACTCTCGCGCTGCTTCTCCTCTCCCCTCAGGGCAGAGGAGAAACAGCCTTTTTAGACCTCTTACCTG
>CAYJLR010000166.1:0-4324 GCA_964370895.1 uncultured Akkermansia sp. | reverse complement strand
CTCGCTCGTTCAGTTGCTCCCGTAGTGGGGGTGGCAGGAGTATATAGAAAGCTCGATGATACGTCAAGCATGTTTTATATCTTTTTTTGTAGAATTTTTCACAGAAATACGTAAAACACTATTTTTTAGCATATTATTTCACTTAAAAAAATGGCGAATACTTTTTCTCATGACCGATGGTGGTGAAATCATCATGACCTGGTAGTACCACGGTCTCATCAGGGAGTACAAATAGTCGTGTTCTGATAGCGTGAAGTAAGCCTTTCTTATCACTTTTCGGGAAATCAGTGCGTCCAATGGATTCACAAAAGAGGGTATCACCGCTAATGAGGAAGCCTGAAGCAGTGCAGTAGAGGCATATACCACCGGGGCTATGACCAGGCGTATGGATGACCTCAAGCTCAGACCCACCGAGTTTCAACTTCTCGCCATGCTTTAAGTAGCGATCGATCTTCCCGAGGCCCTCCATGGGTATCCTATCCATGCGAGCTCTCATGAATTCAGGATCATGCAGCATGTAGTCATCTCCTTCGTGCGCCCAGATAGGAATGTCATAGAGCTTTTGAAAGTAGACATTGGACGCATTGTGATCATAATGCATATGGGTATTAATAATTGCGCGCAATTCTAAGCCCTGCTCATTGATGAATTGGCTAACGATTGCGCGCTCCTTTGCTATCCAGCATGCGGGATCAACGAGATAGGCCTCTCGACTCGCTTCATCATACACGACAAAGCAATTCACCTGATATGGGTGAACGATAAAGTGCTTGTATTTGATGGACATATTTTTCTTTAGCTTTCTTGTGAATCTTCTGGTGTATAAGCGAGTTTTTTCCACTCTTCAGGCACGCGCACTGGTCTCCCCTGTGGCATGCGCACGAGTGCGAGTCGCTGACGTACGCTGACTAGTTTCTTATTATCCTTCGCGCGTCGGATTTGGAAACGGAACCAGAGTGAGGAACCTTCCACACTCTCTACATAGCCCGATGTGATGACCTCGTCGAGCATAACAGCAGGGAAATGATAGTCGACTTCGTGCCTGACAACGACGGTGAAGGTCTTCTCCTCTTCAGAGAGCTTCATGAAGTCTATGCCTATAGCGAGTGCCATTTTGGTACGGCATTCTTCTACCCAGCGCATGTAGGCTATGTTATGTACGACACCTCCGCAGTCGGTGTCGTAGTACATGACCTGATAAGCTTGTGTGTATGGAGTTTTCATCTTGATATAAAAGAACGCGCTACCGGCTGTAGCAGGTAGCGCGTCTTATGATTTATATGAAATTATTTCAGTTTTAAGACATCAGTGACGGCACCTGTGATTTCCTTCATGTCGTCCATGGTGAGTTCACCCATGTGCGCAATGCGGAATGTCTTACCCTTCAGGTCTCCATAACCACCGCCGAGCACCATGTTGCGCTCGGAGAGTGCGGCATTCAGCTCAGGGATAGAGATCATCTCTTCACATCCCTTCGGATGAGCATCAATGACCGTAAGTGTCTTAGAGAGATAATTAGGATTAGAATACACGCGGAAGTACTCATTCGCCCACGCGCGCACGTAAGCGGCCATTTCTTCATGGCGAGCAAAGCGGTTTTCAATACCTTCAACCTCGACGATGTTCTTCAGCTGAGCATCCAGTGCATACATGAGGGAAAGGTTAGGAGTGGAAGTGTACTGGTAATTCTTCTTATCGATGAAGTCCCAGATCGTGCGCAGGTCAAAGTAGAGACCACGGTTTGGCACTTCTGCAGTACGATCGTACGCCTTCTGAGACATAGCACAGATGGCCAGACCTGGAGGAAGAGCAAGAGCCTTCTGTGTCGAGGTGATGAGGATGTCGATACCAAGCTTATCGGTATCAATCTTCGAACCTGCCGCAGAGGAGACCGCATCCACACACCAGATGACGTCAGGGTACTTCTTCATCACTTCAGCGATTTCTTCTACAGGATTCTGAATACCTGTGGAAGTTTCATTATGAGTTACAGTGATAAGATCATACTTACCTGTGGACAGAGCTGCATCGACCATCTCAGGTGTGGTAGGCTCACCCGCTACGCTATCAAACTTATCCGCAGGGATACCATTAGCTGTAGCCATCTGATACCACTTCTTACCAAACGCACCGATAGCAAAGCAAGCAGCACGCTTAGCGGTGCAGCTCTTGATGGCACCTTCCATGAGGCCAGAGCCGGAGGAGGTGGAGAGAAGGATGCGATTCTCAGTAAAGAGCACCTTCTGCATATTATCAGAGATTCGCTTCTGGATTTCGGAAGCGAGCTTCGAACGGTGTGCGATCATAGGACCGCTCATTTCCTTCAAGATGTCATCAGAAACAATTGTAGGACCGGGGATGAATAATTTGATAGCCATAATAAGAATTTATTAATAAACCTGTCTACTGTATAGCATGCTTTAGCATATCTGGCGAGAAAAAAATAGTTTTCCTTTCAGCTTTTTTAGAATTCTATCTGCACAAAAGACAATATTCACGCTTGACTGTGATTTTTGTTAGGATTAGGATGTAATTCCCCCCCAATTCCCCCAAAAACTTCATGTTCAAACTCAAAAACCTTCGTCGACTTGTCGCTATCATTCTATTAAGCTTCTTCCTTCTCGGATTCATTCTCATCCCCATTCACTTGAACTGGAGCTTCTGGGTGACTGACATCCAGTTCATCCCATCTTATATGGGAAGCTGGACAGGAGAGGAGTTCGCTCTAGGAGTCTTCATCACCCTACTCGCTTTGACGCTGCTTTTTGGGCGTGTTTTTTGCAGCTGGATATGCCCGTTGGGTATGGCGCAGGATGTGTCGCACCGACTAGGAAACCCAAAGGGGCGCTACAAAGGGCTCGCCTCTCGATACACGAAGAATCACTGGATCATCCGCGCGGCCTTTCTCTTGCTTACGATCATTCCCCTCATCCTTGGGGTGAACTATGTATTGAGCTGGCTTGACCCCTACAGCATCAGTGCCAGATTCGGAACAGCAGTTATAGAACCACTGGCTACTCAGATCTATAACGCCACAGGAAAGACAAGCCAAGTAGCAGACTGGGGGCGATACTCCCCTCTCGTGCTTAGTATCATCATCATTTCGACACTCATCCCACTCGCCATGGCCTTCCGCAAGGGACGCTTGTACTGCAATACTGTATGCCCAGTGGGCAGTTTTCTCGGACTTCTTTCCAGAGTAGCCCCCTGCACCCCTTATATCAAGAACAAAAGCTGCGTACGCTGCATGGCATGCACGACATATTGTAAAGCTCATGCCATAGATATCAAAAACCTCCGCATTGACCCCACACGCTGCATATCCTGCTACAAGTGCATAGGTGTCTGCGATAGTGATGCCATCACACTGAAGCCACACAACCCCTTCGCCCTTGCAGTAGAAGCAGCACCTCGTCCTCCCAAGAAGAAAAAAAGCCCCTCCCCTGCCCCTCCCTCCGAAGAGCCAACTGACAACAAGCAGCCTAGCCACACTAGACGCGCACTGCTCGGACTAGGTCTCACCGGCGCCGCGACTACCCTATTCCCCTCCTGCCGAGCAAGCGCACAAGACATAGATGCACAGTACAGTAGCGACCCCAGCGAGATAGGAAACAACAAAGCTCGCTACCCCATCCCGCCAGGAGCTGGCTCACATGAGATATTCTTAGACTCCTGCACAGGCTGCAGCCTCTGTATCTCCGCATGCCCGACGCAAGTACTGAAGCCCGCCTTCACAGAACTCGGGTGGGAAGGCATCAACAAGCCCTACCTCGACATAGGCGATGCTCAATGCGCTTACAGCTGCCATAACTGCGCGACAGCCTGCCCAGAAAATGCCATTAGGGAACTTCCACTTGAACTCAAGAAGCGCACACAAATAGCCCTAGCCAGCATCGATCAGACACGCTGCATCGTGTGGAAGGATCACAAAGAATGCGTAAAATGCGTGAAAGCATGTCCCACAAAGGCACTGAAAGATAAGGACGCAAGCGTACCGAAGATCATCGACAGCGCCTGCGTCGGCTGTAACAACTGCGTAAAAATCTGCCCGGTGAAGACAATTAGCCTTCAGGATGTCATAGTAGATGGCAAAACGAAGAAAATCGCCGTCATCGATTTCTCAAACTGCATCGGCTGTGGAGAATGCTCCTATACATGCCCTTACAATGCTATCGAAGTCACCGACCTCATCAGCCCCGAACTCGAGGCTCAGCTCTGTAATGGCTGCGGCTCATGCGTCGTCGCCTGTCCCGCACGACCTGTCCGCGCCATGAGCGTCACAGCTCGAGCGAAGCAATTAACACTAGCTGCGAACACTGCAGAA
>CAYJLR010000165.1:0-4343 GCA_964370895.1 uncultured Akkermansia sp. | reverse complement strand
CAGGAGTATCATTCCCCAACCGTGATCATTTAAGAAGACATGAACACACACTCATTGACTCCGACGGCGGGGGCAGCAATCGCTAGCTCATACTACCCTGAATCTCAGGGACTTTACGATCCAACAAACGAGCATGACGCCTGCGGCGTCGGTATGATCGTCGACATTAACGGGAAAGTATCCCACAATATTGTCAAACAGGGCATCGCGATTCTAAAACGTCTTCTTCATCGTGGCGCGACTGGTTCTGACCCTGAAACCGGCGATGGTGCAGGCATCCTACTCCAGATCCCTCATGAGTTTTTCGCTAAGAACCTTAATATCAGCTTACCAGAAGTAGGCAGCTATGCTGTCGGCATGTGTTTCCTCCCTCAGGACGAAACCCTCCGTAGCAGCTGTATGAGCATCCTCGAACGCGTGCTCGGCGAAGAGTCCTTCACCCTCCTAAGCACACGCGAAGTCCCCGTCGACATCCACAGTATAGGCCAGCTCGCTCAGCAAAGCGCTCCCCATATCACTCAGATCTTCATCGAATCTGGTGAAGAGTCTCTCACAGGAGATGATCTGGAACGCCGCCTCTACATCCTCCGCCGCAGCATCGAAAAAGAAATGATCGCCCAGCATCCCCAGCTAGGCGATCTTTTTTATATCGCATCTCTGTCTGCCCGTACCATCATCTACAAGGGACTACTCATGGCGCCACAGCTGCCGAAGTTCTACCTCGATCTCGCTGATGAAGATTTTAAGAGTGCTCTCGCTATCGTGCACCAGCGATACTCGACGAACACCTTCCCCAGCTGGCCACTCGCTCACCCCTTCCGCTACATGGCACATAATGGGGAGGTGAATACCCTCCGCGGTAATCTCAATCAAATGAGTGGTGTGGAGAGCCAGCTCTCTAGCCCACTCTTCGGTGACGAAATCAGCAAGATCCTGCCCGTCATCCCTTCTGGGCAGAGTGATTCTGCGAGTCTTGATAATGCGCTGGAACTACTCGTCACCTCGGGACGTAGCCTGCCGCACAGCATGATGATGCTGATACCTCAGGCGTTTGGTGAGCATTATTTCCTCGGAGAAGACTTGCGCGGATTCTACGATTACCATGCGGGCTTCATGGCTCCCTGGGATGGTCCAGCCGCGGTCTGCTTTAGCAATGGTCTCGGAGCAGGGGCTGCGATAGACCGTAATGGTCTGCGCCCTGCACGCTATGAACTGAGCCGCGATGGCATTTTCGTACTGGCTAGTGAAGCGGGTGTACTCGATACAGATCCAAAGGAGGTCGTGAAGCGTGGTTGCCTACGCCCAGGTGACATCGTCTGGATAGACTTCGAGAAGAAGCGTATCAGTTACAATGCTGAGATCAAGACTCAGATCGCACGCCGTCGTCCCTACCGTCGCTGGTGCCAAGAGAACCGTATCAAGATTCACGGCTTCTTTGACAGTGTCGCAGCACCTCAAACCGAAAGTTCAGAGAAAACACTCGCGAAGCAGCAGCTCTTCGGCTACACAGAAGATGAGCTCAAGCAATTCATCCTCACCATGGCTAATACAGGGCATGACCCAGTCTCCGCCATGGGTAATGACGCAGCTCTCGCCATTCTCTCAGATCGCTCACAACTGCTCTTTAACTACTTCAAGCAGCAGTTCGCGCAGGTGACGAATCCTCCCATTGACCCGATGCGCGAGCAGATGGTCATGTCACTGACGACCTTCATCGGTAATCCCGCGAACATTCTGGAGGAAACGCCTCAGATGGCGCGTATCATTAAGCTAGATCGCCCCATCCTCACCGAGGCTGACCTCGCGGCCCTCAAGGCGAACCACCAAGAGGACTTCCGCTGCGTCACGCTGAGCACAGGCTTCTCATCTCTTTCTCCTCTGGGGCTGCAAGAAGCTCTCCTAGAGCTCACACGTCAGACAGAGCAAGCGATCGCACAGGGGTATCGCATCATCATCCTCAGTGATCGTGAACTTAGCGGAAACGAAGCACCTATTCCTAGCTTGCTCGCTATTGCTGCGGTGAATAGCAAACTGCGCGAACTCGGTGTACGTACAAGCACAGGGGTAATCGCTGAGACAGGTGAAGCCCGCCAGATCATGCACTTCGCTCTCCTTCTGGGTTACGGAGCGACCGCTATCTGCCCATGGCTCGCCTACCGTAGTATAGGAGCACTCTACCGTGAGGAAAAGCTCGCACCTGAGATCTCCCCCACGAAGGCACTGGAGAACTACCTTGAAGCCATCGACGCAGGTCTGCTCAAGATCATGTCCAAGATGGGCATCTCCACTCTGCGTTCCTACCGTGGCGCGCAGATCTTCGAAGCCATCGGCCTGAGTGATGCAGTCGTTCAGGATTACTTCCCCGGCACATCCTCACGCATAGGCGGCATCGAGCTCTCTGACATCGCACGCGAGTCAGTCAAGCGACTTCAATCAAGCAAGGATCTCAACTCCGATCGCGCAGACAAGCTCGAAGACGCTGGTATCTATAAGTGGAAGCGCGGCGGCGAGAAGCATATCTGGAGCACAAAGGTCATCGGGCAGTTCCAAAAGGCTGTGCGCAAGGGTGATTATGCGCTCTACAAGGTCTTCTCCTCCCTTGTTAATGAGCAGGACGAGACACGCTGTACACTGCGAGGTCTCTTCGACTTCGCGGATACGCCCACCATCCCTCTCGCTGAGGTAGAGAGCGAAGCGAGCATCATCCGCCGATTCGTCTCGGGGGCTATGAGCTTCGGTGCTATCTCGAAGGAATCCCATGAGATGATCGCCATCGCCATGAACCGTCTCGGAGCCATGAGCAACTCTGGCGAAGGCGGTGAAGATCCATCACGCTTCCAGATTCAAGATAATGGCGATGACCTTTGCTCCGCAGTGAAGCAAATCGCCTCGGGACGCTTCGGTGTCACCGCAGAATACCTCGCCCACGCACGCGAACTTCAGATTAAGGTCGCGCAGGGAGCGAAGCCCGGTGAAGGTGGACAGCTCCCCGGTGGAAAGGTCGATGCTGACATCGCCCGCGTACGTCATGCCACGCCCGGTGTGACACTCATCTCCCCTCCTCCTCATCATGACATCTATTCTATTGAAGACTTAGCGGAGCTCATCTTCGACCTGCGC
Organism: uncultured Akkermansia sp.; assembly: GCA_964370895.1. Lineage (GTDB taxonomy): Bacteria > Verrucomicrobiota > Verrucomicrobiia > Verrucomicrobiales > Akkermansiaceae > Akkermansia. The sequence goes on along the minus strand of CAYJLR010000165.1, from coordinate 1,223 downwards.
AATGCGAATCCTGACGCACGCGTCAGTGTGAAGCTCGTCTCCGAGGTCGGCGTAGGTACAGTGGCAGCTGGTGTCGCGAAGGGTGGCGCAGACATGGTACTCATCTCTGGTCACGACGGTGGCACGGGGGCATCCCCCCTCACCTCCATCACTTACGCTGGTATGCCATGGGAACTCGGTGTCGCAGAGACTCACCAGACTCTTGTGCTCAATAAGCTTCGTGACAAGATACGTATCCAGACAGATGGTCTCATCACGAATGGACGCGACGTCGTCGTCGCCGCCCTCCTCGGTGCAGAAGAATACGGCTTCGCGACCTCCATCCTCATCGCTCTCGGCTGCGTCATGGCACGAGTCTGTAACAAGAACACCTGCCCCGTCGGCATCGCGACACAGGACGAAGGACTACGCCAACGCATGCGTGGCAAGCCTGAAAACATCATCAACTACCTCCAGTTCGTCGCCCGCGAAACACGTGAATACCTCGCAGCCATCGGTCTGCGCAGCATTGATGAAGCGGTAGGCCGCACTGATCTACTCCAAGTGGACAAGGCGCTCGATTACTGGAAGACGAAGCATCTGGACTTCTCACGCATCCTGCGCCCAGAGCCTCAGAATATATTCGCCGCAGAGAAGCAGCAGCCTGATGTGAGCATCTTTGACGAGCAGTTCATGGCAGAAGCTATGCCAGCGGTGGAAAAGGGTGAACGCGTCCGCATCTCCCTCCCCATCAGTAATACCGACCGAGCAATAGGCACCCGCCTGTCCTTCCACATCGCGAAGACACATGGCGATGCCGGTCTCGCAGAAGATAGCATACAGCTGGATCTCACGGGAACTGCCGGACAGAGCCTCGGAGCCTTCCTCGCTCATGGCGTCACCCTCACCCTCAAGGGGCAGGCGAATGACTACGTCGGCAAGGGGCTCTCAGGTGGTAAGATCATCGTCACTCCTTTCGAAGGCAGCAGCTATGACCCAGCGGAAAATGTCATCGCGGGTAACGTCCTACTCTATGGTGCAACGAGTGGGAAGCTCTTCGTTCATGGACAGGTAGGTGAGCGCTTCGCTGTGCGTAACTCAGGCGCGACTGCCGTCATCGAAGGTGCAGGCGACCACTGCTGTGAATACATGACAGGCGGCTGCGTCGTCGTCCTCGGTGAAACAGGACATAACTTCGGTGCAGGTATGAGTGGAGGTCTCGCCTACGTCTGGGATGAGAATCA
>CAYJLR010000164.1:0-4379 GCA_964370895.1 uncultured Akkermansia sp. | reverse complement strand
GGGTCAACGCTAAAAAAGGATGTTGTGGTGCTCAGGGTAGAGAGCACAGGACGCATGATGCGTCGGATAAATAAGGATAATTTCATGTAGTTAGAAGTTTTCTTTATAATAAAACTCAGAGAGGGTTTGTACATAAAATAAACCTTGTCAAGGCATTTATATAATTTTCGTATGTTTTATGTATGTTCACATTTACTCAAAATGATATAGTAGATGCATTTTTTGCTACCGAATCGCGAAGAAAGCCCGAGTTCTAGGCAAGCTGCAGTTGAGCAATCGCTTTCGCTAGCTTACTTCATTCAACAGGACTACCGAAGATAAATTCTCTCAAAAAGTGGTGCGACACAAATAATCGTGTATCTAATTGCCCCACCACCTCTATACGAGCCATGCAGCGAGGAGTAAGTATAGAGTCAGGGTGCCGCCTAGGGCACTCAGAGTATAATCACTTATAATGACAGCTGATGAAACCCTGCGTGAGCCACAGTCGTAGCAGACGAAGAGCAGCTTTCTGCAGAATTCCAAAACCACAAAGAGGAAGGCCACAGTAATCGCCAGTGAAGGCATCTCCCCATGCCGATAGAGACGGGTGAACGCGCGCGTCATCCCGCAGAAGGGACAGGGAGTGCCTGAGAGCGCTAGCCACTGGCATCGCCATAATGATGGAATGACTTTCTCCATCAGAGGCGAGATAAAGGGAAACAGCAGCAGGTATGCCCAGAGCGCAAGCATGGTGCGCTGGAATACGCGATTAAAAGTCTGAATAGCAGAAAGCTTCGAAGACATGCCCATTGCCATTTTTTTAGAAAAAAGCCTAACTCATCAAAACGAGTTAGGCTTTTTGAAAAAGTATTCCTTGAGCAGATTAAACTGCAGGTGCAGGAGAAGGTGCTGGGGCGGGAGCGGCTTTTTTAGCCTTCTCTTCCTTTTCAGCTTTTTCAACTTCTGCTTGAGCTTCCTCTACGATCATTTCGAGCTTCTCCATTATAGTAGCACCAAACATTACAACAATGATGGCCCAGATGGTGAGGAGGAAAAGAGAGATACTGTTCAGGATGATACCTGCCTTAGCTTGACCTGTAGGAAGCTGAAGTTTAGAGCAGTTCTTCAGAGCAACAATACCGAGGATAAGACCTACGATAGCAGGAATAACTGACAGATAACTGCAAAGTGGAAGAATACCCAGTAAGACTGCAATGATACCGATAATTAATGATGCGAGAGCCATATTAGTAAGATTATAATGTTTATTGATCGATAATCGAAACCTACGATTTATCAGATGAAGTGATCATACGATAATTCAAACAAGCAAGTCAATCTATTTGTGAATTATGCTTAGCATTCATTCGTTAGTTCTTACTTCTTGACTTAGATATACACTTTGCTATACTTAAAAACTATTTATAATAAAATTTAACATTATGAACGATCCGGTAAAATTCCATTCCCGTAAAAATGTCCCTCTCGAGTTTCACAAGGTACGCGTCGTACAGAAGCTGTTTTTACAGCCCATAGAACGCCGCCTAGACGCGATCAAAGAAGCGGGCTTCAACACATTCCGCCTCAGCACAAAAGACGTATTTCTCGACATGCTCACCGACAGTGGCACGAATGCCATGAGTGACAATCAGGTCTCCGCTATGTTCCAAGCAGATGATGCCTACGCGGGCTCACAGTCCTTCATTAAGCTCCAGAATGCCGTAGAAAAAGTACTGGGTAAGAAGTACCTCCTCCCTGTGCATCAGGGACGCGCTGCGGAAAACATCATCTGCCGCACCTACGTGAAACCCGGTGACATCATACCGATGAACTACCACTTCACTACAGCCCTCGCCCATATCCAAGAAAATGGCGGTGAGATCGCAGAGCTCCTCTACCCTGACGCGCTGCATATCAAGTCCGAGAATCCATTCAAGGGAAACATCAACATCGAGCTCCTCGAAAAGTGCCTCGAAGAAAATGCAGATAAAGTCCCCTTCATCCGCATGGAAGCCTCGACAAATCTCATCGGCGGACAGCCCTTCTCCATGAAGAACCTCATGGATACACGCGCACTCGCCGACAAGTACGGTAAGATGCTCGTCCTCGATGCCTCCCTCATCGGCGAGAATGCCTATCTCATCAAGCAGCGTGAGGATAACTGGAAGGAAAACAGCCTTGAAGACATCATCAAGGGGATGACAGGCCTCGCAGATCTCGTCTACTTCTCCGCGCGCAAGCTCAGCTCCTCTCGCGGTGGTGGTATCTGCACGAATCGCAAAGATATCTACAGCAAGATGGAGGCACTCATCCCCCTCTACGAAGGCTTCCTCACCTACGGTGGTATCTCTGTGCGCGAAATCGAAGCGATGGCCGTCGGGCTCATGGAGACATTAGACGAGGGCATGCTCAGCCAGAGCCCCAGCTTCATCAAGCATTTTGTCGAAGAGCTCGACGCCCTCGGCATCCCCGTCGTGACACCACCGGGTGTACTGGGCTGCCACGTCGATGCGACCCAATTCTGCTCCCACATCCCACAGCATGAGTATCCTGCTGGTGCCCTCGCTGCGGCATTCTACCTCATCTCAGGGGTACGTGGCATGGAGCGCGGTACGATCTCCAGTGTACGTGATGAGAATGGCGTCGAGATCATGGCAGACGTGGAGTTACTACGCCTAGCTATCCCTCGCCGCGTCTTCACCCTCTCACAGGTAGAATACGCCATCGATCGCCTCATGTGGCTGTATGAAAACCGCGAACTCATCGGAGGACTTCGCTTCACTTACGAACCTCCGGTACTGCGCTTCTTCATGGGTGGACTCGAGCCTACGAGTGACTGGCCTGCGAAGCTGGTGTACAAGTTCCGTCAAGACTTCGGCATGAGCCTTTAATATTCAACTACAACAACAAAAAAAACAAAAAACATATGTACAAATCATTCACTACATTAATGGGATTCTCCCTCGCCTGCGGTGCGCTATCCTTCGCAAAAGAAGAAGCGGCTCTCGCAGAAGGAATCAGCTATCACAATAATATTTTCTACTCGGGCATGCCCGCAGAAAAAGATAATATAGCGGGCTACCGCATCCCTGCACTTGTCACCGCACTGAATGGCGATCTCATCGCCGCGATTGATGAGCGTGTGCCCCATCTGGGCGACCTGGTGCACAGCGACGATATTAACATCGCCGTACGCGTCAGTAAGGATCACGGCAAGTCGTGGTCACCGACGAAGATCATCGTGGATTTCCCCCTCGGTCAGTCAGCCTCAGACCCCTCCATGATCGTCGATGAGAAGACAGGGCATATTTTCCTCTTTTACAATTTCATGGACAGAAAGAAGGAGCAGAATGTCTACTACCTACACTACGTGAAAAGCACAGACAACGGGCAGAGCTGGAGCAAGCCTGTGGACATAACCGACCAGATAGCAAAACCCGAGTGGAAGAATGATTTCAAGTTCATCACCTCGGGGCGAGGCTTCTACACGAGCGACGGAAAGATGATCCATACGCTGGTGAATCTGAAGCGCGGATTATCCATCTTCGCAAGCGATGACCACGGCGAAACATGGTATCTCATCGACACCCCCATCAAGCCAGCGAATGAATCCAAGGTCATCGAACTGAGCGACGGACGCTGGATGGTCAACAGCCGTGTGAATGGAAAAGAGAAAATCCGCTACGTGCACATCTCCTCAGATAAGGGGAAGACATGGGAAACACGCCCTGAGCCACAGTTACCTGATCCCGCGTGTAATGCGAGCATCATCCGCTACAGTGCGAAGAGTGCCGGTGATGATAAGGATAGACTCATCTTCTCTAACGCGAACGATACAAGTCGTAAAAATCTCACCGTACGTATCAGCTATGATGAGGGCGAAACATGGAGCGAGGGAAAAGTGATCTACCCCGGTGGCTCTGCCTACTCCTCCTTAACGAAACTTGCTAACGGTGACATAGCCGTCTTCTTCGAGAAGGATGGCTACAAGAATCATGAGGTCGTCGTCTTCTCTCTGGACTGGCTCACCGATGGTAAGGATAAAGCGAAATAATCGCACCGTTCCATTTATCCCTCCCACCGCCGTATGCGCATTCATGCCATACGGCGGTTTCATCTATTCGCCTAGGGAAATATCGCGTCATTACACCTTTTTTCAACTGCAGCACATCTCTGTCATACAAAAGCGTTCTAACTTGACCTCATAAGCACTGATCATGTATATATGATTTATATGAAAAACTTTAATCTTTACTGTGCCATCCCCATGATGGCATTGTCGGCACTGGCGCAGGAGGCATCGGTGGAACTCCGCCCTCTCATGGAGCTCACAACTGCCCAAAATCTAGCACCGTCGAAGAGCATTCTTCTGGAGCTAAGCGCAGATAAAAACATCA
>CAYJLR010000163.1:0-4380 GCA_964370895.1 uncultured Akkermansia sp. | reverse complement strand
TTTGGGGACTTTGTCCCCATACCCCTAGCAAGGACGCTGTCCTTGCATCCTGCCTAAGGTCGCGACCTTAGGTATCCATTTTGCGCGAGAGCGCTGGGCCGCGCTTTCTCTAGTTCAGGCTACGCATGTATGCGCTCAGCCAGCCCTTTGATGCGATTTCCAGTCTCTGCATCATTTCCGCGATATTCGTGCTGCTCAGCTGCTTGTCCGTTCCCGCGATTTCCCCCGCTCTTTTCACCATCGCATGGTAGTTCTTTTCCGTGATCTGAGCACAGAGTTTCCTTCTCTGCGATTTCCTCGCATGGTAGTGTTCTATCCCCGTGAGTTGACGGATTTTCTCAGCATTGTCCCGCTTTGCAGGGCTTTTCAGTTTCAATTCATCCGCCTCTGCCCAGTGCAATAGGATGAATTGCATCGTACAAGGATTCCCAAAGTATAGTAGCTGCCGCGCTGCCGTGCGTTTGTGATGATGTCGGTTCAGTTTCGCCTTTAAGCGCAGGTAGTGCTCATAGGGCTTCGCATCTGTATCTGTGATGAGGAAGATGGCATCATATGACCCCATCTGGTAGTAGTTCTGGTAGCGCGCAAATAGATTCCCCTGCCCTTCCGCATTCACCAGTGAGATGTCATATTCAGCATGCCAGACTCCAAGGCTGATGAGCTTGCGTATATAATCATGTTCTTCATATCCTTCACATATGATACAAATGCGTGTGTGATGTCGAAGCTGTGGTCGTCTTCTTATCATGATGCTGCTCTTTCTATGATTATGACTCCGCGATTTCTAAGAGGCTGTTGATGAATTGGGGCTCGGGTAGCGCTCCTAAGATGCCTTTCTTGTACTTTTCCACGAGATTGCAGTCATCGCGTATGCCATCTTCTTCACTGAATTCTGAAAGTGGGTATACATAGATGCCGTCTTCGTCCTTGTGGATGAACCAGACTTGATCTTTTCGTAGGAGTCGCTGGCAGTCAATGAGGTTAATATCGTGCGCCGTGAAGATGAGCTGGGAGTTCGCATTAAGCTCATTGTTAAACATGGCCACTATCGCACGCGTGAGTTTGAAGTGGATGCTGCTATCGAGCTCATCCACGATGAGTATACGTCCCTCAGAGAGTGCTTCGATGATGTAGCTGGCGAGGGCGGCTATTTTCTTCGTGCCTGTCGAGTCAAAGAGTAGGCTAGGGACTGCCACTCCCTTGTACACGGAGACGAGGCTGAGTTGCTCCGGGATGTGGAGCACTTTCTCCGCTGGCTCATAGCGGTCTTCGGCGTAGATGAGGTTCTGCTTCTCTATTTCTTCCTCGCTCAGGAAGCTGATGTCGTCGAGGTAGAGATCGGCATTGCGGACGAAGTTCACGACTTTGTCGCGGAGGGAGTTTTTATTTTTCAGGATGTCTATGGTGCGCGACAGGGGGATATTATTCATGTCGACGATGTCCATCTGTGCCGCGAGCCCCGTGAGGAGCTGCTTCGCTTCAGCAAGTAGGCTGCCTTCCTCCGCATCGAGCAGGTAGATGAGGATGTTCTCCGAGGAGAGGCGTGGCATGAGCTCGACTATACTCTCATCCTCGCAGTTATAAATGCCCTGCTCGCGGTCGCGCTGGAAGAGGATGCGCTCGCGAGCTGGACTGCCTTTTTCCTCGTAGATGAGTTCCTTCAGGCATTCATAAGCGTAGCGCTGCCTCTGGGTGGCTATGCCGAAGCTATAGTCGTAGATGCGGTCTTCGTGCGTGAAGCGTATGGCGAGCTCACTGAGCTCATTGTCGGTGAAGAAATTACTTATATGCCCCGGTTCGCTTTTTTCTAGGACGGCCTTGATGACGCGCAGGCACTTGATGAGGCAGGTTTTCCCCGTGTTGTTCTGCCCGAAGAGGCCTGCGACTTTCAGCAGGGAGGGCTGAGGCGCGGGCAGGGTGAAGAGGTTGTCAGGGAACTTGCGAATCGAAGTGCTAGCCTGCATGGAGAAGTCGATTTCTGTGCCGAAGATGAAGCAATTCTGCGCGCGTATTTCTAGTATCATCATGGGTGTGAGGGATGGGGGATTCTCCGTATCATAGGTAATATGTTCGCATCTTGCAATAAAAAAAAGCCTGTGCGTCTGGGGGTTTTTCTGATAAAATCCCCCCCGCTATGCTACGTGCCTTCCCCTTGACTGTGTCGCTGATCTTTGCTGGACTATGTTTTTCTGGCTGTTCTCCTGCGCCTCTAGATTATATTTACCGCCCTGCGGTGGTGGAGGAGCGTCAGTCTCTCTACGCTGATCTACTCGCTCTGCTGCCTGCTGAGGATAGGAACCAGAGGGAGGCTCAGCAGGAGGCTCGCTGGCTCGCGGATACTGCATTCAAGGCGGGTGCAGGCTTATCGCGTGTGTATGATTCTAGCTACCCCGGATGGGCTGGGAATTATCTTGTGAACTTCCACTGGCAGGAGCGCGGGCTGTGCTGGCACTACCAGCATGACCTCTTCGGTGAGCTGCGACGCCGCTCGCTGACTTACTTCCGCATCGGCACTTGCTCGCGCGATAGAGCAACTCTGCGTGAGCATAACTGCGCCTACATCGCAGCAGAGGCTGGCGAATGGCCTGCCGTAATGGTCGTCGATCCATGGCCATACAATGGCCGCACAGAAGTGCACCGTGCGTGGGAACTGGATCAGGACGACTGGGTAGACACGCCTGATATGACGAGAAATCTCGTGATCATCTACCCAGAAGAGCACCCATTCCCCATCGAGTTCTGGTACTATATTCGTGATTCTAAGGGCGATTACGTGAACTTCAATGCTCCCCATATGAAGAATACAGAGCAGTACAAGTATATGTATGATTCCATGCGCAGGAATAGCAAGCTGCGCAATGGAAAATTGACCAATTATTAAGCAGATTTGCTTCGGTCTAGAAGCGTGTTCATGCTTCTCTTGCTCTTGCTCTACTAAAAAGCTTGCATCTCGCTCGCTTTCGCGTTATTCTCATGCGCGTTACCATGGCCAACGAACACTTAGAGTACCTTGACAAGAATTACGTCTCCGATCCGAATGCGGATGGAGGTTTCTTCTTCACCACACTAGAGGCAGCCATCAATTGGGTGCATAAGACATCCATCTGGCCTATGCCTATGGGTACATCCTGCTGCGCTATTGAGTTCATGGCGACGGCATGTTCCCGTTACGATATTTCCCGCTTCGGCGCTGAGGTGAACCGCTTCGCCCCACGTCAGGCTGACTGTATGTTCATCTGCGGTACGATTACCTACAAGATGGCTCTGATGGTGCGTCGCATCTGGGACCAGATGGCCGAGCCTAAGTGGGCTATTGCTTGCGGTGCTTGTGCTTGTACGGGTGGTATGTTCCGCTCCTATTCCGTGCTCCAGGGTGTCGACCAGATTCTTCCCGTCGACGTGTACATCTCTGGCTGCCCTCCACGTCCCGAGGCTCTCATCGAAGGTCTCATGACGCTGCAGAACAAGATCACCACGACTGAGAAGCCCCTTGATGGCTTCTTCTCCCAGCACGATCCTCGCCCAGCGAATCAAGCAGATCGCCTTAATACGTCCATGAAGATAGGCGACTAATCTTCGTTCCTATTCCCTTTAAAAAATCCCCCCATTTCCCATGCCCCTTCCCACACTTTTTGAACGCCAGCAGGCCGCTGCCGAGAAGCTTTGCGCCCGCCACCCAGAGATCAGTAAGCAGGAGTTCCGCGGTGACTACACTCTGACGATTCCTAAGGAGCTTTTCTACGAGGCCATGCGCTATGCTAAGGAGGCTTGCGGCTTTGATATGCTGCTCTGCGTTTCCTCCGTTGACCGTGGTCTGGATGCAGAACCTCGCTTCGAGTCGAACTACACGATCACTCAGGCTGAGACTGGTGCGAATCTCCTAGTTCGCGTTCTCATCGAGGAAGAGAGCATGAGTGTCGCTTCTGTCGTCCCTCTGTGGAAAGCCGCTAACTGGCTGGAGCGCGAACAGTACGATATGATGGGTATCATCTATGAGGGTCACCCTGACCTTCGTCGTATCCTCATGTGGGACGAGTACCCCTACCATCCGATGCACAAGGACTTCCCCGTCGAAGGTAAACCTACTGAGCTCCCTGGAGTCGCCTTCACGGAAAAAGCCCCTATGCGCGGTGCCCCCTTCATCACACGCCCTGGTACGACCGCCGCAGAACGCGAGCCTCGCCAGCGTGGGTAAGGACACGTCCTTACAGACCATTTTTATGATATAAGCAGCTTCCAGGCTGCTTATATCGCGCTCAGAAGCCTCCCTTATTAACAGATTAACATCACTCAGGTCTCGCGCCCCACGATTCACATGGCACAGCTCCCACCCGATCTCGACCCCAAGGTGCGCGCCCAAGCATGGGTAGGCGACGCGAT
>CAYJLR010000162.1:0-4389 GCA_964370895.1 uncultured Akkermansia sp. | reverse complement strand
GCTGAGGAGGCGAGATTAGCTGAGGAAGCGAAAGCTGCCGAGGTAGTACCTGCAGAGCCCCAATATGAGGAAATTATAGCGGTACCAGAGTGAGCATTTGTTCGATAATACTGTCATTTCTGGCTAGGAAAAAACCCTTGTATAAAAGGAATTAAGCTGTTAAAATGCCCCTGTGCAAGAGACGGGCAAAAGAGGCGTGCTTCGCTATGTTTTTTACTTACTCCTAGTCATAGGGTTAGGAGGAGTTGCCTTTCTTTGTTTCGCTCCGGAATCTCAAGATGAAGAGCTGGTCAATGAAGATAAATCCAAGGCTCTCACTTTCCTTAAGGTAAAACGTCACCTCCCCGAGGGTCTGTATCTGCTGCGCAGTGAGGATATGGTGCGCGTGCCACTTATTGATGGATTCCAGTCTCCCATGGGGGGCGAATCTGGTGCATTTATCTATGATGCTCAGCCTTATGGCGCTGATAATGCAAAGCGTGGGGGTAAGCATCTCGGTGAAGATCTTAATGGCATAGGAGGTGCGAATAGCGACTTGGATATGCCTGTTTATGCTTCGGCACGCGGGATAGTTGTGTATCAAGGGACACCGTCAGATGACTGGGGCTTGGTCGTGATTATCGCGCATCGTCTTCCCGATGGGCGTCTGGTGCAGAGTATGTACGCGCACCTAGCTTCGGAGCTTGTCGGTATAGGCCAGATGGTAGCACGCGGAGAAGTGATAGGGACAGTGGGCTCTGCAGGCGGCCGCTACATGGCGCATTTACACTTTGAGCTCATCGAGTCACTTGCCATGGAGGCGGCACAACTCGGTTATCATCCGTTTTCTATGATGAATAGGCTGAATCCTCGCCAGCTCATGCAGGAGTACCCAGCCCCTTCGCATCCAGATGTCTTTGTGCAGATGCACCGTATCTTTCTTCAAGAGGCTCAGTCAAGTAGCCCTCATCTTGCCCCTAAGCTCCCTGAGGGGAGTGTTCTTGTCAATCCCAGTCAGTTTTTACCAGTCGCGTCATGAAATCATCCATTATCTCTTATACACTTGTTATAGCTGTTGTAGCCACAGGCTGCTATGTGCTGTATCGCTATTTCTCAACATCTGCTCCTTCCGTCTCACCTAAGTCTGCTGCTGCCACTGCTCCTGCTGATCCCAGTAAGGAGGGGCCTGCTGGTGGTGCTGCTTCTCAAACTGAGGGTAAAGAGGAAGATGCCGTGGAGAAAAAAGACACGACAGCTGGTGAGGCGGGTGGTGCTACAGCTGACGTGATAGGTAGCTCTGGCATCAGTGGTCTCGATAACACACTGATAGAGGAGGGAAAGGATGAAGAGTTTACCCTGCCGCAGGTATTCGGTCGCAAGGGCGGTGAAGAGTTCGCTCGCGTGCTTCGTGAGATAGCAGAGAGGGATGACAAGGAAGCCGCGCTTCAGCTTCTGACAAAGGAAGGTTGGATGACAGAAGAGCAAGCGAAAGTCCTGCTCGAATGGTACCTCAGTGCTGGTAGCGAGGCTGGCGATGTGCAGCTCAGCCCCATTGGGACACTCTTAAAGGATGACAAGAATCTCTCGCGTTTTCGCTTGGAGACACCTAGCGGAAAGCAGCTCATTATCGACTTCCTCCCACCGACGAGTGCCTCCGCACCATGGACGCTCTCAGACCTGAAAACAGCCCAAAAAAGCGAAGAGCAAGAGGTGGCGGTCGAGGAGTCGATACATGTAGTAGAAAACTTCGTGAATGCGGTGCGGGAGGGCGATACGATGAAGGCTCGCCGCCTCATCACAGGGAAGGATGTCACTGATGCGAGTATCGCTGGTCTCTGCATGGTCTTTATAGAAGGTGGCTACAAACTGCGTGATCATGCTCCTATTCGTGCGAGCTTTGAGGCGGATGGTCGTGCGGCCTACCTTGTTTACTTGGTTGCTGAAGAAGGAGCTAGCTCTGCAAATGTAGGGATTGAGCTCGCTCAGATGGAAAACGGAACTTGGTTGATTGACGCTGTGTCACTCGATTCACTCTTGGAGAGCTACGAAGAAAGTGCTGACGCCGAAGGCGGACGTTACTTCCCCATCGTGAAAGATCCTCAGGGTGGTGTATCGCTCGTGCTCTTCTTCGATTTCGATGATTCGCGCCTGACTCCTCGCTCCCTGCGCCAGCTGAAGATAGTCGCTGATCTTCTGACGGAGAGCAAGCGTAAGCTGGATATCTCGGGACATACTGATGATGTGGGCTCAGCTCTGTACAATAAGGAGTTATCGCTTAAGCGCGCCACAGCCGTCATGAAGGCTCTAGTAGAGTTCGGTGTCTCGCCAGGTCAGATTACGATGAAGGGGATGGGCAAGTCTCAGCCACGTCGTCACTACTCAGAAACTGATGATGAGGATCGTATCGATGCGATACGTGCTGAGAATCGTCGCGCTGAGATCTATCTCGACTTTGAATAATGTCCACGAAGCGCACCCCTCTCGATTGGAATGCGGCGAGCTTTCGTCCCCCTGCACGCTGCGACTATGCCGCGGAGCTGAATGAAGAGCAGTATGCCGCTGTCACGACAACAGCGCGCCATGCTCTCGTTATCGCTGGTGCGGGTAGTGGGAAGACGCGCACACTGACTTATCGTGTCGCGTGGCTGCTCGACTCTGGGGTCGCGCCATGGCGTATCATGCTGCTGACCTTCACGAACAAAGCATCCAAGGAGATGATAAACCGCGTGCAGGAACTCACTGGAGGGAATGCACGACAGATCTGGGGTGGGACATTCCACTCTATTGCAAACCGCATCCTGCGTCGCCATGCCGATATGCTAGGCTTCACCGCTGGATTCAGCATCCTTGATGGCGATGATCAGAGCGCGCTGATGAAGAATATCGTCAAGCAGCACGCCCCGAAGGACAGTGCTAAGGATAGTAAGAAGAAAAAACTCTTTCCTAAGGCAAGCGTCCTTCTCTCCCTACACAGCCTCGCTGCGAACACAGGGCGCAGCTGGCAGGATATTCTCTTTGAAGAGTATCCACATCTCGATGTTTACCTCCAAGAGCTGGAGCTCATTTATGACAGCTATGCGCAGCGCAAGCGCGAGGCGCAGTCTATGGACTTCGATGACCTCCTCCTCAATGTTGTACGTCTTCTTGAAGATCATCCCTCACTCTGTCAGGAATACCAGAAGCAATTCGCTCATATTCTCGTCGATGAGTATCAGGATACGAATCTCCCGCAGTCACGCATGATAGCGCTACTCGGTGGGGGAGATGAAAGCTCACTCATGGTCGTCGGTGATGATGCTCAGAGCATCTACTCGTGGCGCGGTGCTGATGTGGAGCATATTTTCCGCTTTGAACAGGAGTACCCTGACGCAGCATTGTACAAGATCGAGACAAACTATCGCAGCGTTCCCGCCATCCTCGAAGTGTCGAATGCTGCCATCGCTCTGAACACACGTCAGTATGCGAAGGAATTACGCTCGCACCGCCCCTCGGAGGGCTTCTTGCCAGCTGTCGTTCCAGTCCCTGATAAGAAAATGGAAGCCTCCTTTGTCGCGCGACGCATCGATGAGATCATAGGAGAAGGTGAGATCAAGGGGAAGGAGATAGCTGTCCTCTACCGTGCTCACTTCCATAGCATGGACATACAGATGGAGCTCACGCGCCAGCGTCTCCCCTTCCGCATCACCAGCGGACTACGCTTCTTCGAGCAGGCTCATGTGAAGGACCTCGTCGCCTTCATGCGCCTCATGGGGAATCCCTTTGACGAGACGGCGCTCATGCGCATCCTTCTCATGTTCCCGCGTGTCGGTGCCGCTACTGCGCAGAAGATACAGATCAACTGGTTTTCCCAGTTACACGCTATGCAGACCCAGAGTCTGCGAGGCCAGTTTGTCGAGACTATGGAAAAGCTCGCAGGAATCACAGCGACACTGCGACCTCACTGGCTGGAATTTTTACAAGTCATGGACGAACTCGCACAGCTGAGCAATGGGGAGTCTGAAGCCTTCGATCCCAGCCAGCTAGTCGCGCGCCTCACCGCTCATCTGCTGCCTTATCTCCGCGCAAACTATGAGAATGCAGACGACAGACTCGATGATCTGAACCAGATCTCTCAGGTCGCCCCAGAAGCAGCTACTTTGGATGACTTCCTCGCAGAAATAACTCTGCTGAGCCAACTGGATGCGAAGAATCAAGAGGAGGACGGAAGCGCCGATGACTGCGTGACGCTGAGTACCATTCACCAGGCGAAAGGTTTGGAATGGAAGGTTGTTTTCGTACTCTCCCTCTCCGATGGCCTCTTCCCTCACCGCAAGATACTCGAGCGTGGTGACCTCACAGGTATGGAAGAAGAGACGCGCCTCTTCTACGTCGCCGTGACACGCGCAGAAGACCAGCTCTACTTGCTCTATC
>CAYJLR010000161.1:0-4398 GCA_964370895.1 uncultured Akkermansia sp. | reverse complement strand
GGCGCAGGCCTGTCTTCTGCCCGACTTCTTCGCAGAGACGGAAGCCGCGTATCGCACCTTCGAAGGAACCCTTCACCCCACGGAACTGGTCATGCACCTCACCTATACCATCGAGCGAGATGCCGACATAGGCGACTTCCAGCTGCTTGAATAGGCTAGCGAGCTCAGGAGTGATGCGTGTTCCATTCGTCGAGATTGTCATTTTCAAACCACGATCAGATGCATGACGAAGGATATCAGTAAAACGAGGGTGCACGAGGGGCTCGCCACCTGAGAGCAGTAACGCGCTTGCGCCATAGTCTGCGAGGTCGTCAATCACAGAGCAGCACTGCTCCCAGGTCAACTCACCCGTATACGCCTGAGGATGCGAGTCAGCGTAGCAATGGACACAGCGTAGGTTACAAGTACGTGTGATATTCCACACCACGATAGGCTTACGCTTACGCGAAGAGCTAGGGAGGCATGCGGCGGTACTCGCGAGTCCATGCGCAGGACGATGACCGTGCTGCTGCCCGTATCGAAGGTGGTCGGCAGGCTGGGATACCCCAGTCCAGAGTCTTGTGATATTAATCATATGAAAATTATATTGTCCATTTACGCGGGATGTATGAGCAGAGTGGGTCTGCTGCAAGCATGTCTCCCGTCATCCCGTAGGCTCGTGAACGTGAGC
The DNA here is from genome assembly GCA_964370895.1 of uncultured Akkermansia sp. Lineage (GTDB taxonomy): Bacteria > Verrucomicrobiota > Verrucomicrobiia > Verrucomicrobiales > Akkermansiaceae > Akkermansia. The sequence goes on along the minus strand of CAYJLR010000161.1, from coordinate 3,728 downwards.
CACCGCAGAGCGTACGGTATTCGCAGACACCGCACTTACCGCCCAGTGCCTGATCATCTCTTAGCTGGAGGAATAGTGGGTGCTCTCTATAGATCTGTGCGAGATCATCTTCGCGCACATTCCCCGCAGTCACAGGGAGGAAACCACTGGGCTGTATATCACCCGAGTAGGAAATGAATACCACCCCTTTCCCGTCGCGTGTAGGGATGGCATGTCGGGCGGGCTTCCCTCCGCGCTTCTTTGCCGCTTGGATCGCGACGCGGCGGTAATGATGACCTTCCGTTGTTTTCACACCGAAGTCCACATCCGTGCTCAGCGCCTCGATGCGCTCCCAGACAGCCTCGACGTCCTCAGCAGAGGGCAGCTCATCAAAGCTAGCGCGCCCTGTAGGCACAAGCAAGAACACGCTCCACATATCGGGGCGCATCTCTCGCATCAGCTCCGTGAAGCCATCGACTTCGGAGAGCGTACTCTTCGTGATCGTCGTATTAATCTGCAGGTGCATACCAGCTTCCTTCGCCAGTTCAGCCGCTTTTAATGTGCGCTCGTATGTATGTGGTACACCACGGAAAGCATCATGTGTCTCGCGCGTCGCCCCATCAAGGCTAAGGCTAAGGCTCTGCACACCTAGCTCACGGAGCTTCTTAAAATCAGTACGCAGAAGAAGAGGTGTCGCAGCGGGACTCAGCGCGACGCGCAGCCCCTTTCCTGCAGCATAAGCGATGAGTTCCTCTATATCCTTACGCAGCATGGGGTCACCCCCAGTTAATACAAGCATAGCAGGGCGTAGTGCGGCTATCTGATCGATGAGAGCAATGGCTTCTTCATGATTCAACTCATCGGGTAGGGGCCGTCTCTGAGCCTCAGCACGGCAATGCTTGCATGCTAATGCACAGGCTCTTGTCACCTCCCAAAAGAGAATGAAAGGCCTCTCTGCTAGATTAATATCAGTAAAACTGGGGCGTCCGCTCACAAAGCCATCGTATCAAAAATCATGCACATTTCAAGCTTCTTATTTTAGAATGACTCAAACAAGAGTATAAATGAAAGAAAATTCAAAAAACAAAGACAATTTGCTTGACAGATTCCACCATATAGTTTAATGTCACCGCTCAACCCGAACAACATTTTCAACAAAAAGAAACACACATATGCGTTCCGTAATCGTACGTAAAGGCGAACCAATCGATCGCGCTCTCAAGCGCCTCAAGACAAAACTCGACTCCGAAGGCATCCTTGAAGAGATGCGCCGCCGTCGCAACTTCGAAACTCCTATGGACGTCCGCCGTCGTAAGGCTCGTTCCGCAGGCAAGCGCAACAAGGTAAAATGGCGCTTCACCAACAAGGAAGAAATCCCAGCATCTGCTGTGACTCCTGATCTTGTAGGCTAAAAAGCATTGTTCGGGAAAATTTTTTGAAAAGAGCGTATCCGTAGGGATACGCTCTTTTTCTATACAGATGCTATACAATCCACGTCTGCATCTCCTTTTTTACGTGACAAAGACCTCATGATCATTCTATACTAGATAAGTATGAAAACTCCAGAATATCTTGCCTCCCGTGATCTCAACAGCCGTGCCGAGAAGATAGAGCATCTCAGCATCCCCGCTAGTACAGGTAACCCTGTCATCGACGCGAATCTCTACGATCTCGCGCAGCGATTCTCTGGGAAGCATAACCCCGACGTCCTTCTCCAGCTACTCGCCACCGTCATGAATGCAGCGAGCAGCGAGATTAATGAGCATGACCTCAGGCAGATGTGCTGCGCGATGAAGGAGATGCTACACGCCGAGCAGCTCTTCCTCCCCTACGAACATGTACGCAAGATCACCTGCTTCGGCTCCGCACGCATCCAGCCTGGCACAGACAGCTACGAGATCGCCCATCGCTTCTCACGCCTCGCCTCTGAGGCGGGCTACATGATCATCACAGGCGGAGGACCTGGTATCATGCAGGCTTGTAACGAAGGGGCGCTGCCCGATATGTCCTTCGGGCTGAACATCACCCTCCCCTTCGAGCAGCACCCGAATGCAGCGATCGCTGACAGTGGGAAGATGATGGACTTCTACTACTTCTTCACCCGCAAGCTCCACCTCGTAAAGCAAGCCGACGCACTCGTCGCCTTCCCCGGTGGTTTCGGCACGATGGATGAGATCTATGAGACCATCACCCTCATGCAGACAGGAAAATCGAGCATCTTCCCCGTCATCCTCGTCGACCCTGCAGGGGAATACTTCTGGAGTCGCTGGCAGACATTTGTGAAGAAGGAACTGCTCGATGAGGGACTCATCTCCCCTGAGGACATGGATCTGCTCTACATCACGAAGAGCGCGGAAGACGCACTGGAGCATGTGCAGCACTTCTACAGCCGCTTCCACTCCTACTACTTCGACGCCGAAGTGCTCACCATCCGTATGAACAGCCCCATCAGCGAAGAATGCCTCGCGCAGCTGAAGAAAGAATACGCGGACATCATGCCGAAGAACGACCTCGTCCAGCTCGAAGGCTGCGAGCGCGACCACGAAGCCGCCATCGCGAAGCTCCCCCGCCTGCGCTTCTCCTTCAACCTCGGCGACTATGCCCGCCTCCGTCAGCTCATCAACGACATCAACGAGTAATTCAGCTATTAGCTCGCTCACAAAAAAGCCGCGAATCCCACGATGCGCGGCTTTTTTCTCTATAAATGTCTTTTAGCATGAACACTAACGAGCCAAGTACCACTCGATGGTCTTCACAATACCCGTATCAAAGTTCTCATCAGCACGCCAGCCCAGCTCAGTTTCTAGCTTTGTCGCGTCAATGGCATAGCGCAGATCGTGACCAGGGCGATCGGTGACAAAGCTAATGAGCTCCGTGTAGGATTGCCCATCTTCACGTGGACGCCTCTCATCCAAGATGGCGCAGATCGCATGCACGATTTGCATATTCGTGCGCTCATTACGACCACCTACATTATAAGTCTCACCTGAGACGCCCTCATGATAGACGAGATCTATCGCCTTGCAGTGATCGAGCGCGTAGAGCCAGTCGCGAACATTCGCGCCCTTCCCATAGACGGGGATAGGCTCACCAGCGAGACACTTACGAATAATAGTAGGGATGAACTTCTCGTCATGCTGTTTAGGGCCGTAGTTATTCGAGCAATTCGAAGTCGTCACATTCATACCATAGGTATGATGGTAGGCGCGCACGAGGAAATCAGAGCTAGCCTTACTCGCGGAGTATGGACTATTAGGCGCATAGGGAGTCGTCTCTTCAAAGAGCCCAGTCTCACCCAGCGTACCATAGACCTCATCCGTGGAGATATGATGGAAGCGGCAGCCCTCATAGCCCACCTTATACTGCTGAGGAGCCTGCATCCAGTGACGACGCGCACACTCCAAGAGAGCAAAAGTGCCCACGATATTCGTCTCGATGAATGCTGCGGGTCCCGTGATGGAATTATCCACATGGCTCTCTGCCGCGAAGTGAATCACCCCGCGTATATCATGCTGAGCGAATAGCTCGTCGAGCAGCGGCTGCTCGCAGATATTACCATGCACGAAGGAGTAGTTTTCCATACTCTCACATTCCGAGAGATTCGCGAGATTCCCAGCATAGCTCAGAGAATCGAGATTGATAATATGATACTGCGGATATTGCTCGCAGAAATAAGGCACAAAGTTCGCACCGATAAAACCAGCACCTCCAGTGACGAGAATGGATTTTTTCATGTAATAAGTTAAAGA
>CAYJLR010000160.1:0-4418 GCA_964370895.1 uncultured Akkermansia sp. | reverse complement strand
AAAGCCCCCTCTCCCTCAGTCCCGAGGCTGTACTCATACGTTTTCTCATCACCTGTCCCGAGGCAAATGTGGGCTTCGTACGCATACTGGAGAGGCATGTGGAGATAGTCGTAGAGAACCGCAAGGGCTCCCTCAATAGCCACCTCTATGGTAGCCTCTATGGCAGTTATCGGTCTCTGCGTAAGTTTGAGCTACTTCATCCCTGCCATGGGGAGTTCAAGAAAGGAGATCGCTTCTCGCATGATAGCTACATGAGGGAATTAATCTACCGCCCTAGCTACACGGGCGAGCTGCGCAGTGGAATCAGCGAACAGGGCGAGATAGCCCTAGCGATGATGGACACGACATTTGGAAGAGAAGAATCTCTCGATGTTCCCATACTCCTGAAAGTAAAGGAATATCAGAGTGCGCTCAAGGAACTCAAGCCGCTCTACCCCGATCTCATCCCCGATTTCGCAGTGGGGATAGAGCCACCACCCGCTGAGGCAGTAAAAGAAGAGGCGAAGGATGGCGTCAACGTATCAGAAGAGACACCAACTTGGCTGACAGCGTAAAAACACACCCTCTTACAAGCCATGAATAAAGCATTCCTCCTATCAAGCCTCAGTCTCCTGTGCCTCCTGACCGTCTCCTGTCAGAACTGCTACTTCTATTCCCTATTCGCCACCGAGAGCCGATTAGAAAAGCAGTACACCGTCACGGATGAGTACGGGCGACCGCTCGATGATGTCACGGTGAATATAGCGTCGCATGTAACATCGGGAGGGGATTTTTATGCAGCGGCTTTCCTCGTTCCACCCTTTATGCCTTATTGGCGATATCTGGATGAGAATGACAAGAAGGCAGAGGAGGAATCCTTCGTCTCACACGGAGGAAAAGTGAAAACGAATTTCACCTTAACGGGCTTCCCGTCGACTCGCTATATCTCCTTTTCAAAACGCGGCTACATCCCCACACTCACCCTCTCTGATGAGCAGGATACACACATTGTCATGCTCGTCAGAAAGGACTGGAAGCAGGAAGAAGACGACAATATAAGCGACGGCTACATCGATTCAGCCCGCTGGACTATAGGACGATACAAACGAGCAGACCGTGAGATCGACATACAAGAGCTCTACAAAGCTATCAAACCTAAGTTCGTGAGAAGAGGCTTCGTGATGAGCCAAGACACCAAGAGCGTCTACCAAGAGCGTGCAGCCGCGAGCAAAGAGAAGTAGCTAAGATGGAGTGCGCCGGAGCGCGACACGCTTCTACCTTGCTATGATCTTTGTAATATGTTATGAATAGAGGGAATTTTTTATATTAACTATGCACTCATCCTTTTTCTCGTACCTCAGCTTCGCGGCGCTGTCTTTATCCTCTGCCTCGGCAGAGCAGGTCAGCCCTTCTCTTAACATCATCCCCATCCCGCTCGAAGTCACAGTCACACAGGGGGATCCCTTCGTGCTCACGGCTAAGTCGAGTATCTCCGCACAGGGGCAGGGAGCGCAGGCAATAGCGGATTTCTTCGCGGCTAAGCTTCAGCTATCCACAGGCTTCATCTTACAGAAGACAGAGAAGAACGCAGATATATCCCTTTATCTCGATGCGACAGCGGATATCCCCGATGAGGGTTATCAGCTCAGTGTGAGCAGCAAAGGCGTGCGCATCATCGCGAAGGATGCCGCAGGACTCTTCTACGGCATGCAGTCCTTCCTTCAGCTCTTCCCTGCGCAGATAGCTAGCCTCCAGCCAGTGACTGGTGTCGCATGGGAAGCACAGGCTGTCGAGATCAGCGACGCCCCGCGTTTCGCTTACCGTGGTATCATGCTCGATGTCTGCCGCCACTTCATGCCCGTAGACTATATCAAGCGTCAGATCGACGTGCTGTCTCTTTTTAAGATGAACCGACTGCACTGGCATCTCACCGAGGATCAGGCATGGCGCATCGAGATTAAGAAATACCCGAAACTCACCGAAATAGGCGCACAGCGCGTCGAGGGTGAAGGACATGTGCATCAGGGATTCTACACCCAAGAGGAGGTGAAGGACATCGTCGCCTACGCCGCCGCACGTCACATCACCATCGTGCCCGAGTTCGAGCTACCAGGCCATGAGCTCGCTGCCATCGCAGCTTACCCCGAGCTCTCCTGCCGTAACAGCGAGGTAACACCACGCATCGTCTGGGGTGTCGAAGACATCGTCATGTGCCCAGCGAAGGATTTCACCTTCGAATTCATCGAAGATGTCATAGACGAGATGGTACCACTCTTCCCCGGTGAGTACTTCCATGTAGGCGGCGATGAGTGCCCGAAGGGGAGTTGGAAAAACTGCCCTGCATGCCAAGCCCTGATCAAAGAAAAGGGACTGGAGGCGAAGGACGGTCACTCCGCTGAGGAGAATCTCCAGAGCTACGTCATCGGACGCGCAGAGAAGATGCTCGAAGCTCGTGGGAAGAAGCTCATAGGCTGGGATGAAATCCTCGAAGGCGGTCTCTCGCCGAACGCCACCGTCATGTCATGGCGCGGAGAAGCGGGAGGCATCGCCGCCGCAAAGCTCGGTCACGATGTCGTCATGACGCCTAACAGCCACCTCTACCTCGACCATTTCCAAGGAAATCAACACATCGAACCCGTCGCCATAGGAGGACACACGACACTAGCACGCAGCTACTCCTATGATCCCATGCCTGCGGAGCTGAAGAAGGAAGGCAAGGAAAAACACATCCTCGGTGTGCAGGGAAATCTCTGGTCTGAGTACCTCTACAGCGAGCAGCTTGCCGAGTACAGACTCTACCCACGCGCCATCGCCATCGCAGAAGTAGGCTGGAGTGAGCCATCGAAGAAGAACTTCAGCGACTTCGTCCGCCGCCTGAACTACGCCTCCCAGCTCATGGATGCCTACGGTATCCATTACCACATCCCACAGCCAGAAGAAGAGATGCCGACAAATCAGCTTGCCTTCGTGGGCAAGGCGACTCTCAGCTTCGACAGTTCTCGCCCTATCAAGATCGTGTACACGACAGATGGCAGCGATCCGACTCCTGACTCACCCGTGGTCTTTGGCAGCCTGACATTTGAAAAAGACACGACTCTTAAAGTACGCTCCGTCATGGACTCAGGCAAGATGAGCCCTGTGCGCAGTATAGACATCAAGAAGCAGGGCTATATGCCAGCCAGCACACCAGCGGACACAAAGGCAGGACTACGCATGGCCACGACAAAGGGCTATTATCTGAACATGCAGCAGCTCGAAGCCTCGAAGGAACAGCCCGAAAAGCGCATCATGTCAGAGACACGCGAGCTACCCGCCCTCGGCGAGAAGGCATCAGCCGTCGCAGAAGGCTACATCGCCATCCCTAAAGATGGTGTATATCTCTTCCGCACGAATAATAACCAGCTCTACATAGACGGGCAGCTCATCGTGGACAACGACGGTGAGGTGAAGCGATTCTCCCGCCAGAGTGGCACGATAGCCCTCGCCAAAGGTCTACATCGTATCAAGATCGTCTACCTCGGTCACATCCTAGGCGGATGGCCGACAAGCTGGGATAGCGGAGAAGTCACTTTCCAGCACATGGGCACGAAGAAAACAGAGAAAGTCACCCCTCAGTTACTCTTCCACCAATAAAATTATATGCTTCGCTCCACTCTACTACGCAGCAGCCTAAGCCTACTAGTACTCCCTCTGCTCCCACTGCTCCTCCCATCCTGTCGCCCTTTCTTCGTCGAGTTCAACAGCGCGGAGCGCGTCGAATCAGCCCTCCGAGGCGGTGAATCCGAGAGTGCCTTCTACAGCATTAGCAGCTGGGAAAGCATCAAGGATGAAGTCCTCGAGATACAGCACAAGGACAGCTCTATCACCTACATGGTTCCCCTGCGTATGAGTGTGAAGAGCCAAACAAAGGCTTGGATCACAGTACATGAGTTCTTCGCAAGAGACTGGGATATCGGTGAATGCGATCAGCAAGAGCTCCCTGCGAAGACCTTGTACTGTACCCTGTACAACTCAGGAGCTAATAACCCCATACATGCTTATAAGGACGAAAAAATACTAAAAAAGCTAGGAATCAAACGCCCGAATGCATTCCAGCCGCAGAATTGGTCGAACTGGGAAGTTAGCTTTCCTGCGGATCGTCCCATACCCACTGAGTACACAGTACTCCGTCGCATCCATGTCCCACAGCTACATGAGAAGCTTCAGGGCATCTACACCCCATGGCCTGAGAACTATTACAGCAGCGCGAACCTCGCAGTACAGACCCTATCACTAGGCAGCTTCATCGTCCTCGACATTCCCATCACGACAGCAGCATCCATAGTCACCAGTGCGGGTGCCAGCCTTCTCAAGTTAGGAGAGTCCACCTATGAATGGATAACAGGTGATGATAGCGAAGAAGAGATCGACATTCCATGGATGCGTCAGGAGGAGGTAGC
>CAYJLR010000159.1:0-4686 GCA_964370895.1 uncultured Akkermansia sp. | reverse complement strand
CCTCAGCACAAACAAGGATGCCCAAAATAAACCCAATTAATAATATGAATATCAAAACCATCACTATAGGATTACTCTTTACTCTACTCTCAACTTCGTGCCTCGACAAAGAGGACTCAAAGCATTACGAGAAAAAGAGCAAATCAGATCTATTTGATGACTATTTATTAAATAAAAAGCTACAAATTAAACCAATCGGTGACAAGTTAGAGGTTGTATACCCCGATGGTAGTAAAAGAGAGCTTAGTACTTGGTATTGGGCCGGTATTGCCTCCCGTATCATAGCAAGTTATGAAGCTCTGAATCCTATTTACAATCCAGATAATCATGGGATAGGAGCTGGCAGCGATAGTTTTATGCTCACTTTAACTGATCCAGAGTTGCAGAAATTACTGGTATTAGGCTATTTTCCGCCTCATCTATACGGCACTAGCTCGCAGCATCTTACATCTTATAATCTTGAATGTATAGAGCAAGTATATGGGGAGGAAATTAAAGAAGCGTTTATTAAAGCGCAAAAAAGAATTAGCAGCACTAGCGACAAAAGTAGTTATAAGCACCCCGCAAATGACAGCATAAAGGGAAATATGAACCTGCAACCGTCGCAGTTAGAAGCTTATACATTTTCCTTAACCGTAAGAACATTCGAAATAGTTAATAATCTGTTATCTCACGACAGCAAGAATCTGAGCAAAAATGATAGCGAAATATACGCAGCAGGTTTAGAATTTGCGCGATCGGCAGCATTCTATTTCTTTATTAAGATGAAGGCACTTGATTTAAAACTACCGGTAGAGACACAGCGAACTGTCTTCACCTGTGTTAAAGATGCTAGTATAGAAGATCTAGAGCTCTACATCCTTAAGTCACCGAATGATACATATTCAGAAATGTGTGAGGATGGACGTATAGTAGTGAATACAATATTCTCACTTTATTACCCAAGAAGCTGGAAGGGTGCGGTATCTCAATGGGATCTCAATACTATAGCGAAGGAGTGGCATCAGCATCTTCAGAAAGTTTGGGCACTAGGTGTCAGTCAGTAGAATTAATCATATGTAAGTTAAAGCATATATTAATCAGTATCTTAAGGCACCCATCATAGGATGAGTACCCTCCTCTATACAGGTCCCTTTACCCAGCTTCGCCTCAGTAAAGGGGCTTTTTCATCGCAGCCATACGTTGTACACTCATCTAAACATTGAGTATTAAGAGAATTTGTTTATTTAGAAATAATAGCTCAGGTGACTGAGTTGGTACTTGAAGTCTGCCATCGAATACACTATACTGTTATTTTAATGATACCTATCTCAACCAGTGCGCTCAATAGCAAGAGTAAAGCTCGTCTCCCCCGTAGATTCACCAGCTACGCGAGAGTCGAAGACCTCGAGACAGGGACTGCCGGAAAGGCGCACAGTCTGACAGATCAAGCATATCTCGGTATTATGCCGAGAGTGATCGTATTGGAAATTTAAGTGCAAAATAGTGAGTAAAACTCTACAGAAGTTAATAATATGAAATTAAAAGTCTGCATTCTATTGATTGTACTATTTACATTCGGGTTTGTGATTAAACAAGCGATATCTTCTCACAATGCACGGACTTATGACTCCGAAAGCATAGATATAGCTACCGAAAATTCCATACCTAGTAAATTAGTAAGTAGAGAGGAGGTTCTGAACCATGCGTTGGCACTACTCAATGAGCGAATTAGTCAAAGATCTCACATACCTAATCGCAGTGAAATTGCAATAGAAGCTTATCTTGCTTTAGGAGAACTTATCAACTCTTCAGAAATATCTTTAACAACTAAAGACATGGAGTATTTAGAATCTCAACTGAAGCTATTAGATATGTATGGAGAGTTCTATTTTCACGCAAATAGCTCTCACGAAAAGCAATTAGAAGACTTGAGAGAGCATGGCCTTACTCTTCAAGCATTATACGACACGAGCGATAATCCAGCAGAGAATCTAATACATTGCATAGATACTATTTATAATAAGTCTTTGCAACTCACTTCAAAGGAACGAGAAAAAAACAGAACGGCATATGAGCATGATTCTTTCAAAGGAGTCGATAATTATGCAGCATTTATTTCGTTGAATGAAGCTGATAAAAAATTCATTTATAGTTATGTCATAAAGAGATGTATCGATGAGCTCAATCAGACAAAATCTCTTACAAGTGATTTCTCTAAGAATATTGGTTTCAATGAAAAAGAGATTTTAGATACTATCAGTTCTATCCCTAATGAACAGTTATCTGATAAGCATAGGTCTTTTATAGATGAACTATCTCGTATTCTTAATAATGGCAAGGATGATTATATCACTAATGAGAAAGGGATTGTTATTCATGACGGTTTTGAGAATATAGAGAGTAAGTATCCTTTTCTTAGCGAAATTTATTTAAATCGAAGAGAAGGAGTTTCCATGAGTATGTTGTATATCAACAAAGAAAATCTACTAACATTTTTAAATATGAAATTACAGAGTGACTATTTGAAGGATTCATCACCATCAAACATGCAACGATTATCAATTGGTTATTTAGAGAAAATACTAATGATTCTTCAAAACAGCGAAGTTACTGCCAGCGCGTCATAGCTGGGGCGCATCTCTGCACCTAGCTACTCCTCAAGCTCTAAGATTTCTCTACTCTTGTTGTGCAGGTTAAGAAATCACACCAGACGATATAGAAGCTTCTCTGGCTCGGCTTTCAAAGTATACTAATATTACGAAGATTACGAAGATTTTAAAATGATACTTAGCATTTAGCTATCTGAAGCTGATGTATTATTCGACATAGCCCTGTATAATGTCTCACTCTGCTATACAAAATATGAAAATCGTTAGTGAAAGAGCCTCAAGAATTCAATCTTTAAAATCTTTAAATCCTGCTTGGAGTTTTAGGATACTAATCGCATTATTAACCATTTGTGCCCTTGTCACTCTTCTGTGGTATAAATTCCCATCGCATGCCAGTTATTACGTTTATAGTGTAATCATCATATTTATGTATTTCTACCCGAAGTACCATATTACATGGATACAATACTTTCAAACGCAAGCTATGTTGGGATACGGGAATCCAGCAGCATTAAACATTCGATCTAGAGGTTTATATCTTTGTTGTGATCATAATAGGATTATTTATTTTCTACCATGGGAGCTTGTGCAATGCGTCACATTTAAGAAAAACAGTCTCATGTTATTAAATAATAAACATCGTGTTTTGTTTTTTACACCCATAGAGAAGAAGAGTTTCATTAATCTTCAAACAAGAATAAATCAATATATAGCAGCTTCAGCATCGAGGAAAAGATTTAATGATATAGGCACATACAGCAGAAAGAAGAATCTCTTCACCAGTGAGAGTCAACAAGTAGACGAGTTTTACGCATTAAGATTTAAAGAATCATACAAGATCATATCAGCATATGCGACTGTATTCACTATGTGCTGTATACTTAGTTTTCCTATATTTATGCCCTTTACTGAAATTATCGGAGCTCTAGTACTTGGTCTGATCATGCTGATTATTACGCAGTCTTTCTGGAAGCTTGCATATGATGAGAATGTAAAATTCAGCAACATCAAAACCGAGTACCCATCCATCTATTTCGATATTTCAAGGCAGAGATGCCTTCTTTGCTACTGCTCAGATGGTAGTTTTATTCGCGCGAGATATCAAGATATAAAGCAAATAATCATAGCAAAGCATTTAAAATTAATTCAACTCAATGGTGGAACCCTTATTCCATGTGATAAAAATGTTGATTTAAGCTTTCTAGGCGACATAGAAACTAAGCCTCTTAAAAACAGTAAGAAATGGCTTTATATTAGCAATTTCTCATATATTCTCTTTCCCTTATTCATATTGGGATCTTACTTATTACTAGCTGCGATAAATGGATTGTTTTGAAATCTGAGTGTGAAATAATCATTCGCCATCGGAGAGATCATCAATTATTGCGAACAGCGCGAAAACACTGATTAGCAGAGCGAATCGACTGTTAAAGAGTAATGCGGCTTTATGCAGCGAATGCGACTTGACGGTATCATTCAAAGTGCGATATACTATTATTATACAAATAATTCGCAGTGTCATCTCTGCGAAGTGTTGCGTTTATACTCTTCCAAAAGATTCAAAAACGATGAGTTAAAAATCGTTCATTTACTATTAAAATAATATGAAACTCATTTATACCTTTTTATTCACTATCAGCGCCTTTGTATCGCAGGCAGACGAATCTAAGATCATGAAGGATATGAACTTTTCTAATCCTATCCTACAAGAGGCGTATAAAGCCTCATCTCAAAATCGTGACTCATCTTCTATATCTACCGATGAAGCGATTAAAATTATTGATAGCAAATCAAAGAGTGCGATGGAGCGATTAGCTATCAAAGTTCCCTGGCTCAGCGAGCTTATATCACAGTCTGTTCTATCCTATAATTCCATCAACGAGAATGATGCTTGGATAGAAAGATCTTTTGAGCATAATCAGCCTGTGAAGGCATTACTCGATAAGGGCTATGATTTCTGCTGGCTTAATTTCAAAAAATGGGATCATATATTCAGAGAAGAGCTCTTTTACTCGATGCGGCATTCCGCGGCGCCTAATTTGGGCTTTTTAGATGAGGGGATTATCTTATCAAATGGTGTCTTATACACGATTGA
>CAYJLR010000158.1:0-4711 GCA_964370895.1 uncultured Akkermansia sp. | reverse complement strand
CTCTGGGGCTCGCCCTGCGGTGAATGCGACTATGTCCGTGCGTGTCGGTGATAGTCACGTGCGTGTGAACTCTCGCGAGGTGGCACTGGCGAATCACTGTGAACGTGCGGTCGCCACGGAGGCGCGCCGCCTCGGGCGCAGGCTCACGGCTCAAGAGTTCCGCGCGATTAACGTGGAGGCAGAATCTACATTCCAACAATAAGAACACAACAATACAAGAATATGTCAATGATATCAAACGCAGGAGTGATTCACTCCTACTTGACGAGCGACTCAAAGAAGATCGAAGGCTACGCTGCCTATCTCGATGCTGAGGGTCATATCAAGCTGAAGTCGGACGCAGCTACGGCTGCGATGGGTGTGGTGAGTCATCTCACTACGATTAATGGTAAGGTCATCGAAGCGGATATCATCCTGCTCGGTGCTGGTATCATCGGGGACGTGGCTGTCAAGGCTGGCACGTATGTGGCTGGCGATATCCTCGTGGCTGGTGACGATGGTCTCTGGGCGAAGGCTACGGCGGATGTCGGTGCTTTTGCAGGGGTGCGTGTCACAGCGTCTCATGTAGCCGCTGCGGATGGTGATGTCGTAGAAGCTCTCATTTAATAGAAAGGATCATATCAATATGAGTACATCAGAAAGCTGGAGTTACCAGCATGCGCTCACGAAGCGTGTGACCTCATGGTATACGAATGTCTATGGCACATCGGATCTCGCGTCCTTCCTCGCGCCTGACGTGCAGGTGGATGCTCCGCAGGGGCAGCATAAGGTCTATGATAATATGAGTGCCTTCACTCTCCAGAACACGAAGCTGGCAGCCTACAAAGCTCCTCGTCTCGTGGACATGCAGGGTGAGGATCATCCTTACAGTCTCGAAGATCACGGTCTTGATGCTGCGATAGAGGAGAAGATCATCCGAGCTGGAGGTCAGGCTTATGAAAAGCTCAAGCTGCTCAAGACTACGGATCTGGTCAACAAGATGCGTCAGGCGCAGATCGCGCGTGTGCTGGAAACTGTGCGTAAGGACACGACGGCTGTAGCGAAGAAGTACGCTCGCACGACTGGAAAGCCTATCGCTGACCTCATCGAGGCCTGCTATGCCTTCGAGCTGGAGAATGGTGTGAAGCCGAATCGACTTCTCATCTCTACGAAGGCGTGGAACATCATCCAAGATACCGATGACATGAAGGTGGAGCTGGCGAACAATCGCACGCGCCGCATGACTCCCGAGCTCATCCGTGAGATTCTCGGGGGGGAAGGATTCGCCAGTATGCAGATCCGCAAGGACGTGCTGCCTTACAATAAGAGTAAGAATGCGACGTCTAATGCCGACTTGATGGATTCCGAGCTGCTGCTCTTCTATAGTGCAGATGATGCGCATAAGGACGATCAGTCTGCCATGCGTAATCTCTGCCTCGCAGGTAGTGACTATGTGAGTGCGGTGAAGATGATCCCTGATCCGATTAATCGCTGCGAGCGTTATCGCGTGGAGTCGTACTGTCAGACGGTGATTTCTGCCCCCTCGGCCATTAAACGCTGGACGGTTACTATTTAATTAGGAATTAGGAGTTGAATATTAGTGCGCTTTCGCGCAGATATGCAAAGCCGAATTCATAAATCCTAACTCCTAACTCTTAACTCCTAATTCTTATGAACTACTGGACAGAGCTCACGATAGATGACGCGCTCGCCCTCTTCGCCCCCAGTGAGAAATCACTGGTGGCGAAGGATGAGGGTATCATCACCGAGGCACTTATGGATGTAACCGCACGCATCCGAGAGGCTGCCGCTGCTAATGCATCGAATCGCCTTCCTGTAGGTAGTGTGATTCCACGCTCCTACAGGCAAGCAGCTCTAGCCATCGCACGACGTGATATCCTGCTGCGCTACAATCTGGAGGTGTCTAACTCTCGCCAGCTCGCTGCCGACAAGGCAGAGGAGCAGATCCGAGACCTCCATGATAAAAAGAAGCGTGTGCTTAATGATGAGGGCTCGCTCTCGTCCACCGCGTCCCTGCCCGAGATTATCTCCGATGATCCAGTCTACCGCACAGGTGGTGGACTCTTCCCACACGCTTAGTTTAATTAGGAGTTAGGAATTAGGAATTGAAAGTAAGTGCGCTTACGCGCAGAGAAGTGAAGCCGAATTCCTAACTCCTAACTCCTAACTCCTAACTCCTAATTATATGAACGACTACATCCAGCGCAAGCGCGTCTTGCCCAGTGAGCTCACGACGAAGCAGTATCAAGAGCTGTCAGCGTATACGCTGGAGCGTGGCTTTGTCATGGCTTGCGTGACGAATGCGAAGACTCTTGATAAAAACAAGGCTCTCGCGGCAGCCATCCTACGCGGAGATATCAGTCCCGCTGCTGCTCGTGAGTCGCTGCGTCGCTATTATGAGGAGTCGAATTATCAACCTCCTGCAGGTGCAGCTGGCACGATCAAGGATCTTCGCACGGTCAGGCGCATGAAGGCGACTCTCGACACGAATGTCGCCATGGCGCAGGGATGGAAACGTAAGGAGGACTTGCGCGGTAATATCGCGAAGCCTGCGCTGGAGCTTTACAGGGCTCAGCAGGCGCGTGAGCCTCGTGACTGGGAGAGTGCATGGGCGAAGGCGTACGCCGAGGTAGGTGGCAAGGGCGCTGCCAAGTCACGCATGGTGGCTCTGCACGATAGCCCGATCTGGGTAGCTCTCTCAGAGTTCAACCGCCCGCACCCGCCCTTTGACTGGGGGAGTAAGATGGGCATCCGTCCTGTGAGTCTCGCTGAGGCTGTGAAGCTAGGACTGATTGCTGATCCGAAGAGCCCAGAGGGACGTGAGCAGCTCCAGAAGATCCGTGATGAGGGCAAGGCTAAGCGTTCTAGTCTCAATGAGGATGTGCGCATGGAGTGCCAGATCTCAGATAAGGATATACAGCAGGATCTCGCGAAGTCTCTCAAGGGGCTGGCTGAATGGGATGGTCGCACGATCAGGCTTACTGATGTGAATGGGACTAGACCCTACGCGTGGGATGAGCTAGGCGATGTGATCACCGCGCCTAATAGCGCGGGTGTGCCGCTGCTTCAAGCGGAGGCTTCGAAGCGATGGTTTGAGAACAGCGAGCAATTCAAGCGCGGTCATCCTCGATATGATCCTGAGATGACCGAGGCGATGCGCAATGTTATCTCTCGTACTATTCCCAGTGTACAAAATGAAGGGGAATTCTTCTGGCGTGGCATGGGATTTAAGACGGAAAAGGAGCGCGATGAATATCTGGATCTCATTCAGAAGGTCGGAAAGCACTTCGCGCGTCAAGATCGCCTCGCTGAAAGCTGGTCATCCAGTGACAGAACGGCTCAGGATTATAGTCAGAAGAATGGAGTAATACTCGTGTGTCATAAGAGTCATTCGATGAGACGCATTGATGGCTTATATCATGCGGTCATGCCTATCAGTAGTACTCCATCAAAGCCTCTTAATGTAGAAGCTGAGCGTCTTATGCCTAGTGATATAGGTCTCAATATTATCAAGATAGAGAAGAAGGATGGGAAGTATTATGTACACGTGCAAGAGTAGCAGTATCATAGCCGATGTGATCATACTGAGGTCGTGGCTTCCAGTGATCGTTCTTCTTCAGACTTCGCTTATCCGCAGACATAGAGAGAGCACGCTTCAGCTCGGCTATAGGCTGATGCAGCTTGCGCTTGCCGTTTCTGTCCTTCCCTTTCATAGCTTCATCTTAACAGCTTCACCCTGCGAAGCCAAGCATTTAATTCCTAATTCCTAATTCCTAATTAAAACCATGTACACTATCGTCATCGATCACGGCAATGTCCATCTCCAAGAGCTCAGTAATGATGATCTCAAGGAGATTCAGAGTGCGGCTATGGATGCTGAGGCTGAGTTTCTGCGCTCTCATCTGGAGGGATTACCAGGGCGCAGCTTCTACAAGGAGGCTGCTGCCTCGATGGAGAGGGATTCAGGGGCTGATTATGAGGCTATTCATATCACGAAGACTGGTTTCTCTCTTCAGCTTTTTGGTGGTGCTGTGTCGGCTGGTAAGGGTGAGTCTGCGGTGACAGGGCTGCCTACGAAGTACCTGACGATTCCTGCGCGTAAGGGTATCACGGAGGCTGCTGGATTCTATGAGGGGCTCATCCAGATGAGTAACGCGGAGGGCAAGAAGTGGCTCGCTATGCCGACTGGTGAGGATAGCTTCGAGCCTTACTTCTGGCTCGTGCCTCGTATCGAGGTAGGGGCTCATCCGAATAATATGCCTTCCTTACAGGCTCTCAGTGATGCAGCGCAGCAGGGAGCTGAAGAGTATATCGAAGCTCTATCTTATCTTAATTAATTTTATGTCTAATATCATAGAACAATTACAAGAAAATCTCTCTCCTGCAGAGGGGTTGATGATGCGTTTTGTCGAGCAGATTTCACAGGTGGAGCTGCTGTCTCCTCTGCTCTTTCGCCTCGAGGGGGAGCTGAGTATTTTTTATAAGGAGTCGCACTGCGCTCATCTCTCGCTGCTGATGGCGGAGCACAATCTTTTTATCGCGCCTCTCATGCCTGTGATTCGTCCGCTCGCGGCGGCGGAGCGTCATGGGGGTGCGCGTAACTGTGAGGCGACTCTGCCTTTTCTCGTGGCTGCGTCCACGCAGCTGGAGCTATCGGCTCTGCCACTGTGCATGAGGCTTGCAAGCCATATGCTAGAGGCATGCATGGCTC
>CAYJLR010000157.1:0-4779 GCA_964370895.1 uncultured Akkermansia sp. | reverse complement strand
AGAGAAATGAACTTCTTCATCAGCTCATCCTAGCGATCGCCTAGCGCGAAGTCAATATCCTTTCACGGCATTACTCGATACGAGCTTTTTCCTCGCCAGCAGATGTGATGTAAGTGACGCTAAATTTCTTCGCCTTTTTATCAATCAGAACGAGCCCTGCCTCCTCTATCGCGGGACCTCCCCCGACGATGATAGGAAAGCTATTCTCTAATGCGCCCTTCGGGTAAAAGGCGAATTGGTGAGTATGTGCATTGATCCCTGCATGGAAAGGAGCCTCTTTTAATAAGGGAGCCCATAAATCGTAACAAGGGTTGTACTCCTCGCTGGATTCTGGCTGAAAGATAGGAATATGATGAATGAGGATACGCTCTTCTGCCTTGAGGAAGGGTGCGGAGCGAAGCTCTTCGCGTAGGTAGTCGACTTGATCTTGCCGGAAAGCCGTGAAATCATTCAACCCATAATAGACCCAGTGGTCATCCGGTTTATCTTCACCGCAGTCCAGCACGACAAATCTCGTACTCCCCCAGTTAAAGCCTCCATAGCTCTGAGGAGTAGAGTACTCGATGATATCGCGAAGAAAAATAGAATGAGCTCCACGGATTTCGTGATTACCTCTGATAAAAATGAGTGGCACACAGCCCTTCCCCACCACGCGTGCGGCATGCTCCAAGAAATGGACGACATCATCCTCATTTTGAGGATCATCGATGCAGTCACCATTAAAAAGAGCGAGATGGTAAGGCTCAGATTCCAGTAGTTTAGCGAGACACTCTGTCGTTTTATTACGCCTGTGTAGATCATTGAAAACAATAGCTCGGTAATCACTCTGCGCTGTCGGCACACAGAAATGATAAAGATCAGACCTGATCGCAGGACCGAATTCTTTCCTATAAGGCTCATTGATGATCATTTCTCGAGATACGACACGGTAGTAATAGATCTGCCCCTCTTCTATATTCGTAAGCCTGATGCGATGTATCGTATTTCCCGCTATGATTTGCCCATCGACCATGCTGGCTACTTTTTGAAGATTATCTTTATCCTGACCATATTCTACATAACTGTAAGCAGGAGCATGGGTGAGCCATGTAATGGTCATCCCGCCATCGCAGGGATGTTGCAAAAAAGGGATCGTGCGCATGAGAGAGGGGCGCGGAGGGGTAGATTCGGCAGCATGAGCGAGAGAAGGCGCGAGGAAAGCCCCCGTTAGAATACCCGCTTGCTGAATAAACTTGCGGCGCTGAGGGGATGGAGGAAGAGAAGACATAATAGATGGCTATGGACTAGGAGAATATCCTTCAGTATAACATTTTATTCACCCTTTACAAGTCACTTCTTCGACCAAGGAGTTACACTCCATATCTGCCCCAAATAAATTTTGCAGGACTTGTGCCACCTTATATAGACCTATCAGGCGACGAGACTTCGGATAATTTAGAGGCTTATTATACCTTTCCAGCCAAGAGAAGTATCATTGTTTGCGATAGAGGATATTCATACATTTTTTTTCGTGTAGAAAGCTTAGCTTTTACACGAGGAGATCTTGCGCAATGAGCATCTTCATATTTTGCCCAATAAAATCACATTTTTAGGGATAATTTTTGCTAGATTCCCTTAATCTACTCTTGCTAAATTCTAGTTTTCATGATATACGCCTGCGCGTGCACAATCTAGCACAAGAGGCCACATGAACGAAATAATACAGAATCCTACATTTATCTTATTCGCCATCTTATTCTTAGGCATGGCACTGGGGAATTTTAAAGTCAAGGGCATCTCCCTCGGCAGCTCTGGGGTACTCTTCATCGCCATGATAGCAGGGCATTTCGGATTGAGCGTTCCGCAGGGAATATCTGGCTTCGGGACGGCCTTATTCGTCTACTGTGTCGGTCTCGGCGTGGGTAACCGCTTTTTTGCTGCTCTTTCTAGTCAGGGGACACGCCTTGTACTACTTACCTTCTGCGTGGTCTTCTCAGCGTGGCTCACCACACTAGGGCTCTGCAAGCTCTTCGACGTCTCACCTGAGATAGCCGCAGGCATATTCGCGGGCTCGATGACGAGTACCCCTGCCCTAGCAGCCGCCTCAGAAGCGCTGAAAGAATCCCCTCTCCTGAACATCGGCTACGGTGTCGCCTATCCCTTCGGTGTGATTGGAGTGGTGCTCTTCGTGCAGCTACTCCCTCGTTTACTCAGGCAGGACTTCGGCACGAGCACCCCAGAAAGCAGCACTGAAAGCGAAATGGGTAAAGACCCTGAGAAGATCATCGCTCGCGTCGTCACAGTGAACAACTCAGACCTCTTCGGCAAGAGTATACTGGAGTTTGAAAACGAGAGCCACATGCTCTGCCGCATCACACGCAAGATCGAAGACGGACGCATGCGCCCCCTGCAGGACGGTGATTCCTTCGAAAACGACTCCGAGATACTCATCGTTGGTTCACGCGCAAACATACGTCGCGAGTCCCGATTCTACGGGCACATAGACCGCAGCAAGCAGCACCCACGCAGCTTCGGTGATGAGTGCGAAGAACTCATCGTCCTGAATCAAAAGCTCTGCGGATGCCCCCTCAATGAGCTCAAGCCTCTCAGCCAGTTCGGACTCGTCATCTCACGCATCACACGCTTAGGAGCGACATTCGTCCCCAGTGGTGAGACGGCACTCGTGCGTAACGACGTCGTGCGCGTCGTCGGCCCAGCCGAATCCATTGAGAAGTTCCGCACCACTTGCGGACACCGTAGCACGGCACTGAATGCCACGGACATTCTCTCACTCACAGGTGGCATCAGCCTCGGCATATTACTCGGTAATGTGCAGTTCTCCATAGGCAGCAGCGCAAGCTTCTCACTCGGCATGGCAGGTGGCCCGCTTATCGTGGCGCTCATCCTCGGTCATTTCGGAAAGATAGGTCCTATCGTCGGCTACATGCCACGCCCCTCACGCGTCTTCGTCATGGAGCTAGCCCTCATGCTCTTTCTTGCAGGTGCAGGTATAGCAGGTGGAGGACAGCTAGTAGAGACACTGAAGCAGCAGGGTATCTCCATGCTCTTCATCGGGGCTATGGTTACCCTCGTCCCAATGTTAGTCGGCTACTTCCTCGCGAGAATCTACTTTAAGATGAAGCTCCCTGAGAGCCTTGGAGGCATCTGCGGTGGTATGACATCGACCCCAGCGCTCGGTGCGATCACAGGAAAAACAGACATGCAATCGCCCGTCATCGCCTATGCGACAGCCTATCCGGTCGCGCTTATTTTAATGACTTTCTTCGTCAAGATACTCTTAATTTTCTAAATGGCAAAAAGATTTTTTCAGTTCAGAACAGATTTTACTTGCCAAATGCTCCAGAAAAGTTTATAAATTGCCACCCCGATATCGCAGCGATGCGGTTTCATTTTCATTTTTTTACAAAACAAACACACAGACATGTCCAAGCACTCAACACTCAAGGCTACAGGTACCGTAGGCGGTAAGCGTTCCGTTCTCAAGCGTTTCGAACGCGTAAAGGTTCTCAAGGATCGCGGTCAATGGAAGCAGGGTCAAAGCCCAATCGGTCTTCCTAAGACAAAGTTCGAAGCCTAATATCAGACTTCATTCCTCTCGTAAAGAGGATATTTTACAAGAAAAGTTTTCGAGTCTCTCGGTCAAAACGCCGAGAGACTTTTGTTCTTCTCGTACGGACAGTGCTTTACTGAGCGCATCACTGTTTCTTTGCTAGCTCCACACACTTACACACACAATATTGACTAGGAAACTAGTCCTCATCACATCACACCTACCCACATCATAGATCGATCATATAATATGTCAGAAGATAATAACTATCCCGCGCCTCCTGAAGGCAGCGTACGCCTCAATAAATTTCTAGCCTCATGTGGCTACGAATCACGCCGTGCAGCCGACCGTCTCATCGCTGAGCACCGTGTCGAAATCAATGGACAAGTCATTGATACCCCTGGTATCCGAGTCCTTCCTACCGACTTTGTGAAAGTCGATGGACGCCATGCTACTCCTAAGGAAGAAGTAGTCATCCTTCTCAACAAGCCACGTGGCGTTGTCACGAGCCGAGAAGCCCAAGGTGCCGCCGCTACAGTTTACGACCTCCTTCTTCCCAAGTACCGCCACGTATCCTACGTCGGTCGTCTTGACGCAGACAGTGAAGGTCTCCTCCTCTTTACAAATAATGGCAAACTCAGCCAGAACCTTTCCCACCCCAGCGGTGGTATTGAAAAGGAATACTGGGTCACGCTCGACCAGAATTTTGACAACAGCGTACTCATCCAGATGCTCAAGGGGCTCCGCCTTCCAGAAGGTCAGGCCAAGGCGAAGTATGTCTCCCGTCTCTCCGCCCGCCGCGCAGCCATCGTGCTCGAACAGGGTCTAAAGCGTCAGGTACGTCAGATGTTCTCCTGCCTCGGACTTCGTGTGAAGAAGCTCGTCCGCGTTCGTATCGGCTCCCTCTGGGGCGGTGATCTCGAGCCAGGTCTGGCACGTCTCCTCACACCTGCAGAAGTAGAACTCGCAGGAGTCAATCCAAAGCGTCGCAGCAAGATGCTCGGAGCGAAGCAAGTATTCAAGCCTCGTCCTGTACCTGCACCCGATGCAGAAGCTGATACCACCGTTGAAGAGAATGACGATGAATACGTCTTCAACGCTGATGATTTCGAAACAGAAGATGAAGCCGAACTCGGCATCAACACACGCTTCGCCGACGGTGAAGCCTACGAACCAGAACGCGAAAATCGCCGCCCATTCGGCCGCGCCCCTGGTGGTGACCGTGGTGG
>CAYJLR010000156.1:0-4842 GCA_964370895.1 uncultured Akkermansia sp. | reverse complement strand
GCGAAGCAAAAAATCACCCTCACAAAGCGCATCCCCCACGGCGCAGGGCTCGGAGGCGGCAGCAGTAATGCCATCAGCACCCTACTCTACGTCGATAAGCAGCTGGATACGAACTATGATGATGCGACACTGCAAGCCATGGCCGCCCAGCTGGGAAGCGACACAAACTTCTTCCTGAGCCCCGTCCCCAGCCGCTGCACTGGTCGTGGTGAGATAGTCACCCCTGTCCCTGAACTGCAGAGCTGGACATCCCCCATCGTACTGATCAAGCCCGACTTCGCAGTATCTACCGCCCTCGCCTACAAGGCATTTCTCGACTCGAAGCCCGTAGAAGGCTTCCACTACGACGCGCAGGAGGTAAATGGTCTCGAGCTCTACAATGACCTCGAGCGCCCTGCATTCGAAAAATTCCCCATCCTCGGCTTCATGAAGAACTGGCTGCTGGAGCAGACTGGCACACGCGCCGCTCTCATGAGTGGATCTGGCTCTACCATGTACGCGCTCACCGAGAGTATCGAGCAGGCTGAAGCCATCGCAGCCGCTGCTAAGGAGAAGTACGGTGCAAGCCTCTTCACCCACTGTGGATTTGTCAATCCTCAATAAGCTGTACAACCTTAGAGAAAATTTACATGAGTCCATCTTCCCTGCCTGATGAAGAGATCATCGATCTCAGTGATGAGCGCAACCGCCGCATCCTCAGTGTCGCAGAAGACCAGCTGACAGGCTTTCACCGCCACCCCTTCGCCCTCATAGCCGAGCGCACGGGATTAAGCGAAGAGTTCATCCTTGAACGCCTCCGAGCCATGCTCGCCGCAGGCATGCTGCGTCGCATCCGCCAGACCCTTCTATCCACCAGCCTCGCTGAGGGAGCACTCGTCGCATGGCAGCTCCCCGAGGAAAAACTCGAAACAGCCTACGCATGGCTGCGTGACAACGACCCCTTCTCAGGACATGTCGTGCTGCGCCACTGCGAAGACGCAGACGCCCCCGGTGCTGATTACCGACTCTGGACGACACTGAAAGTACCTACCGGCATAGGAACGATGAAGGATCACTGTGCGCTGCTCATGGACATCATCGGTGCGACTGATGTCGTCGCCCTCCCCGTCGTCGGCATGTTCGCCCTCGCTGTTGGGCACGTGCGACGTGCAGGGCTGAAGCCAGGCGATAGACTCCCTGACCTGCCTCTCATGCAGGTACCATCCCAGCCTTCTCTCGACGAGCGGGAGTGGGACGTGCTGCTCAGTCTGAAAGAAAGCCTCCTCTCAGAAGAAATCTGTCATGACCCATGGGCGCGTCGCGCTGCTGAGCTGGGCATGAGCACAGAGGAGTTCTGCGCTCGCGCACAGGCTCTCGACGAGAAGCGAGTCATCGGACGCTTCGCCTGCTTCCTCGACCATCAGGGACGTAGCAGCCGACACACGGGCACTGGAGCGAGCGGACTATTCCACTGGACTGTTCCACAAGGATGGGAAGAACGCGCAGGAGCACTATGCGGACAGCATATTTGTATGACGCATTGCTACTGGCGCAGCGGCGGGGAAGCCTTTGGCGGAGCGCAGATCATGGGAGTCGTACACTCCACATCAAGAGAGCTAGTCTTGGAGCATAAGCAAGCCATTGACGCTTACCTTACTGAGATGGGCGTCCCTGTGCTACATACGGCCGTTTTCTGGAGTGATAGATCAGAAGTACGCCCTAGCGAATTACACCCGCAAATTTATCGCTCTTGGTGGGATAAATGGTCGCGGGAATAAAATCCGCTATTTCCTTCGCCATAACCCTCTTTATCCTTGACATGGCGTGACTTATTCATCATAATTTCGCGGACGAGAAGAATAGATTTACATTCACGATCTCCGTCTGAGCAAAAAGCATTAAGGCTCAATTCCCGTGAAACGGATGGGTGCTAGATGAGCAGAGGAGAGTCCTCGTTACCTATCATTAACTTTTATTTACAAATGTTTGGATTTCTCAAAAAAATTAGCTTCCTTAATCCCTGCGATATAGGCATCGATCTAGGAACAGCTAACACACTGATTTATATCAAAAATCAAGGTATCGTCCTACGCGAACCTTCTGTGGTAGCCATTAAAGGCGACCAAGTTAAGGCCGTAGGCGAAGAAGCTAAGCGCATGGTGGGTCGTACCCCCGACAGCGTTGTAGCTATCCGACCTCTCAAAGAAGGCGTGATCGCCGACTTCGAAGTAGCAGAGCAGATGATCAGCTACTTCATTAAAAAAGCCAGTCAGAAGCGTCGTCTTCGCGGTCCTCGTATCCTCATCGCTCATCCGAGTGGCATCACTGAGGTAGAGCGTCGCGCGATCGAAGACTCCGCCATGAAGGCAGGCGCCAGCCGCGTCCAGCTCATCGAAGAGCCTATGGCCGCAGCGATTGGCGTCGGACTCCCCATCTCAGAACCCGTTGGTAACATGATTGTTGACATTGGCGGTGGTACGACAGAAGTCGCTATTATCTCCCTAGCCGGCATCGTGTATAGCCAATCGGAAAAATGTGGCGGTGACGCACTCGATGACACCATCATCCGTCACATGCAAGCAGCCCATAACCTCCTTATTGGACCTCGCACAGCCGAAGACATTAAGACAAACATAGGCTCAGCACACCCTCTCCAGCAAGAACTCACGATGGACGTCAAGGGTCGCGACCGTGGAACAGGTCTCCCTAAGACAGTCACCATCAATTCACAAGAAATTCGAGAATCCCTTCAGGACAAACTCGATATTATTGTCAATGCCGTACGCCAGACGCTCGATCATTGTCCCCCCGAGCTCGCAAGTGACCTCTACGACCGCGGTATTACCGTGGCTGGTGGTGGAGCACTCCTGCGTGGTCTGAGTGCCCTCTTGCACGAGGAGACCGGCTTGCCCATCTTCATTGCAGACGATCCCTTGGGAGCAGTCGCAGAAGGCACAGGCAAGTACCTGCAGGAAAATGACGTAGTCTTCGAAGACTAAACGCATTTTTCGCCCTGAGTGATCCCACACCAGCCATCTAAGTCGCAGATACGCACTTGGCATGGCTTGCGTGCATACATCACTCGATTGAAAACACGTTTCAATTTAACCACTTATTTAATCTTGTCCTTTATCTCTAAAATGATACATTCCGTAAAGCGCTTGTTTGGGTTTGGCCAATGCGACCCCATGCAAGGCACAACCATCGTCATCAATTCTGAAAAACTCGAACGCCGCGTCGCAACACTCGAAAACGGCGTCCTCGAAGAATACAGCATTGAACGTGAAGGTGAAAACAACATCGTAGGCGGCATCTTCAAAGGCCGCGTGAAAAACATCGAACCAGGGCTGAAAGCCATGTTCGTCGACATCGGCTACGAAAAGAACGCCTTCCTCCACTTCTGGGATGCCCTCCCACTCGCCCTCGACTCCTCGCTCGAAGAGATACAGCGCGAAGGTCGCCCCAAGAAAAAGCAAAAGAAAATCACCAGCAAAGACATCCCTGAGATCTACCCCATAGGCTCAGAAATCATGGTACAGGTGACAAAAGGCTCCATCAGCTCGAAGGGACCTCGTGTCACGACAAACATATCACTCGCAGGTCGTTACATCGTCCTCATGCCCTTCACTGACCAATTCGGCATCTCTCGTAAGATTGATGACCCGAAGGAACGTCAGCGACTGCGCAAGATCGTGCAGAAACTCAACGTGCCAGAAGGCATGGGCATCATCATGCGCACGGTAGCGCAGGGCCAGCGCTTCCGCCACTTCGTACGCGACCTCGCCATGCTCCTCCAGCAATGGAATGAAGTCGAAGAGAAGGCGGGCTCACGCCAAGCCCCCCTCGCCGTGTATCGCGAGCCCGACCTCATCGAACGCACAGCACGTGACTTCCTCACGGACAATGTCGACTACATCATCTGTGACAATCAGGAAACCACCCAGCGCATGCAAGAAATCGCTGGCGGCATCTCACGTCGCTCGAAGCGCTATATCCAGCATCTGACCACGCGCAATCCCATCTTTGAAGAACTCGGTGTGCAGAAGCAGATCAACGAAGCCTTCCAGCGCCAAGTACTCCTCCCCTGTGGTGGCTACCTCGTCATCGACGAAACAGAAGCCCTCATCTCCATCGACATCAACACCGGTAGAAACAAAGGGAACAAGGATCTCGACCGCACCATCCTAGAAACAAACCTCGAATCCGCGAAAGAAATCGCCCGCCAGCTGCGCCTGCGCAACATAGGTGGACTCGTCGTCGTCGACTTCATCGATATGAGACACCGCAAGGATCAGCTCGCCGTCTATAAGGCGATGAAGGAAGCCCTGCGTCGAGACAAGGCGAAGACCCAAGTCATGCCCATCACGCCCATTGGACTCATGGAAATGACCCGCCAGCGAATCAATGAGTCACTGCTCGACTATGTGAATGACCACTGCCCCTACTGCCATGGACGCGGACGCATTAAGAGCGTCATGACCATGAGCGTAGAGATCCAGCGTCAGATTCGTGCCATGATCATGAAGCACCGCGAAAGCGCAGGTGACATGGTCATCGTCGTGAACAGTGACGTACTCTCACGCTTCAAGAATGAAGACTCAAGCCTCCTGATGGAGCTCGAGCGTCAATGTGCTGGACGACTTATCTTCCGCTCGGACTCATCCATCCATCGCGAAGCATTTGCCATCATTGATCATGCGACAAATAAGCCGCTGTATCAGCTGAACATGCCGAACTAAGCGAACACAGCTTTCCAAGAAGCCACCTCACCACGAGGTGGCTTTTTTTATGAACTAAAAGAAGCGACGAGCTGCGCGACAGCGTGAGACAGATTCTTAAGACATTTTGCGAAAGAGCAAAATG
>CAYJLR010000155.1:0-4937 GCA_964370895.1 uncultured Akkermansia sp. | reverse complement strand
CCTAATGGGAACTTAAAATTAGCGAAGGCGGTCCAGCTTATCTTCGACTAGATCATCTACGTCATCGAGCTTGTCTTCGAGCTCGTCGATGAGCTTTAGCTGTGCTAATTCTGCCGCTGTGAATTTGCGACCATGTGCGAGACGCTCGATCGCATCTTCTGCATCGTCGATCTTGTCGTCGAGGCGTTCGATATCTCTTTCAAGATCACGTAAATCTGGACGAGATTCAGCTGCTTGAGCTCGGCTCTTGAGCTGGGAGATCTGGCTTAAAGTAGCTGTATATGTGTTCTGATCCATTGCTGAAAGCAGGGAAACCGAGCTCAGCAAGACGATGGTGCTAATGATGGTGTTTTTCATAATCTTAGGATGAGTTGTTTTTCCTTTAGAAGGAATTTAAATCAGAAGTATTATAAAAATGTTTCTTTACGCTAACAAGCCTTTTTTTAGTCATTTTTTCGAATTTAAATGGAGCCTTGCTGCGCCTGACATACTTTGTATTTCTCTCTAAGGTAGCTTACACAGGGACGGTAGTTTGCAGCTATTGCTGTCTCTTCGCGATGGCACTCAGTGCACGAGGGTAGTAGAGTCGTCCGTAGAGCTTGCTCCATTTGTGCCCGCGTAGTCAGACCATTCCTTGTGTGGGTGAGAGAGGGGGAGTAGGGCGGGTAAGAATCGGCATGATATACCACTGTAGTATCATACAACGGATGCTTCAATATCAAATATCTCATAGTAGTACCATACGGTTAAGAGAACTTATTCACATAGTTATTCACAATAATTGAGCCCATCTCCGCCTTGGCAGAGATGGGCTCAGTGTATTTTCTAAAGAGATAACTTTACAGAGTCAGGGTGCGGTAGCCGCGCTTGAGGTAGTTTGTGAGGGGGACACCCATGTACTTCACATCTACGCCTAGTTTCCTGAGCTCGTCGACGAGGCCGTAGCTGCGGGCACATGCCTCACAGGAGTACACCTTCACGCCTGCTGCGAGCATTTCTTTCAGCTCGGCTTGAACGCGTGGATTTTCGACGATGAGCTTATTGACAGGTCCCCAGAGGATGACATCTACCTCATCGAACCATCCAGCCTTTTTCGCTGTAGGCGCGTACATGCCGACGAAGTTTTCCGCGATGACAGGATCACCGCTCGTCCAGAGGATAGCGAGCTTATTGGCGTTCTTGTTATTGATATCGCGCAGGGCGTTGATGACCTGATCAGGCTCGACTCGACGACGATAGTCAGGGTTCACATAGGCGAAGGTAATAGTGCCGTCTGTGTCGATGACATAGGTGGCAGGGATAGGCAGGATGTTATCCTTATTCCCATTTACCTTGCTGAGCTGGAAGCGCGATTCGTAGCGTGTTGCGGTGTCTGAATCGAGCGTAAAGACGAGGTCATATTGCTTTGATACCTTGAGATTAGGATCAGAGAGCACGGAGAAGGCGAGTTTATTCTTCTCTTCTGTGTTGAGGCTCTGATCGGGGAGCTCTGGTGTGAGGGCGAATAGCTGCGCTCCCATACCCTTGATGGCGGGAAGCTTGTCACTGAGCGCCTTTAGCGCGATGTTGCAATAAGGGCACCATCCGCCTCTATACCACGTGAGGACGACAGGACCTTGCTTTAAGGCTTCACTGAGAGTGACATCCTTTCCTTGGGCATCTTTTAGTGTGAAGTCTGGGGCTTTGTCGCCTACCTGTAATCCGCGACCAGCGAGTGATGCTGCATCATTTGCTTCCGCTTTTATTCCTAGTGTAATACCGCACAGCAAAGCTGCGCCTAGCATAATTTTGGCTAATTTAAACATATTTTTGTGTAAGTGTTGATAAGTATTTGTGAGTTGGAATCATTATACATAGAATTATTGAAAAATAAAGAATATTATGCCTTGATGACTCATTTTAAAATATAAAAAAAGCGAAGTGCTATTACAGCACTTCGCTTTTTGAATAATATTGTGAGAGTTACGCTCTCTTAGTCTTCCAGTGTCGTCAGATCGACCTTTGGCTTAGGAAGCTTCATATCGGCGATGGCCTTTTTACAGTCATCGACCATCTTCTGAGTCATCTTGTACTCGTATGTGCCGTAGTCACCGATTGTAAACTCACCCACGTGGAAGTAGCCCCACTTGTCGAAGAAGTCTGTGAGGTCGGTCTTGCCCACCTTACAGGCTTGCTTGATGAAGTTGAGCTGGTATTCTGCAGGATTTCCCTTGCGAGATCCCCAGCCACCGTCGACACCACCCTTTTGCTGAAGGCGGAGGGCTTCGAAGAGGTCGGGGTAGAAGTCTGGGTTACCATTCTTCGTGAAGTAGAGCTGGAGCTGCCAGAAGGGAACGAGGCGGCTGAAGACGTCGCCATGCTCGAGGTAGCTGATGTCCTTACCGATGATGGCCTCGCGTGCCTTGGCGTATTGCTTATTCTGCTTGAGTAGGCTGGGGTTTCCCATAGCCATTGTGCCGTAGAGGGAGAAGACATTGTTACTGACTTCACCGAGACCACCCCAGTTAAACTCAGGGCGCAGCTGGTGGGCGTGACCGACTTCGTGGTTGAAGCCCCAGCAGGGATCGCCCTTGCTGACGCGGTCAGGGTCAGCGACGAGTGCCATCGCGTAGCCACTAGGTCCACCCATGTAGGCGACACCGTCACCGTCACGGAACATGTAGTAATTGTAATTCACGCGTGAAAGAATACGATTCTTTGGTACGCGGTTGTACTTCGTCAGCCCCATGAGATCGTGCTGAGCCTTCATCATCTTATCATAAGCATTGATGAGCTCTACGCCGCGACCTGCTGTGTACTTCTTGAAGGATTCGACAGGATACCCGACTTGGATGCGCTCACCGAGGGCGTCCATGATGGGGTACTTCGTGTTAGCGAGGAGTCTATCCCAGTCGGCATTGTCGTGCTTGCTGATGTCGAAGTAGCCATTCTCTGTAGCATTGACGAAGTGGATCTTGATCGCTTTCTCAGCTTCTGGATTATCGAAGTAGTAGCTCACATAGGCGAGACCTTCTTTGTCAACATTGATCTTGTTGATACCATTAGTGAGTGTGTAGGCTTTTTTGTGCAGACCCCATCCCTTTGGATCTTTTGTAGGGTCTTTCACATTGGGCGGCTGACGCAGCCAATCGGGGACGAGAACAGTGATGCTCTGACCTGGTTTCAGCCCATCGACGATGATGGTGTTTTCGCCCTTGTCGAGGATGATGCCAGTGACGCCCTCATAGTTACTGTAGCCATCGCCTATGCCCAGTGCGCGTCCGAGGGCTTTGGGGCTGAGAAGTGGCTGGAATTCCGCGACACGGTATTCTGTAGAGTATTTACCTGCGAGCATCTGCTCTGCTGCTTGGCGAAGGGCGGGATCGCCGATCGCTTTTACTTGCTCGGCTGTGATACCGGGCTTGAGTGACTCCGCAAGAGGGGAGCTGAACGATGCGAGATCGTCCCCATGACAAACGCTAGCTCCTACTAGTACTGTCAATGTCTGGAATAGATAATGATGATTCATGTATATTTGATTTGTTAATTGTAGTGAACACTCATACAATAAGTATATCACTCCTAGGTGAGCTCTCCTATACAAAGTAGATCATACAAAGTAATAAGCAGGATTAGCCCAGATCCAATAATTCTACAATATAGAGAGGGGATGGCAATGTTTTTTTTCAATAATGTGTGACATGGTATTTTGTTATCTAATTGAAAATACAATGCTTAGTATACTATGGTATGTCACATTTGCTGTATTTTATACTTGCATTATCGCTAGCCTTGTTCATAATTACAAAATCATGAATCAAGTGATCTTTTCAGCCCTCGCGCTATCCGCTATCGTCGCCCCTGCTATGGCAGCTAATTGGGGTACTGATCTCCCTGCAGCTCTCACTCAGGCCGCTGCAGAAAAGAAGAATGTACTCGTACTCTTTACGGGCTCTGACTGGTGCCCTCCATGCAAGGCACTCAAGGCTAATGTCCTTGAAAAGCCTGAGTTTGATGCATTCGCGAAGGATAAGTATGTTCTCGTAGAAATCGATCTTCCTAATCAGAAGCAGCTTCCAGAAGGCCTGCTCGAAAAGAACCGCGAGCTTTCTCAGAAGATGAAGATCGAGGCTTTCCCTACCATGCTGGTTCTCAATCCTGACGGTATCGTCACAGCTGGCTTCCTTGGCGGCCGCGAAAATGTAGAGCAAGTCTCTCAGGCTCTCGCTGTTTCCGATGCTATGACAGCAGCTCTCGCAGCCGCTGCATCTGCTCCAGAAGCCGCTAAGGCAAAGGCTCTCTATGATGTCTACATGGCGCTTCCTGCTGATCTTCGCGGAACAAATGCTGACCTCATCGCTCAGATCAAAGCTCTCGATACAGAAGACACTCTCGGGCTGAATAAGGCCGAGCAGGCGAAGGCTGCAGCACAGCTTGAAATGCAGCGCATCCAAGGTCGCCTCACAGAAGCAGGCTCTGATCTTGCCGCCCTTCCTGCAGCGATCAAAATCGTAGAAGAAGAACTCGCTAAGCCTGATCTTCTTCCTGAAGCTAAGGTCTTCCTCATGGAAGTGAAGCTCCAGATTCTCATGATTAAGGCTGAAACAAACGATGACATCCTCGCTATTCAGGCTTACCTTTATGAGCTAGCTAAGGAAACACCAGAAAATGCAGCCCAGATCAAGCAATTTGCAGATGGCATCATGATTCAGGCAGACGGTATTCTAAAGAATGCCGCAGCACAGCGCGAAGCTATGTCTCAGGCAAAATAAGTCCAAGATCATAATTAATTTATCACAGAGCCCAGTCTTGTAGACTGGGCTCTGTTTCTTTTTGTTATGCATTAAATCTACATGCTCCCCATTTCCTGCTTGCCATAGAGTGGTTAAATAGGTAGAATGCTGCTAACCGAGTTCAAACTCAAACCACAATTATAATTTATGAAACCAACACTTCTT
>CAYJLR010000154.1:0-4980 GCA_964370895.1 uncultured Akkermansia sp. | reverse complement strand
ATTCTTCAAAACATAAACTCGTATTACTCAAAAAAAGTAATACGAGTTTATACTATATGCAAGGTGACTTAGTGCTTCGGCTTCATGCAGCCGTCTGGCTGACATTTTGCGGAACCACAGCAGTCGCCACATTCCTTCATATATTGCTTCGCCATTTCTGGGTTTTTCTCCACACCAGAGCCAGTAGCGTACATATGGGCAAGGGCGCGGCAAGCCTTCTTGTTACCGTCCTTAGCAGCCTTCTGTAAGCCTGGTAGTGCCTTGCTGTACATGTCAGCAGCCATGCCCTTGTTAGCAGCCATGCTGGGATCATTCTCGGTGATGTAGGCGATAATGAACTGAGCGATAGGCTCGCCACTGGCAGCAGCGACAGTTACAGTTTCAATATCAGCCCACTCCTGACCACAGCCTTGCACACCGCCACATTCCTTGATCATGGGGGTGGGGCATTCGGATGCCTTTGGAGTGCTGGAGTTCGTGCTTGTGCAATCTGAAGCCTGCGCATACAGGCTAAAGAATGCAACCGTCATCATGAATGCAGTTGTCTTCATAGGCCATCAATCTGCCATAGATTTCATAATTTAGCAAATCTAACTCGCTATATTTTAGCTTGTTAGAGAAATCACTCACATAATATCTTTCAGTTACACTATGATTTTTTATCGTAATGACGATGTAATAGCACAGCTGCGCCTGAGAGCGGGAACATCCAGATGAGATTGTACGCCCACACGAAGCCTATTTCTTTTAGAGCGATTGCATCGACTAGGAAGCCGAAGTGCACCATGATGAAGACAAGTACTTGGGTTGCTAGGATGGCGAGAAGGAGTTTCAGATTCGGCCCAGGGGAGGAGAAGAACCAACGCGTCTGCCTCGTGACAAATAAGAGTAAACTGCCGCCAACTACTAATTGCAAAAATACAAT
Source organism: uncultured Akkermansia sp. (assembly GCA_964370895.1). Taxonomy (GTDB): domain Bacteria; phylum Verrucomicrobiota; class Verrucomicrobiia; order Verrucomicrobiales; family Akkermansiaceae; genus Akkermansia. The sequence goes on along the minus strand of CAYJLR010000154.1, from coordinate 4,055 downwards.
CGTCTGCAACTGCCCATAATTAGTGATATCCATCCATGAGCGGTCTACCCATAGCAGTAGGCCTAGACTCTGGATCACAGAAAGCCCCCCCATGATCAAGCTAATCGTGAAAACTCGTCGCGGATTCCACACTGATGGTTTAGCTGAAATACGAGTATTATCATAAGCGATCGCCATGATGGGAATATCGTCCAGAAGTGCAAGTGTCACCAGCATGATCGCAGTCAGAGGGAAAAAGGAAACTCCATGCTCAGGCACGACACGTTCCAGTATGATGCTGCCCAGAGTGGTTACGATCACTGCTAGGGTCATGATACTAACTGTCATGGAAACACGGTAGTATATGTAACTCATCATACGTGCGAAGATGCGCTTTGCCTCAGCAATGGCATTCTCAATAACGCCTAACCCTGTATCGGTCAGAATCAGAGCTGCCGCTGCTCGAGCCGCATCAGTAGCCCCAGAAACTGCAATGCCGCAGTCAGCCTGCTTGAGAGCGGGGGAATCATTTACACCATCCCCTGTCATAGCGCAGATATGGCCTGCTTCCTGTAGTGTCTTGACAATTTCATACTTATGCTGCGGGAATACCTCAGCAAAACCGTTCGAAGATTCTACCATCGCTCTCATCTCAGGGGTTATAGCTGCATTTTCAGTATCGCTGAAGACATCCTTTGCAAGCAAGATATTCGTCCCTATAGAGAGCTCTCCTGCTACTTCCTTTGCTATATTTTGGCTATCGCCTGTGATCAGTTTCACAGCTATCCCTTCAGCCTCAAGATTCGCTATAGTAGACTTACTATCTGGACGCAGAGGATCAGCTAACGATATCGTCCCTGCATAATGCCACTGTGACTCGTCACCTATGGCCAAGCCCAGAGCCTTGTATCCTCGCTGGGCTAGCGCGTTTACACTTTCATTTAGCTCATTGAGAGCAGAGCCTTCCAGTTGGCATAGCTTGGAGATAACCTGCGTTGCGCCCTTGGCTACGCGCATAGTTTTTCCTTGGTAATCAACGACAGATTGCGCCATCTTAGCGACAGGATCAAAGGGGACAAACTTTGTTAAGCTATAGTCTTCCGTAGCTTCACACTGTGCTGCAAATATAGCTCGATCTATCACATCTTTTGATCCTTTTTCTGAGGCCATACAAGCATAGGATATGATCTGCTCACGTGTGTAGTCAGAGGCCGGTATCACGTCAACTACGCTCAAAAGGTTCTGAGTCAGCGTTCCTGTCTTATCACTACAGAGTACGTCTACACTGGCCAGTGCCTCAATAGAGTTAAGCTTAGATACAATGGCCTTCATACGCGAAAGCACCAAGGCACCGAGAGCTATAGTCACTGAGATCACAGCTGGCATCGCCACGGGGATTGTCGCGACGAGGAGTACTAGCACGATGCGAATCACCTCCAGCGGAGTCATATTGTAAACAAATAGTTCCACGCAGACCAAAATGGATGAGAGAATCAAAGCTCCGATGATGAGGAAGTTCCCTATCTGGGAAAGCTGCTCTGATAGATGACTCTTAGCACCTGCCTTACCTACCAGTTTGGCGGTTTTTCCGAAGTATGTATTAAGACCTGTAGCGTTCACCACGGCTTTGATACTGCCTTTTTTGGCGATAGAGCCAGAATAGAGGGCATCACCACATTTTTTTGTCACCGGCATGCTTTCCCCAGTGAGAGCTGACTGGTCCACTTCGAGATATTCACCCTGCAGGATCTGGCAGTCTGCTGGTACGATACCTCCCAACTTGATTGATATAATATCCCCGCAGACGAGCTCTGCGGCATCGATGTCTGACCATTCCCCATCGCGCATCACATTCGCTCGCAGAGCGAGATCATTTTTCAACGCCTCTAAAGCATCTTGCGCACTCTTATCCTGCCTCCAGCCAATAAAGGAATTAAACAGCAGGAGGCTCGTAATCACGATAAAGTCCTTGATATCCCCACTGAAAAGAGATAGGACGATAGCCACCTCTATGATCCATGGAATGGGTCCCCAGTAATAGGGTGCCATTTTTTGCCACCAAGTTTTACGAGTCTGTTCGATGGCGTTTTTCCCATCTCTTTGGAGGCGCTTCAGAGCCTCTTCGCTTGAAAGCCCTTTCTGGTAATCAACTTCCAGTTCATTGAGTAATCGCTCATTACTAATATTATTATTATTTTTCATAATTGTGTGTTTTGTGTTGAGATTTATGGTGAAGCCAGTACTGAGAAATCTCGTGTAGAGATTTTCCCTTCGTTTCAGGTAAGTAGAGGATGAGTATTAAAAAGAGAATGCAGAAGAATGTATACATCAGGTAAACAGCAGACCCATGAAAACTCAGATTGAGCACGGCGCTACCTGCAATAATAGGCAATGACCATGAGACTATAAAATCCACACTCCAGTTCACAATCCCAGCCAACCCAAGCATCGAAGCCCTCGCTCGCGTCGGGGTTAACTCACCTACGTACAAAAACCTTATCGCTCCACTAGAAAAATTATAGGCAAAAATAAATGCAAAGATAAACACCACAACGACTAATGAGTATATCTCAAAGTACAAACAGGTAGAAATCGCCAACAGAGAAATCGTCATGATCAAGAGACCTATAAACAACAAACTACGACGTCCGATGCGATCGACGATGGCCAATGAGGCTATCGAGCCCATCATAAAAATACCCCCCGTGAAAATCGCCACCTCAGCATCGAGATTCGAATTGTGAAAAATCTTCTTGAGCAACTCTGGGGCATAATAAATAATAGGATTAATGCCGCAAAGCTGGTTAAACGCCGTGATGGCGATAGCTATGATGAGTAGTTTTCTATATGCCCCAGATCGCTTCATCTTTTCTACCAGATCTTCCGACGGTGTAGCATGGATATCTAGCTGCCTTCTCTGGACTATAAAGTCCTGAGCATCGACATCTGGCCATATCTTTCTGATCACTCGTACCGCCTTGCTATCCTCTTGCTGCATGATCAGCCAGATGGGACTCTCTGCGATCAATGCGATTAAGCCCAGGTAAATAACGGCTAGGATAAGCTCTGTACTGTAGATAAACAGCCAGCTGGCACACAGCGCAGGCAGATGGGATGCATGCTCCAATAAGGCGTAAGTAACTCCATACCCTATCACGATGCCAATCCCAGTCGTCAACTGGATGAGAGAACCAAGTCGTCCTCTCAAAGATGAGGGCGATATTTCTGTAATATAAGCAGGAACTGAGGAGAATAAAATCCCCATCCCTATTCCCGCTAACCCTCTCATCACCATAAAGCAAGATATATCCTCCCCAAAGAGGCTAACGCCTAGCGCACCGAGAAAGAATAAGAAAGCACCTGCAAAAATAGCCATCTTGCGTCCCCACTCATCATTCAGCACACGTGTGAACGCACTCCCTATTGCAGCCCCTAGAATAAACACCGAGATAACCAGCCCCTTCATGGTGGCATCTAGACCGAAGTAATCACTCAACAGAGAAATCGTTCCTCCCGATATCCCCATATCATAGCCTAACAGTCCCCCAGCAAGAGAAGAAACTGAAGCATAGAGTATTACATTCATATATCTCATAACATCTATTCCCTATTAATAATAAATAAAAAGCAGGACTACGTCAACTACAATACCCTAACATGCCAACATTAAAATCTCCGTCAATAAAGCTATTACTATTAAAGCCGCAGGAAGCAGTAATGTGTGTGTTTTAGCTATGTATTCTATTAGAAGGACCTGACTTCGTCATTACTTCACCCGAAAGAAACAATGGAACTTTGTTTTGGAGATGTGTGTTAATCTCGTCTCCTTGTCCACGGCTCGTCAAGCATATAGCAAGATATGCTTGACTCTTGGGTAGCTAGTGCGCTTGTTTTCGCGTCTTCTCTGCATGACGCTTTCGCGCGTTCATCGCTGAGATAAGTGTCCCTCTGGACTCCCATTTAAGGGGTACTTATGGGTATTACGTCACCCATATATAGAGACCATCAAGTCTTACATGTTCATTATGAGTAAAATTATCTATACCCTTTAGGCAAGTTCTCGCAATTCGTTTTCC
>CAYJLR010000153.1:0-5045 GCA_964370895.1 uncultured Akkermansia sp. | reverse complement strand
CTCTTCTATGGCATCCTGTATGAAGGTGACATGCCCCCCTTTAAGGCTGTTTATGCACGCCTCAGCAATGAAGGCGATGATAATACTCTAAAGATACGCTTACAGCGATAAGCGTAAGCCCTCCCCTTAAATTCACGAAGCCCAGTGGTATAGACCACTGGGCTTCGTCTGTATCTCCTTCTTGTATCTATTTAAGTATGTGAAAAGCTCAAGCATTCTTCTTCATTGAGTCTCGTCGGGCTCGGGTGCTTGCGAAGGAAGTTTAACGCATTTTCAAAATCTCGCAAGAAGAGGCGTGCCATATCCATCGAGAATCCCTGACGGATCACGAGGCGCATCACGACTAGTGAGGTGACATGCTCGGGCATGCTGTAGGCTGGTACCTGCCAGCCACGCATGCGGAGGCGATCAGAGAGCTCATAGAGTGAGAACCCCTCTTGTTTCTCCACCCCATCTTCCTGTATGCTAAAGCAAAGGGCGGGTATGCCACTCAGCGGGTCACCCGTGGTGATGAAGTCGAACTTACCCAGCTTCGCGATCTCGGTTGACAGCCACGCAGCGACGTGGTAGCAGGCTTCATGGATCTGCCTATAGCCTACCTTCCCCAAGCGAACAAAGTTATAATACTGCGCGACGACCTGCCCTGCTGGTCGTGAGAAATTGATCGCGATGGTGGGGATGCTACCGCCTAGGTAGTTCACATTGAATATCAGATCTTCTGGCAGATCTTCCTTGCTGCGCCACAGCACCCAGCCACAGCCAAGTGGTGCGAGTCCGAACTTATGCCCACTCGCACTGATGGACTTCACTCGGGGTAGACGGAAGTCCACAAGGAGATCAGGTGCGAGGAAGGGAGTGAGGAAGCCCCCACTCGCGGCGTCTATATGCAGGTCGACATCAGGTCCTCCCGTCGCTGCAATATTGTCGAGCGCCCTAGCTATCGCTTCGACATCTTCGTATTCTCCCGTGTAGGTGACTCCCAGCGTGCTCATGACGAGGATGGTATTCTCATCCACATGGTCAGCGAGCACCTCAGGGGTGAGCGAGTAAACGCCCTTCTCCATAGGGACTTCTCGCATCTCGACATCCCAGTAGCGGCAGAACTTGTGCCAGCAGATCTGGACAGGTCCGCAGACGAAGTTCGGTGTGTCATGAGGCTTGCCCTCCGCCTTACGACGTGCACGCCAGCGACGCAAGGCAGCCATCCCCGCGAGCATGCAGGCCTCACTCGAGCCTATGGTCGCGCAGCCTATGGATTGCTCAGCATCAGGGGCATTCCATAGCGAGGCAAGTATGCGCACGCAGCGCATCTCGAGCTCGGCAGTCTGAGGGTATTCATCTTTGTCGATGAGATTTTTATTAATGCTCAGATCCATGAGGCGATGTACCTGCGCTTCATCCCATGTCTGGCAGAAGGTAGCGAGGTTCTGACGTGCATTACCGTCGAGGAGTAACTCCTCTTCGATGAGCTGACAGGCATCTTCGGCACGCAGCGAGTGCTCCGACATGCAATGTGTGGGTAGATAGTGAGATGTCGAAGTACTGCCAAAGATACTGCTATTGGCTTCGTCATCTACGAGGAGATTCTGTGGGGTGGGATTATTCATCGGCATGTATTTTAGATAAGCTCTGGGGGCGATTTGTTTTATATATGTTATATATTAATTCTATATGATATTAAACAAAATTCTCTACCCTGAAGTCATAATTTTTGTATGAACACACTGATCACCTCCCTATCTGTCCTGAGCTGCGCTAGTGCACTTGCCTCCTCCCCTGGCACGAACTACATCGATGCGTCTGAAGACATGCGTGTCTTTATCCTTGAGCATGAGAACATATCACCTCGTACTCTTGAAGTCTGGCCAGGGTGGATGCAGAGGCCCTCGCGCAAGGCAGGCGTAGCCACTCATCCAGAGATATTAAAAATGACGCAAATGTTCCATGAGGCAGAGCACTCCATGGCGTGTGGGAACTGGGAGTTTCTCCCTTCCAAGCCGCAGAAATTCGCTCCCTATCTCGACAGCCTCTTTGTGATAGGTAACAGCTGCATCGAGCCCTCAGAGATGATCAAAAGTGATCCTCTATCCTCAGCCGCTCAACAGATGAAAAGTCGTATGTCAAGCGTAGGTGTCGCATATGACCTCACCCTCGCTGTTAACTACACAGGTATCACCTCATCGACTGATGGGCAGAAGCGCGACTTCACCTCATTTACTGGGGAACTATGGGCAGCATGGTACCTCGCGAAGACTCGCGACGATTCCTTCGGTGTTTTCATGATGATGGAAGCGAACTGGGGACGCGGCATGGGCTTCAGCCAGCGCAACTACAATGCCCAAGATAGCACTGGCACGCTCATCAATCCACAGGGAAGCTACTTCGGTGGCAATGGTCCCTTCATTTCTAATCTCTCACTAGGCATGAGCGCCTTTGATGGTGAGTTCGTCTTCATGGTGGGAACGATGGATCCGACTAATTTTCTCGACCAGAATGCCTACGCTGCATCTTGGAATGGAAATCTGATGAACTCAGCCTTCGGTTACAGCTCCACCCTCCCTCTCTTCTGGGGAAACTGGGCATACATGACCGCATGGCAGCCCCACCCGAACTTCTACGCTCTCTATTATACCTCTGGTACTCAGACTCCACTTAATCATAATCCCTTCAACTACATCAGCAGCAATTACTGGGCGCACATTGCTGAGGTAGGCTACATCCTTGATGAAGATGCGGCATGTGGCGCTGGTACTTATCGCCTCCAATACACCATCACCGAGCACGATGGAGAGACAGGCGCGGGAGCTGCAATCAATATCCAGCAGCAGCTCGGTCGACACAATCCTATGGGATTCTTCTCCCGCGCAGGCTACAATGATCCCGATGCCGCGCGCACTACTGGAGTGAAAGCAGCCGCTTCTGCAGGGCTCGTACTACAAGCCCCCTTTACCAGCGAAGGCTGGGGGAGCAAGTCCAATAAGGAACAAGTCGCGCTGGGCTTCTACTGGGCACGCGCTGATGAGAGCCAAAAGCCCTATGTGCACAAGGATGAGTACGGAGTAGAACTCACGACCGTTTTCCAGATCACCCCCACCTTCTTCATACAGCCTGATATTCAGTATATCTTCAACCCCATCCACAGTACAGGCGACGATGGAGCGTGTGTCTTGCAGATCCAAAGTGTCTGGCACTTCTAAAAATAAATTATAAACAAACAAGCATCCCATCATACCATGTCTGAACATCCACCCAGCACATCCCCCCCTAAGCGCCGCATCGGTGTCTTCGCCCTAGCGATGATGAACGTCGCGGCTATCGTCAGTCTTCGAGGTCTCGCGGCTGAAAGCACCTACGGGCTGAGCTCCGCCTTCTATTACCTCTTTGCCGCTATATTCTTCCTCATCCCAGTCTCGCTTATCGCAGCTGAGCTCACCACAGCTTGGCCGCAGAAGGGAGGCGTTTTCCGCTGGGTGGGCGAGGCCTTCGGCGCGAAGGCGGGCTTCGTCGCCATCTGGCTACTCTGGATACAGAGCACCATCTGGTTCCCCACTGTACTGACCTTTGCCGCTGTCGCACTCGCTTTCATGGGACCTGATCAAAGCTGGGATAGCGCCCTCTCGTCGAATAGCTTCTACGTGCTAGCCATCGTCCTGCTAGTCTATTGGGCTGCGACTCTGCTCAACTTCCGAGGTCTCAGCATGAGTGTCGCTATCATGAAGTGGGGGTCTATACTCGGCACCATATTGCCTGCAGCTCTCTTGATCCTCATGGGTATGGTCTACTGGGGGATGGGAAATCCTATCCACGTGCAGATGGACGCAGGGAAGTTCTTCCCCGACCTGAGCAATTTTAATACCATTGTTCTGGCAGCGAGCATCTTCCTCTTCTACGCGGGCATGGAAATGAGCGCGGTGCATGTCAAAGATACGCAGAACCCGAAGCGTGATTACCCGCTCGCCATAGGCATAGCCTCGCTCATTACCGTATGTATCTTCGTCTTTGGTACACTGGCGATAGGCTTTATTATTCCTAATAGCCAGATTAACCTCGTGCAGAGCCTGCTCGTCGCCTATGATAAGCTCTTTGCCTACTTCGGTATTTCGTGGATGGGCAATATCGTGGCTGGCTTCCTCGCCTTTGGTGTACTCGCCCAGGTCATCACTTGGGTCGCGGGTCCCTCAAAGGGCTTACTAGAAGTCGGACGTGCTGGCTATCTGCCACGCTTCATGCAGCGCACGAATAAGAACGGTGTACAGACGCATATCCTGCTCATTCAGGGAAGCATCGTCACCCTGCTTTCTATCTTCTTCGTCATTATGCCCAGCGTACAAGCAGCCTACCAGATCATCGCTCAGCTCACCATCTTACTCTACCTCATCATGTACATGCTCATGTTCGCGGCTGCCATCTACCTACGACATAAGTCTCCTGACACGCCACGCGGTTTCCGCGTACCTGGGGGGAAATATGTCGGCATGTGGATCTTCGCAGGCATAGGCTTACTGGGTAGCATGCTTGTCTTCATCCTCAGCCTCATCCCTCCTAGCCAGATTCCTGTAGGGAGTCCATGGCTCTACGTGACACTGCTCATCGCGGGTGTGATCATCTTCACAGGGCTGCCACTGCTCATCTACGCTCGTCGTCGCCCCGAGTGGGTGGACAGCGAATCAGATTTCGAGCCCTTCAGCTGGGAGAAAAAAAATTAATACTCTCTCACGTCCACTCTTCCCCCTATTAGCTCACACCTACTCATCGATTGACAAAAGCCCCAGCAACACTGCTGGGGCTTTTTTTCCATAGACGATATGACAAGTGTAACAAAAATGTAGTTTGACATCAGTTTAAAGTTTATTTATCATCAGACAGGAAAGATAGCTATACATCAGTCCTCAATTTCATAAAAAAACCCTATTAAATACCATGAAAACCACCCTCCTTTGCATCGCCCTCATGTCTCCCTTATGCCTAGCGGAGCAGACGAACCAACTACAGCTCGAAGCAATCTTAGCTGAGGACTTACTCCTCGATGCAGATAAGGTCGAGAG
>CAYJLR010000152.1:0-5056 GCA_964370895.1 uncultured Akkermansia sp. | reverse complement strand
ATAAGCTAAGCTCTCTATATTCTCAATAAAAAAGTAAAGTATTACAAAATAACAATTTCGACTATAAAAAAACCTGAGCAGATAAACTGCTCAGGTCTCTTTAAATATGGATAGCGCTTAGCTTAGCTCTTCTTGAGGGCGCGGCGTGCGCGTACACCTGCTGCGAGGATGTCGAAGATCTCCTTCGTGCCTTCCCAGTCGATGCAGGCATCTGTGATGCTGACTCCGTACTCGAGAGGCTCGCCAGGGATACACTTCTGACTGCCACAGCCGATGTTGCTCTCGACCATGACTGATCCGATGAACTCATCACCTGCTGCTAGCTGGTCGGCGACGCTCTTCGCGACGAGGGTTTGCTCTTCCCAGCGCTTGTTGCTGTTGCCATGTGAGCAGTCGATCATGATGCGATTCGAGATACCAGCTTTTTGCTGGAGATCCCAAGCATTCTTCACGAACTCAGCACCGTAGTTTGGTCCCTGTGTGGAACCACGAAGAATGGTGTGGCAGCACTCATTCCCCTCAGTGGAAACGATAGCGGATACACCTTGCTTTGTCACGGAGAGGAAGCTGTGAGGGCTCTGGGCAGAGACAATACCGTCTACTGCGATCTGCACGCTGCCAGTTGTACCGTTCTTGAAGCCTATGGGCATGGACATGCCGCTGGCAAGTTCACGGTGAACCTGACTCTCCGTTGTACGTGCTCCGATTGCACCCCATGAAATGAGGTCAGAGACGTACTGAGGCGTGATAACATCGAGGAACTCAGTGGCGGCGGGGATCTTCATCTCTCCAAGACGGAGGAGCAGACCGCGTGCCATGCGGAGACCAGAGTTAATGTTAAAACTGTTGTCCATGAACGGGTCATTTATAAGACCCTTCCAACCTACAGTCGTGCGTGGCTTTTCGAAGTACACGCGCATGATGATGAGCAGATCATCACTATACTCTTCGCGAGCTAGGAGGAGACGCTGCGCATAGTCTATGGCTGCTACTGTGTCGTGGATGGAACAAGGACCTACCATGACCGCTAAGCGGTCATCTTCATGCTTGATGATGCGTCGCAGATCTTCTCGCGTGTCATAGACCACCTTGGAGACTTCCTGACTAGCAGGGAAGTCTTCCATGAGGATGGCAGGCGAGATGAGTGCCCGTATGTCTTTAATGCGGACGTCGTCCGTGATAAAGTTCTTCATTATTTACTTATCGTTTTCCATGAGTACACATTGTCCTCGATGGAGTCATTGTAGTCGGCGGCTGCGTCTGCGGCTGCCGCGTTGTTTTTGCGGGTGCCACGTGTTGGGCGTGATCCGCGGCTGTTAGCAGGTTTTTTGCTAGCAAGTTGTGGTTTACCCTCTTCGTCTGGACCAAGAGAGTAGACGAGGCACTGTTTTCCGGAGAAGTCACCAGTGAAAGGATCGATAGCACCCTTATTGCTCTCCATGTTCATGGAAAGAACAAGACCGTAGGCGGAACCCCATGGGTCGAAGAGACCGAGTTCGCCAGATTCGTTTTCAAAGAGACCATCGGAAGGGCTGTCTTGTAAATCTGAAGGGAGGTACTGATTGCGCTCAGAGTTGATGCGGTCATCACCCTTTTCGCGGTTTGTGAGGATGGCGAGGAAGTCACCATCTTTCCCTCCGTCTAATGTCATGACGTATTCATCATCTTCATTAGGCTCAAGGATAACGTCATTGATAGGAAGCATACCATTGTAGTCATCGCCGAATCGCTTGACGGCTTGGACGATATCAGCACCTTGCTTACGTGCTGTGGATACGCGAGCCTTGTCTACCGCGCCCATGATGGCTGGATAGCCAATGGCTGCCAATGTGCCAAGGATAGCAATAACGATAATGAGCTCAATGAGCGTGAAACCTTTTTTTACGAGATGGAGAGTTGAGTATTTCATTACGTGATCATATTAGCACAGCTATCTAGAATCAGGCAAGTAGGAAATGCGGATCACAGTAAGAATATGACTGAATATTTCATTTTGTATCAGCACTTCCATGCTTTTGATAATTCACAATTCTTGAAATTTTATTAGATTTCTTTGAGTGTGTACGACATAGATTCAGAGTTGATTTATCTTGTCCACATGCTCATATAGGTGTATGATTCACTCCATGCAAGAAGCGACGAATCCATTGATTTCTGAGAGCCGAGACTACCTTGAGCAATTGCGCAAGACCCCAAGCCCCTCTGCAGATCTTCAGCAGCTAGCCATACGCCACGCGCGCGAACTGGAACGCAGCATTAATCGCTTCGATTCTAAGCTCATCCTCATGGCGACTATAGGTTCTGTGAAAAGCGGAAAATCGACGCTAAGCAATTGCTTAGCGCGTCGTGATCTCTGCGCGACCGAGCTCGGCATCGAGACCACGCGTCTTCCCCTCATTATTCTGGCTAGCCCAGATGGTACTGAACGACTAGAGCTCTTCTCACCGAAGGCGACACACACACTGGGCGAACAGGAGCTATTCGAGCTCGTCATCGATCATCTGCGCGGCATCGATGGTGAGGCATTCAGGGAAAAGATAAGTCTGGATCGTCGCCCGCTGGAGGCTGAGCATCTGGAAGCATGGGCCATGGGGCGCACACAGGCGAACTGCGCGGCCATCTTCCTCGTCGAACCCGATGCTCGCTTGCTTCAATCAGGCATAGCCCTCATTGACATGCCTGGCATGGATGGTCTACAGTCAAACTGGCATGACGAGAAGCTCCACGCATGGATGAACCGCAATGCGGACTACTTCCTTCTCGTCCAGAGCAGCTTTGCCGCCCTCACCCCAGACACGCGTCATTACCTCAAGCAAGCAATGGAGCAGTCGCCTCGCCCCATTCGAGTCGTGCAGAACCGCATCGAAGCCCAATTCTGGAAGGATAGCGAAGGCTTAAATAAGGATCAGAACCGCCAGCAGAACAACACACAAAAAATCCTCGCCGATATTCTTAAAAAAATCATCCCAAGCAGCTCCGTGAATGCTGGGCTGGCGTGGTGGCAGATAGAGGGCAAGCGCGAAGCGACAGTTGAGTCTCACCTCCATGAGCTCGAATCAGACATCCTCAGCGACCTCAGCGACAGCGAGCTCATCCTCGCGAAAAACTCCCTAGACCACCTACATAAGACACTAGAAGACATCGACACGGCTCTCAAGGAGCAGCAGAAGAAATCGGAGGATCATCTTTCCCATCTCCACGAGCTGGAGAATCAAATAAAGATGCTCATGGATAAATCTCAGCTGCGCGACGCCATCGAGAATCAGAACCTCTTCGAAGGTCGCCTCCGCAGCAAGTATCTTGCCGATGAGGCAAAGGAAAATCTCAATCGCCGTCTTGATCTCATCCTTGACATGAATCTGGATGGCTACTTCCCACATGAGTACTTGGAGCGCAAGCAATCAGGCGAAGAGCTCAACCGCATCCTCACCAATGTGGAGCAAGATCTCGGAGAACTCGCAGCCGAGCAGGAGACGCATGTACTCGCCCCTGAGAAATACTGCGAACTCACCGAGCTAGAGAAGCAGAAACTCACTAGCTGCGCGAGCATACTTCAGCGTCGCGACGTCGAGGATATGAAAAGCGACCTCACATCTGCTATCATTGAAGCCTGGGTAAACATCCCCTTGGACTGCAGCCCTATCGAGCTAGGTAAGCTCGAAGAGCGCAAGTTCCTCGGAATGCTGGACAAGCACTACAGCTATCAGGATGTCGCGCATCAGTGGCGCAGCGAAGGTCGCAATACCATAGCGAAGCGACTCAGCGACTGGCATGATCTGGTAAACGAGCAGTTCAATTCCTTCATCAATGCTCGCATTGACGCACTTGAGAACTGCCTAAATCTCGAATGGGCACGCTTCCGTAAGGCAGAACAGATCACTCAGAGCACCCTGCAGGCACAGCAGGACATCGCGCAGATAGAAATCCTCCGCGCGAAACTCAGCCCCGTGCTACACCATGCACGCCAGCAGCGAGCAAGTAAGTAATAGACCAGATCAGATAAGGCCACGCCCTAGTGCGTTTCCTTCTTGATGTAGCCATTCTGTGAATCGGTGAATAGGCGGTGCTTCGATCCACCGCTCAGACTGAGGTAGACTCCCTTTCGGGTAGGCTAAATACCCAGCTAGAAGCGACTCAATTTCTTCGCTTTCAAAAAGCTGCACTCCCCCAGCTAATCGCGCTAAGAAGCGCGCTGAAGTCGCCGCTACCCAGCGAGGCATAGGAAGAATAAGCCTGTGATGCAGATCCATCGCCTCGATGAGGCATTCCGTAGTCTCACGCAGGCTGAGGCATTCTTTTCCCACAGCCGCGTAGGCACTCCACGCTTCACTATCTTCGCGCGCAGCCTCCGTCACCACCATCTCAGCAAGATCCCTCACATGAAGAGGGTGAATGAGCGCAGAGCCATCTCCTATAAGCCCCGCTACAGGACTGTGTCTTAAGCACCAAGACCAGTTATTCATAAGAATACTTTCCTCTGCACTATCTCCGAAGAGCATTGCAGGTCTCAGTACAGTACAGGGTATCCCCAGCTCCTTGAGATATGCCTCCACTCTTCCCTTGTGGCGGAAATAGGGTAACTCGCTCTGTGCATCAGCATGCGCTACACTAATATGCACGATGCGTTTTACGCCAGCTTTCTTTGCCGCAGAAAAGAGCTCATAGCAGTGCTGCTCTGCGATCTTTGTCGCATCATCTCCTGCTGTAGGGCGACGCCAGTAGGTATTAACGAAGACGTCGCAGGCCTGCATCGCTTCTTCGACGCGCCCCGCCTTTTGTGGATCTTCCCAGTCGAAAAGAGTGATGGGCAGATCATACTCATTCGCCCTCTGAAAGGAGCGTGCACCTTCTAGTGAGTGAAGCTTCCACCCTCGCTCATGAGCCAGCGCGGCTATATATCGACCGCTATAACTCAGAGCACCTGTGATAATCATTCGCTTTGTCATAATTCTTAGACAAAACTGAATAAAGCGATGTTGATTATATTATAGATATTACTATAACAATTGCTATGCGCGGACGAACTCATAGTTCATCCCCTCGCTTTGCTGCTCCT
>CAYJLR010000151.1:0-5080 GCA_964370895.1 uncultured Akkermansia sp. | reverse complement strand
TTACTGGCGCGACGTATTTCTCCTACGCTGGCGCTCGTTCTTCTTCTTGATATTATCCATGCGAGCGCGCAGATTGCGCAGACGTTTCGCGTCTTGAGTCGACATAAGCTGCTGCCATTCGCGTCTCTGATCGGCGATAGCTTCATCGCTAGGACGGTCGCTGACGAGGATGAGAAGCTGACTTCGTGTCTCGGGGCTGATATCAGAGCGACTGAGAATGAGCTCTAGCACGCCCAGTGTTCGTTCATGCTCCAACTCAGCCGCGAAGCTATCGCCCTCACGCTCTATCTCATTCACATAGTGAAGACGAGTCGAGAGGTACTGAAGGATAAGCATGGTGTCTGCTGGATTCGTCGCTAGCAACTCTTGTGCGTAGAGAACTGCTTTTTCAAGCTCAAAGGGAGGCTTATCAGAAGTAGGTGCCGCAGGAGGAGAGACAGGGGAACGAGCAGAGTTCGCAGTTGCGCTGTTCGGCTGATTCGATCTTATTCTTTTCGGTGTCTTAGCGTGTAGTGCCTGATGTATATAGGCGCGCTTCGCCTTCAGAGAATCGGGATCTTTTTCCAAGACTTCTGTGATGAGATCATAAGTGCTCTCATTATTCGGGGTGAAGAGCTTTCTCAGTGGTGAGTAGCGTAACTCGTCGATGAGGCTTGCTTGGATTAGCTTGAGCTCTAGATTATCAGGTTGTTGTTTTTTTAGTTCTTCTAAGAGAGGAGCGTAGGCACGGAGTAGATTCGCTTGGAAGAATGGCTGCTTCTGCTGCGTTTGATTGCTGTTCTTTCGATTCGCAGGACTTCGCTGCATGCGGAGAGCGAGCTGGAATGTATTAAAGAGCTCTAAGCGCGTCTCAAAGCTCAGGCTGCTATCCTCATGAAGTTCGAGATTCTTGCGCATGAGAGCGACAGCCTCTTCCACCTTTTTAGGAGAGCGCTGGAGGAGTATGACAAAGCTAAGCTTATTTCGTAGATGGATCTGCTGGAATGAATTCTGAGAGTAGTAAGCGAGAGCTGCCTTCAGCTGCTCTTCTGCTTCTTTAAAATCGCCCGCTCTCATCGCAATCGATGCTATCGCCTCACCAGCCTGCGCTAGATGCTTACCGTCGCCAGCTCCTTGATGCAGGAGTTCAGAGTAATAGGGGAGTAATTCCTGAATGAGACGAATATCAGCCTTCGTTGGTAAATCTAATTCCTCGTTATCATAGGCCTGCTGCTCGCTCGTGGTGAGATTCTTAATGATGCTGCTGATCGCTTCACCTGCGATGTTCGCATTACGCTGAGCTCGGACGCGCTCAGCCTCCGTTTCATTGAGTGCGTTAAGAATGCGTGTGTAGGCAATGCCAGCTGTGCTTAGCAGGGCAATCACGAGAAGACAAGCGATGTGTACCCAGAGCGCGATCGCCTTTTTGCGCCTGATCCAGAGACTGTAGCGGCGCAGTGGACTGACAGCTTTCGCGTAGATAGCTTCACCATTAAGATAGCGGTTTAGATCATCTAGCATAGCCTGCATGCTAGGGTAGCGATCGCTGGGCTCGAAGCTGATGCTCTTATTCACGATAGCTCCGAGATCTCCATGATCATGCAGGGGGGGGAGTGGCGTCTCACAGATACGTCGGATGAGACTCCCAGCTTCATTTTCTTGGAAAGCTGGCTTCTGCTGGAGAAGCTCATAAAGTGTCAGTCCGAGCGCGTACTGGTCTGTCGCGTAGCTGCTCTTCCCGTGCAGTAATCGCTCGGGTGCCATGTAGCGCAGTGTGCCATCATTGCTCTGTGTGACAAGAGGGGCAGCCTCGCCGTCATTAAGAACAGTGGCGATACCGAAGTCTGTGATATGCAGCGTCTTCTCTGTATCAAGCATGAGATTACCTGGCTTGATATCACGGTGAAGAATGCCGTGCTCATGGGCGAAGCTCAGTGCCTTCGCGGCTTGCACGCCTATCTTCGCAATCGCGCGTTCGTAGGGGATGCCACGGTATACCTCGCGGACGCCCTTTGGTGATAGTACCTTTCCTCGCACGAGACCCATGACATAGTAGCGGTAGCCCTGCTCGTGGCCAGCACCGTAGATTTCTACAATGTTCGTATGGCGTAACTGAGCGATGAGGCGTGCTTCTTTTTCAAAAGCAGCGCAGTGCTCCTCATCATCACTCCATGATGGGGCGAGGATCTTGATTGCGACTTCTCGTTGCAGTGATTCTTGACGCGCCTTGTAGACTGTACCCATACCACCGCGCCCTATCTTTTCGATGAGCGTGTATCCTCCTAGTGTCTCGGGGAAACTTGCTGCAGGCGTGATGTTATGCTTGTGCGAGTTGCTGCGTCCGAGTTTTTCTACTGCTTGAACCGCGCTGAGGAGTTCGAGTAGTTCCTGCTCGGAAGCAGGATGCTCAGCTGCGAACTCTTCGATACTCTGCTTCTGATTCCCCGTGCGAGTCTGCTCTAGATAGAGTTCGACAAGGTCAGCGAGATCTTCTTCACTCGCAGGCTCAGTCACGTGATTATCTGTTGCAGACATGAGAAGGAATGTGGGTAAAAAATTAATCTTGGAAGACGCTGAACTGCATGATGAGTTCTTGGAATTTTTTCAGCGCTCGCACATAACGAATGCTTGCCGTCTTCGCCTCGATTTCGAGAATAGCAGCACACTCGTTATTAGTCAGCTCTTCGAAATGACGGAGCTCGAGAATCTTTCTGTCGTTCTCACCGAGCTCTTCGAGCACGCGACGCGTGACGCTCTGGCGTTCCAGCTTCACGAGGCGTGTGCGAGGGCTGGTCATGGTATCGGCAAAACGCTCCCAAGCATCGAGATTCGAAGAATTAGCGTCATCTCTGTCCGCTATGTGAACCTCCTTCATAGCATCGCGCTTTGCGGCACCGAGATGATGACGCTCCATGTCCGCGAGGGTCTGAAGAGCGATGCGACGGAACTTGACGTAGATAGGCACTTCCGGTTGATCTAAGAAGAAGCTAATACGCTTACCGCAGGCGAGATAACACTCCTGTAAAAGGTCATCTATCCCCAGTCGTCGCTGTAGCACAGGAGGCATACGTGAGCCTAGAAGTGACTGGAGGCGGCTGCGGTTCTGCATCCACTCATCGGCAAGCCAGAGGTGGGTGCTTTTTTCCGCTTCGACGGGCTCTTCGGGAATAGGTAAATCTTTAGACATGTGTAGAGGCAGGGTAATGGGGGGATGGGGGACGGGATATAAGAATCTTAGTCAATGACGTTCTCCTCGCGAAGGCTGCGCGTCATGAGTTCATCAAGTGCTTGCAAGGCTGGCTTGCCATCATGTAAGATCTCATACATCGCATCTGTGATAGGGGTGCGTGCACCTAGATTGCGAGCGAGTTGATAAGTGGACAGCGTATTGGGGATGCCTTCGACTACCTGCTTGATCTGGGAGATGCAGTCTTCCATGCTTACACCCTGCGCGAGGAGACGACCCGCGCGCAGATTGCGGCTGTGCTCGGAATAGCAGGTAACGACGAGGTCACCCATGCCAGAGAGTCCCATGAAGGTATCGCGGCGTCCTCCACGAGCTTCACCGACGCGAGCCATCTCTGCAAGGCCACGTGTGGCAAGAGCCGCACGTGCATTATCTCCGAGTCCGAGACCTGCACAGATACCGCTGGCGAGAGCGAAGACATTCTTCATCGCTCCACCGAGCTGCATGCCCACGACATCATCCGTTGTGTAGATGCGTAGATAGGGCGTGCTGAGGCGTGCTTGGACGGCATTGGCGATTTCGATATCTTCGAAACCTACCAGTGTGAGGCTAGGGGACTCCAGCATGATGTCCTCAGCATGATTTGGACCAGATAATGCGCCTACAGGGTAGGGGAGAGACTCTGAGAGGATCTCACTCATGAGCATCATCGTTCCTTGCTCTATACCCTTTGTGCAGCTGAGGATAGCGGCGTTTTCATCGAGCCTGATCTTACCCAGCTGCTCAGCGACGGAGCGCATGACGACGCTAGGCACGACGATGATAACGAGGTTTGAACCCTCGACATCCTTCCAGTCACTTGTCACGACAACGTGCTCAGGAAGATCGCGTGCACCATCTACGGGGGCGAGGCTCTTGCGTGTGTTACGGATGACTTCTGCCTCTGCCTCACTATTCGTCCATAGAACGACAGGCTTGCCTGAGTGGCTCGCTGTGAGTGCTAAGGCTGTGCCCCAAGCTCCTGCACCGATGACGGCTATTTTATCAAATTGGTCTTGCATGGTTTTTATTTCTTGCTGAAAGCTTTAGGCTCAGTTCCTGCTATGATGCGGGATATGTTAGTGCGATGCTTTACTATTACTAGAACGCAAATCAAAGCCAAAAGGGAAACAATAAGTATGTCAGAAGTGCTCGCAGCACCATCTTTTATGATCATTTCGTACACCGCGAGTAGAACCATGACCACACCAGCGATCATGCTGGAGAGAGAAACGTAGCGCGTGATAAGCATACAGACAACCCAAGCGATCAACGTCAATCCACCGACGAAGGGAGAAAGCGCGAAGAGACTGCCCGCAGTCGTCGCGACCCCCTTACCACCCTTGAACTTAAGGAAAATTGTGAAAGTATGCCCTATCACAAGCGCGAACATCACCGCGAGCAGTGTGATCGTATTTCCCGTGCTCATCGTGCTGAGATCACCACCGAAGGCTAATTTCACATACAAAAGAGGCAAGAGCCCCTTTAAGAAATCAAGGAGGAATACAGGAATCCCCCAGCCCTTACCCAGCACACGAATCGCATTTGTCGCGCCTATGTTACGAGAGCCATGCTCGCGCAGGTCGATGCCATTCATCTTACCTGCTAAGTAACCGAAAGGAATAGACCCGATGAGGTAGGCTAATAACACAAGCCCTATGGGGCTAAAAAGAAAAAGAAGCACAATGTTGATAGGATCTGACGTCATGTGCTATAGAGTATACACGATATATGCCCCCTTAGCAATCCTATTTACCAGTTCTCAAGACCTCTGCCACGTGAGTGACAGAGGTCAGAGTAAATACCTCAGGAAAATGAAATGATAGGTAGTTTGCAAATGCTCTCGAATAAAAATCCCGCCTTCTCCATCATATG
>CAYJLR010000150.1:0-5118 GCA_964370895.1 uncultured Akkermansia sp. | reverse complement strand
GCAAGTGCGATCCTTGCACCTGCGAGCCTCCCTGCACCTGTGGTACAGAAGAAGCGAAGGAAAGCTGCTGCAAATCTTAACCTCCATTTCTCATCATGAAGACTCAGCTCCTCACACTCTGCGCATCCGTACTAGCACTCGCGCCGCTTAATACAGCAGCGCAGTGGGAGCTAAGTCTTCCCAACGAGGAGCGTAGCAGCTACGAGCTGGTCTGCTCACCTATTGTTGACACCCCAGTAGCGATCATACAGCTGAGCTTCTTAAGCAATCGCGCGATTAGTGTTACCTATTACCTCGACCGCCTCGACTGCATCGCTATCACACTCACGGAAAGAACATTCCAGTTCGACCAAGAGGCAGGTGATTGGGCAGTGGATGCGCAGGGAAATCGAATCAGCACTGAGAAAGTCATACGTGCCTACCCTCACGAGAAGGAAAAGCTTGAAGAGATCAAGGAACTACTCGGAGGATCTTCTGGCGACCTCTTCGCTGAATACAGGAACAAGATCAAGCCTCACTTGAAACAGAAATAGAGCATATCTTAAAAAAGCGACCTGATCAGGTCGCTTTCTTTTATCAGTTTAACTGATATTTTTTCTCTGCTAAGTTTCACATTTTCATTGACAACAAGGCCATCTTGTGGGACTATCGCGTTCCACTCTTGTCTCGCTGACTTGAGTGAGTAAAAACTGGCGGGTAGCAACAGAGCGTTACCGACGTCAGGATACCTCCAAACAAACCTCAATTTCAATTCATAGAATTACATAAAGACATGGCAAATCCCATCCTCAAGGCAACGAAGCGCGACATCACAGGCACAGGCAAGCTCAACGCAGTTCGTGCAGCAGGTCTCGTACCAGCAGTTATCTACGGCGCAGAAGTAGGTGAAAACATCAGCATCCAGTTCGCTAAGGCTGATCTCCGCATCATCCTCAACGAACAGCCTACAGAATGCTTCCTCGTCGACATCGACCTTGATGGCAAGACAATCACAACCCTCGTTAAGGACATCCAGCGTAACTTCCTTACCGACACAGTTACTCACATGGATCTTCTCGCTGTTACTGACGAAACAATCGTTCAGACACGCGTCCCTCTCAAGCTCATCGGCACAGCTGCTGGTGTAGGCATGGGTGGTGTAGTACACCAGATCGTTCACGAAATCCCTGTTAAGTGCGCAGTTAAGAACATCCCTTGCTGCATCGAAGCAGACATCACTTCCGTAGGCATGAAGGAATCCATCCGTCTCCGCGAAGTTACTCTTCCTGAGAACATCACAACACGCTACAACGGTACTGTTGTTCTTGCATCCGTTATCAAGCCATAAGCTTGCTGACATTAGCAATTTTAAGCGACACTGCTCACTGGGCAGTGTCGCTTTTTTTATCTTTTCCTCCTTTGACGAGAAATTAGTCTGGCAATATGCATCTGCTTCATGTTAAAATACTGCTGTTATGGCGACACCTCCATTTTTCTATCAAGAGCCTTTCCCAATGGAAGGCGATAAGACACAGTACCGCAAGATCAGCTCTGACTACGTCAGCATGAGTGAGTTTGACGGTAAGCCCATCATGAAAGTCGAGGCAGAAGGTCTGCGTCTCCTTGCTGAGACAGCTTGGCACGACATTGCATTCTACCTGCGTCCAGCCCATCTGGAGCAAGTAGCAGCTATCCTCGATGACCCAGAAGCTTCTGACAATGATAAGAGCGTAGCTCTCACACTTCTGCGTAATGCTGAAGTAGCTTCACTCGGCATCCTTCCTCTCTGCCAAGACACAGGCACAGCCATCTGCATGGGGAAGAAGGGTCAGCAAGTCTGGACAGGCTTCAATGATGAAGAAGTCATCTCTCAGGGTGCTTACGATTGCTATACGAAGGAAAATCTCCGTTACTCCCAGACTGTCGCCCTCGACATGTACAAGGAGACAAACAGCGGCACAAACCTTCCTGCCCAGATCGATCTTTACGCCACAGACCACGGCACAGACTATGACTTCCTATTCATGTCAAAGGGTGGTGGCTCTGCAAACAAGACCTACCTCTATCAGGAGACAAAGGCACTGCTCAACCCCACTTCTCTGAAGAAGTTCATGGTGGAAAAAATGAGCACACTCGGCACAGCCGCATGCCCTCCCTACCACATCGCATTCGTCATCGGTGGCACGAGTGCAGAATCCTGCCTGAAGGCAGTGAAGCTCGCTTCCGCTAAGTACTATGACAATCTTCCTACCACAGGGAACGAACACGGCCGCGCCTTCCGCGACGTAGAACTTGAGAAAG
Organism: uncultured Akkermansia sp.; assembly: GCA_964370895.1. GTDB lineage: Bacteria > Verrucomicrobiota > Verrucomicrobiia > Verrucomicrobiales > Akkermansiaceae > Akkermansia. Next base: position 2,838 of record CAYJLR010000150.1, on the reverse strand, counting down.
AAGTGCTCGAAGAAGCACACAAGCTCGGACTCGGTGCACAGTTCGGTGGTAAGTGGTTCGCACTCGACGTGCGCATCATCCGTCTCCCACGTCACGGCGCATCCTGCCCAGTAGGCATGGGTGTATCCTGCTCCGCAGACCGCAACATCAAGGGCAAGATCCGCCCCGACGGTATCTACCTCGAGCAGCTGGAGTTCGACCCAGGTCGTTACATCCCAGAAGAATGGCGCACAGTAAAGAGCGAATCCGTCAGCATCAATCTCGATCGCCCTATGTCGGAAATCCTCGAAGAACTTTCCCAGTACCCTGTGAAGACCCGCCTCTCACTCAACGGCACCATCATCGTCGGTCGTGACATCGCTCACGCGAAGTTGAAGGAACTCGTCGACTCCGGTAAGGATCTCCCTGACTACATCAAGAATCACCCCATCTACTACGCAGGTCCAGCGAAGACCCCAGCAGGCTATGCCTCTGGCTCCTTCGGCCCTACGACTGCTGGTCGTATGGACTCCTACGTCGATCTCTTCCAGAGCATGGGCGGCAGCATGGTGATGATCGCTAAGGGTAACCGCGCCCAGTGCGTCACCGATGCTTGTAACAAGTACGGTGGCTTCTACCTCGGCTCTATCGGTGGCGTCGCCGCGGACCTCGCGAAGAACAGTATCACGAGCGTCGAATGCGTCGAATACCCAGAACTCGGCATGGAAGCCATCTGGAAGATCACTGTAGAAGACTTCCCAGCCTTCATCCTCGTCGATGATAAGGGCAACGACTTCTTCGCAGAGATCCGCAAAAACTGGGGCTGCGACAAGTGCAAAGCTAAATAATATCATTACGAGAAAAATATCTCATAACATGCGCCTCTATCATGTAGGGGCGCATTATTTTAATTCTCTCCCATGGACTCTAAATCACGCGTCTTTTTCCAGCGCACATTCAGCACCGTCATCCTTCTAGGACTCCTCGTAGGGGCAGTATCTCTTGATACATTCTGGGGCTACGCTAGCCTCATCGCCCTACTCTGCAATCTTACCAGCTACGAGTGGTACAAGATGCAGAAGGATAAGCTCAGCTGCGTGAATAGAGAAGTCTGCTTGGGGATTAATATCATCTACCCATGGCTGATGGCCTACCTGAGCGCCTTCCTCATCGAGGGAGAAGGAGGCCTTCTACAGAATAGGCTCATGCTTGTGGGCTACATGGTAGCCTTCTTCCTGCTCTTCACCATTGGCGCGTTTATCAAAGAGCTGCTGAGCATGGATGCGGGGCGTAAGTCTGGGAAAGAAGCCGTGTCACAGATAGGGCTCATGCTACTCGCCTTCGTCTACCCTGTGTGGATGTTCTGCTTCTCATTCCTCTTCCTTCTTGACGAAAGCACGATTAAGCCACTCTTATGGCTCATCCTTGTGACGAAGCTCAGCGACATATTCGCCTACGTCTGCGGTGTCACGCTGGGTCGCAAGTTCATCAAGCGACCATTTAGTCCAGTCGTCTCACCGAAGAAGTCATGGGAGGGTATCATAGGCTCATTCATTCTCACTAGCATTACTGCTAGCATACTTGCGTCTCTGCTGTTAAATAGCGCGGCAGTAAGCATCTTCGCACTCGTCATCATCTTCATTCTTTCCGTGACAGGTGACCTCGCAGGTTCACTCATCAAGCGCGGCATCGAGGTGAAGGACAGCGGCTCGCTGCTCCCTGGTATAGGTGGAATCTTCGACCTTATCGACTCACCGGCCTTCACAGTCGCAGCATTCAGCATATTACTCTACTGCACGACTCTTTTCACATGAAGCCAGTCATTCCAATCTTGCTCAATCCCACAGCCGGCAGCCTGCATCGCTCAGGTCTTGCCTCGTGGTTGAAAGAGCATGAGGAATGCTTTCGCTTTATCGAGACAAAAAGCGTAGAAGACTTACGCTCTCAGGCGCGCGCCCTCGCAGATGCTGGCGCGCCAGTCGTCGCTGTAGCCGGTGGGGATGGCACGCTCATGGAAGCCGCTCATGGCCTCATGGGCAGCGAAACCGCAATGGGGGTACTCCCCTCAGGAACGATGAATGTCTTCGCACGTGAGATAGGAGTCGGCTCTCGCCGATTCGACCGCGCGCTGCGGACGATGCAAAGCGGACATCATCAATCTATTGATATTTTCCGCGTGAATGAGAAGCCCTTTATCCAGCTGGCTGGCTTCGGACTAGATGCGCGCGTCATCCAATGCATCAGACCATGGATGAAGAAGTACCTCGGGGCATCCTCGCATATACTAGCAGCTGCGAAGGTCAGCATGGAAGCACCACCACGCATCACTGTACATCTCCCCACAGGTGAAGAGCTACATGGCAGCCAAATCATCCTCGGTAACGGACGCAGGTACGGCGGAGAAGGCCCCCTTTTCGCGCATGCGAGGCTAGACGACGGTATGCTTGACATGGCCGTTATCGAGCATAATGGCGCAGGCGTCATCATGGAAGTGCTCAGCTCGATGCTCATCGGTGGCGCGAGAGTGGGCAATATCAGCGATTTCACCGAACTACGTGTACTAAACGAATGCAGCATCAGCTGTGATGGTAAACTCGCCTACCAGCTAGATGGTGACTACGCTGGCACGATCATGCCAGGCGAGTATGCGCACATCAGACGCTCAAGCCAGAAGCTCAAGGTCTGCGTACTCAACGAGAAAAAAGCTGCGCGTTTCCCGCTAGCTCAGCTCACATGGGCACATCAGATCTACAATTTTATCCAGCGATATCGCGAACAAGGCTAAGGAGAATAATCTCCCAAGCGCCTAAAGGGGAGTTCTCGTAATTCGCAGCTCGAAATCACGAAGGGATTTTTCGG
>CAYJLR010000149.1:0-5189 GCA_964370895.1 uncultured Akkermansia sp. | reverse complement strand
GCAATACATTTTCTCACGATTATTCAGCCTCCCCAAAAAAAGCAGCCCCACGATGCGAGGCTGCTTTGCGTATTTTTTTAAGACTATATTTTTCCTAGTGGAATCATTTCGGCTCAGGACGTTTCCCTTTATATTCAGATAGGTAAAACATCGAAGTCGTAGTAGCTCTTCTGCGCATCTTCCATTTGCCTACTGGCTTATTGAATTTTGCGTAATAAAACATGTAATTAAAATTAGTGACATTACCTACGTCCCATCGCGAGATATCTTTATTGAACTCTGATTGATAGAACATATAACTCATATTAGTTACGTTGCTCACATCCCATTTTCCAATCGGTTTATTAAACACAGAATATGCAAACATGTACATCATGTCTTCTGCATTTTTTACATCCCATTTAGATATATCGCCATTAAATTTAGTTTTATAGAACATGTAGCTCATATTCTTCACTTGGTTTACGTCCCATTCCGAAATATCTCCAGTAAACTCACTAGAGGAGAAGATGCTTTTCATGGAGATAACATTACTTACATTCCAGTTTGCGATATTTCTGTCGAAAGCAGCATAGTAGAACATGCGATCCATGTACTTCACATTAACAGTATTCCAATCTGATATGTCGCCGTTAAAGTTGGACTCTTCAAACATACCGCTCATCTTGATAACATTACTCACGTCCCACTTAGAAATATTACCATTAAAATCGCTATTTTTAAAAAGATTGGTCATATCAGTGACACTACTCACATCTATATGATTTAGGTCAGCCCTATCGCCATGCTTTTCTATGGTGTCAGCTACAAGCCTTGCTAGATTAAGATTTGTGGCTTTGATCATACCTTTGCCCGCTGGCTTATCCTCTCCGAGGGGGAGATCTTCATCGCTACGTGTATCTATAGCTGCTGTATCTCCGTTTCTTCTTTTCCACGAAGCGGTGTTCACGTTAAATGCTGGATCCTGTGAAATGTCTTCCGTATTAGTGCCAGCTTGCACGTTCCAGTTTCGTAATTTGCCTCTAAAGAGTGATTTAGAAAACATTTGGCTCATGTCTTTCACATTGCTGACGTTCCATGAAGAAATATCCTGGTTGAATGGGCTGGCCATGAACATACGTGACATATTCTGGACATTTCTCGTATTCCATTTTGAGATATCACCATTGAATTTGGACTGATTAAAGCAAGATCTCATGGTGGTTACGTTACCCACATTCCATTTTGAAATATCGCCAGTGAATGAGCTACGTAAAAAGGTGGCATTCATGTTCTTCACATTGCTGACATCCCACTTAGAAATATCACCATTAAAGTCACTTGACGCGAATAGTCGCTCCAGACTCGTCACTCTACTCACATCAATGTGGTTAAGATCTGCGGTTTTACCTTTCTGTGCTATTTCCTTTTCAATGATGGACTTTAGCGTTTGATCAGTAGCTGAAATAGTAGGTTCTCCTGTGAAGCCTGTTCTTGCATAAGGGTGTCTTGACTGCGTAAACATTTGTACCTTTTGCGCATTAGATGAGACCTTCCATCGTGATATATCTCCCATGAATGGGGATGCTGCAAATATAAAGTTGAAAGATCTTACTTGCCAGACATTCCAGTTAGAAATATCACCGTTAAATGCAGAACTAGCAAAGGCCGATTCCATAGAAGTGACATTGGATACATTCCATTTCGAGATATCGCCGTTAAACGGAGATTCGAAGAAAAGGTAATCCATATTCTTAATTTGGGATACATCTATGTGGTTCAGATCTGCTTGATAGCCCCATTTGCAAATGGCTTCATTGATAAGTGCGTGAAAATTCGCCTCTGTCGCTGTGACTCGTGGTAGATTCGCAGGTTGCTTACTAGGCGTCCATTTAGGTAAGCCAGATGTGGCATAAGGGTGCTTGGTGCCGCTGAACATACTAGAAGCATTTCTGATAGAAGGAAAGGGCCAGCTACTAATGTCACCTGTGAAGGGTGTAAAAGCCAGTAAGTTCTTACCCAAGCATAGTGACTTGGGATTCCATTTTGAGAGGTCTTGGTTAAATGGAGAGTGCATAAACATGTAATTCATGTTGAATACTCTCTCTACATTCCATCGCGATATATCTTGATTGAACTGCGATTTCATGAACATTTGGTCCATATGCTGCACATTTGCCACATTCCAGTTAGATATATCGCCGTTAAACTTGCTATTTTCGAACATCGCCGCCATCGTGGTAACATTAGAAACATCCCATTTCGATATATCTCCATTAAAAGGAAGGTCCTTAAAGAGTCCAAGCATGTTTGTGACACGGCTCACGTCGATATGATTCAGATCCGCATTAGCTCCATACTTGATAATGGCCTCTTTTACAAGGGCTTTGATGTTATCATTAGTCGCAAAAATTTTCCCAGCATCGCCCTGTTCTTGCTTGGTGGAATTCTTGATAAATCCGAGTTTTGCGTGTGGGTGAGGTGTGTTAAGAAATATGTCTGTGGTGGTTGCATTAGGCCTCACATTCCAGCCTGATATATCACCAGAAAATGCTGAGTTTGTGAACATGTAGTCAAAGTGAACTCCATTTTTAACATTCCACTTTGATATGTCCCCATTGAACTTTGTGCTTTCGAGCATGTATTGAAAATAAATGACATTTTCAACATTCCATTTAGAAAGATCCCCATTGAAACCAGTCTGAGAAAACATGGCATGCATGTCTGTTACCTTGCCAACATCCCAATTAGAGACGTCACCATTAAACTTGCTCCTTTGAAACATGAATTTCATTATAGTAACATTGGAAACATCCCACTTAGATATGTCCCCGTTAAAGCTGGAGTTCATGAAAAGTCCGTCCATATTTGTGACACGACTCACATCAATGTGGTTTAAATCTGCATTATAGCCGAGCTCTGCGATTTGCTCATTTACGATCTGAAGTAAGTTGCGATTCTCGGCTATAATTGTGGCTCGTACTTCTTCGCGCTCAGGTTCACTTCTGCCGACTGTTCCTAGTGCTGTTCGTTGAGCATACGCAGGTAATCCGATAGAACTGTATAAAAGAAATGAGATCGATAACAACCCCTTTAGTTGATTCTTTTTCATAAATAAATGTAATGATTTAGATGGAAATGCTGAAAAATATTAGCTTAATGAGTATATAATGGTAATAATCTGAGAGAATTGTATCTGTTATTTTTACTTTAACAATATTTTTTTCAAGCTGCATTATAAAAGTCTATCTCCGCGGTTTATTGAATAATGACTTTTAGCAGGGCATGCGACGCAATAAATAGGCGTAATTGAAGTGATCCCTTTTCCTTACACGAAACTAGCTTGTTCATTTCTAGAGACTATTGGTGACTACCCAGATTGGAGAGTCCTTATCATAAGGTGGGAATTCATCTTGAACAATAGAGGTAAAAACTTTTTTTAAGGAAGATTCGTCGGGCGAGCCTGCGCTTGTGCGGAATAGATCATAGATCTTCTGCTCGTCAGGCTTAGCTTTTTTGCTAAGATCGTCTATCAGGAGCAGAAACTGTGAAGCGCCTCCTGATACTTCAGCGTATAAAATTTCTAATGTGATCACTTGACCTTTTTTAACAGTGAATACTTCACCACATGTTAGCCCACCGAGGGAACTGTTAAATGCGCTGCATCCTGGATACTCCACCAAGGACCAAGTCTTTCGATTGGGGATTTTTCGAGTCTTTAGAAAAGATATATACTCCTTATCGTTACCCTTCAGTTCGAAGAACCGTTTCGTGCTAGATCTTTTTGCTAACTTAGGATCAAAAAGACTGGGTAGGAAAAAACCAGCCTCAAGGACCACTTTTTTGTTAAGGCGCACGGCAAGTACATCATCCCCTGCTCCGACGAAGCGGAACTTTCCTGATTGGGGTGCTCTTACTTTTGCTCGGAAAAGCATAAGAAATGGTGCCCTTATTGCTGTCTTCTTTGCTAGTGTGGATGAGAGCTGCTGAGCCGGTAACGATGGTAGATAGAAGTGCGATATATACACAGGCTCATCAGAGACACGGTATTTTTTGAGATTTTTTGGATTCCAATCTTCGTCGTAAAACTCCCAGATAGCGTTATAACACGTAGTTTCTGCAAGTCTATGATTTTCTCGTGAAAGATTGAAGAGAATCGTGCCGTCACTTGCTCTGGCCAAGTCGTATACCATACCTGTCATGATAGGAGATCCTGTACTCTCCTCCTTCTCTTGTGAGTCATGATCATCAGCCGGTGATTTCCTTCGTTTTTCCCATGTGCTCAGAGTAGACTGGAAGGCTCTATTAGAGCATATCTTGGAGATATCGGTCTTCGCTCCTACCTGCCATTGAGATAGGTTCATATTAAATTTTGACCCTTCGAACATCTGGCTCATATCCTCTACTTTACGTACATCCCATGAGGATATATCCTTATTAAAGGGGCTAGACATGAACATGCGCGACATGTTCTGAACCTTAGCAGTATTCCACTTAGAAAGATCCCCATTGAACTGTGACTGGTTAAAACAGGATCGCATGGTGGTCACATTACTCACATCCCAATTAGATATATCACCGTTAAATGCGCTGCGCAGGAAGGTGGCATTCATGTTCTTAACATTACTCACATCCCATTCGGATATGTCACCATTAAATGGACTCGAGAAGAATAATCGCTCAAGGCTCGTTATCTTACTCACATTGATATGGTTTAAATTTGCATTTTTACCATGCTTTGCGATTTCTTCTTTCACGATCTGCGCAATGTCTTGATCCGTTGCGATGATTTCGACCGAGCTTTCCGCATTGCTCTTACTAACTGATTCTATAGCTGTATGTTTCGCTATAGCTGGGAGTTCGGCAAAGGCAACTAGTATAAAGGGTAGCGCAGCTATGGTTTTAAGTTGAAGTTTTTTCATGAAAAGTCTAGCGTTTGATGATTGAGCTGTTGATTCAGATGGTGGCTAGTGCATATTTATGAGGATATTATATCGATTGTTTCGTTTTTAACAAGTAGTATTTTAAATTATATATGCTTCTCATTAAAAAATATGATCAAATATAGTCGCGATGTAGGAATAAAAAAGCCTCATCTTAAGATGAGGCTTTAGATTAATGCGGTATGCGCTAGTGTTGTTTTTATGGTTTCGCTACCCAGATGTGTGAATCGCCATCGTACTGAGGCCATTCGAGACCACCTTGCCCAA
>CAYJLR010000148.1:0-5207 GCA_964370895.1 uncultured Akkermansia sp. | reverse complement strand
CCAGACGGCTACCAGTCCTCCCACCTCGTGAAGATGGAGATGATGATCGCGGGCGAATCCGTCGACGCCTTCTCCATGATCGTGCACCGCGACCGCGCAGAGGCGCAGGGACGTGAACTCGCCGTGAAGCTGAAGGACGTGATCCCAAGACAGCTCTTCACAGTCGCCATTCAGGCCTGCATCGGCGGTAAGATCATCGCCCGCGAAAGCATCTCTGCAATGAAGAAGAACGTGACTGCGAAGTGCTACGGCGGCGACGTGACTCGTAAGCGTAAGTTGCTCGAGAAGCAGAAGGAAGGTAAGAAGCGCATGAAGGCCATCGGCCGCGTGAATATCCCTCAGGAAGCATTCATTAATGTGCTGAAGAGCGGCGATTAATTTTCGCTGCATTCAGGAATCTTTTTGCTTGCCTAACAGCTGCTATTTTAGTTGAATGGAACGTATGCGATTCCTGCTACTCATCAGTTCTGCTTTCCTAGCAATGGGACTTAGCGCATGTGGATGCGCTAATTGCCCTAAGTATAACTCTAGCTATCTGGATGATGTACAGGTAGGTCCGCGCCATCTGTTTGAATAAGTTGGCGCGTGCATACGTTATAGACTAGCCATTTTTTCCCATGTCCTTTGAAATTAGAGAAAAGCCTGAGATGGTCGAGCGCGCCTTGCTCGTCGCCATTGGCATCCCCGGTGACAGCCGCGACGAACGCCTAGCCCTGCTCGCTGAGCTCAATGATCTCGTGAGTAATCTCGGTATAGGTATCGTCGATGCGCGCCTTGACTTCACACGCGAAATGCACGCGAAGTTCCTCTGCGGTGTCGGTAAGGCCGACGAGATCGCCATGGCTGCGAAGGAGCATAACGCTGACTGCCTCATCTTTGACAACCTCCTCTCCCCTTCGCAGCAGCGCGAATGGGAAAAACTCACGAACATCACCGTCATCGACCGTGAAGAAGTCATCCTTGACATCTTCGCGAAGCGCGCACGCACGAAAGAAGCGACCATGCAGGTCGACCTCGCACGCATGCAGTACGCGCTCCCCCGCATGACAGGCATGTGGAAGCACCTCGACCGTCAGCGCGGTGGCTCAGGCGGTGGCAAGGGTGGCGGCTCAGCAGCTCGTGGTGAAGGTGAAAAGCAAATTGAAATCGACAGACGACTCGCCCACGACCGCATCGAAGCCATCCGCAGCGAGCTAGAAATCGTGCGCAAGCAGCGCGGCACCCAGCGCAAGGAGCGCAACAGACAGGGCATCCCCACAGCCGCCATCGTCGGCTACACCAATGCGGGAAAATCCTCCCTGCTCAATATGCTCACCGAAGCAGAAGTCCTCGCGAAGAACATCCTCTTCGCCACACTGGAAACGACCAGCCGCAAGATTGAGCTCCCAGACGGACAGCCTCTCGTGCTAACGGATACCGTGGGCTTCATTCGCAATCTCCCTCACCGACTCGTCGAAGCCTTCAAGTCCACCCTCGAAGAAGCAGCCCTCGCTGACTTCCTCATCCAAGTCGTCGATGCCAGCGACAAGGACGCGTGGCGTCATTATGAAACTACCTGCGAAGTTCTCGGTGAACTCGGAGCTGGTGAAAAACCCATGGTCGTCGTCTGGAACAAGTGTGACCTCATCCCAGAGGAAGAGCGCGATGCGCGCATCGCAGAGCTGAATGCCCAGCTCGAAGAAGACGGCTTCGTCATGAGCGTGAAAGAAGAACTAGGCGGCAAGGAACTCCTCCTCGCCTGTGTCACTAAGCTCAGCCACCGAGTGGATCGCGCGTTCTACCGCATCCCTTACACTGACAGCCGACTGCCCGCCATCATGCACCGCGATGGCAAAGTACTTTCTACGGAATATGATGATGAAGGAAACTCCATCATCGAAGCCATCCTGCCTAAGGAATTCGCCTCACGCATCCATGAATACCGCATCGATGCGCCAAACACATAAACATCTCTCTTACCCCACCCCACGCATGAAATATATCAGCATCACAGCACTCATTGTGACGGCATTCGCTCAGATTGCCTGTAAAAACATCATGGGTAACGACTCCCCTGATGGAGTCGTCAGCAAGACAACCCTGTCCGCTGCTGCACGCAAAAAACTCCCTCCCACCCCCCTAGAAGGACCGGAGACAGACCCGACCGTCACGCATAAGGAATTCGCCCAGCGCACTACTTATCAGAGCGGTAATGAACTCTGGCAGAACGCAACACTCGCCAGCAAACCCACAACAGCTAAACGACTCGAAATCGACACCGACACACAGCGCGGTATTCTCTACGTCGAGAATCAAGTCGCCATGGACTTCCCCCTCACCACAGGACGAGCAGGCAAGCGCACCCCCAAGGGCAGCTTCAGCATCACGCAGAAAGAAGCAGCAAAGCGCTCCACCCTCTACGGCTCATTCGTCGACCGTAAGAACCGCATCGTGCGAGGAGGCGTGCGTGTCACCGATCGTCGCCCCAGTGGCACGCGATTCCGCGGCGCAAAACTCCCCTACTGGATGCGCTTCAATGGATCTGTAGGACTACACCAAGGAGGAGTACACCGAGTACCAGCATCGAATGGCTGTGTGCGCGTACCACCCGAAGTAGCACCACTGCTCTTCGATCGCCTCTCAAAGGGCGCGGACATCATCGTCCGTTAAATCTTAGATGGAGTAAAAAAGTGAATCAAGGCTCGTTTCAGCATCCTAGACCTCATTCCCAGAGGAAGGACTGGTGCGAGCCTTTTAATTTCCCATCGACCAGAAGCTCCACGCGCCAGCTCAGGATATTCCCCTTCTGCACATTCTCAGCCCCGATGAAGAAGAACTCATCCTCGTGCGTCCCCTTATCCGGACGAGCCTTATCATAAACAATACGACGCGTCATCACGCGTGAACCAGTAACCGACTGTGTGTAGTGGAAAAGCACCTCTGTACGCTTATCCGGAGTCGCGTCATACCAATTCACGAAGAAATAATCCCCACGACGAGCCGCCTTCTCCTTACGAGACTCGGCATGATCCAGCATATAACGAGCGTGCACGCGCAGAGGAGTCTCAGACCAGTCCTCACCCGGCATCACCGTACTCTTCAGAGGCAGGTCAGCCACCGATACAATGTAGCTTTCTGTAGGACTCGTGCAAGAAGTACTAATAAAGGAAACTAAGGTCACTAAGACTAGCCCCATGCTGGGAAGAGCAATACGCATGTAACTATAGATAGAGAATCGCACGCTTCTTGTCAATGAAAAAACTTGATTTCCGCGCTCTTCTCACTTATTCTTATTGGCGAGCGATGCCTCTTCTCATCCGCGTCACCCTACATCATTTTTAGAATAAAACCATGGCTTCCTCCCCCTCACTCAGCCCCATGATGGATCAGTACCTGCGCATGAAGCAGAGCCTGCCTGAGGACGTGTGGTTATTCTTCCGACTCGGAGATTTCTATGAAATGTTCTTTGAAGATGCTGTCGACATTTCCGCAGCACTGGGACTCACATTGACAAAGCGCCACAGCATCCCCATGTGTGGCATGCCCTACCATGCAGCGGAAGGCTACATCGCACAAGCCATCCAGCTAGGAAAACGCGTCGCCATTGCCGAGCAAACCTCCACCCCTGTACCCGGAAAACTCGTCGATCGTGAAATCGTCCGCATCATCTCTGCGGGCACCGTCGCTGAGCTCAGTCAGCTGAATGCCGCGGAGAACAACTACATGCTCTCCTGCTACCGCGTGAAAAAGAACTGGGGACTCGCCTGTGCGGATCACACCACAGGAGCCTTCCTCGTGGCGGAGTTCAAAAGCCAAGACGCCCTCGCCGATGAAATCGCCCGCCTCCAGCCACGCGAACTCATCATCAGCGACGAACAAAAAGAAGAGTTCCCCACCAGCCACTTCCCCGTCACCCTCTACTACGACGGCTACGCCTTCCTACCAGCAGCAGCCCACAGTGCGCTTAAAAGCCACTTCCGAGTCCAGTCCCTTGACGGCTTCGGCTGCTCGGAGATGGATGCCGCAGTCGGAGCGGCAGCCTCCATCCTGCACTACCTCAAGTTTCAGCTGCGCCGCTCCACCGAGCACCTGCGCAGCATCGCCATCCTGCCCACAGAACGCACCGTCCTCATCGACGGAGCGAGCAGGCGCAACCTCGACCTCGTCGAAGCTAGAGGAGGACGCAGCCACACCCTACTCGCCATCCTCGACCAGACCGCCACCCCCATGGGTGCGCGCCTCATGAGAGAATGGATGCTGCACCCCCTTGATGACCTGGGAGAACTCCAGCGTCGCCAAGACATGATAGCCTGCTTCCTCTCCCAAGACTTCCTCATGAGCAAGCTACGCGACTCATTAAAAGGCGTACGCGACCTTGAGCGACTATCCTCCCGCCTCTCCCAAGGCGCAGGAAACGCGCGCGACCTCCTCGGACTAGGAGTATCACTCGCCCAGCTCCCGGACGTCCTCGCCGACCTCACCGCCTTTGCCGAGCAGCAGCCCCTCTTTGATAAACTGCGAGAAAATTGTGGTGATTTTGAAGAACTCTCCTCCCTCCTACAGCGAGCCCTCGTCGAAGAGCCCCCCATCACCATCAAAGAAGGAGGCATGATAGCTGCGGGCTACGATGACAGCCTCGACGAACTCCGCTGCGCCAGCCACGAAGGCAAGAAATGGCTAGCAGAACTCGAAGCCCGCGAACGCGCAGCCACAGGCATAGATTCCCTAAAAATACGCTATAACAACGTATTCGGCTACTACATCGAAGTCACGAAAGCCAACCTCGCAAAAGTCCCAGACGACCGCTACACCCGCAAGCAAACCCTCGTCAACGCAGAACGCTACATCACCGAAGAACTCAAGCAAATGGAAGGCACCATCCTCGGAGCGGACGAACGCTCCCGCCAGCTTGAGTACAAACTCTTCTGTACCCTACGCGACAAGGTAGGCGGCTACATCGACGACATCCAATCGACCGCGCGCGCCATCGCCACCCTCGACGTACTACTCAGCCTCGCGGAAGTCGCAAGGAAAAACCAATACTGTCGACCAGAACTCACCGACAGCCGCGACCTCATCATCGAAGACGGCCGACACCCCGTCATCGAAGTCACACAAGCCGACCAAAGCTTCGTCCCGAACAACACCGAAATCATCGGAGACAGCCAGCGCGTCCTCATCCTCACGGGGCCCAACATGGCAGGGAAAAGCACCTACATACGCCAAGT
>CAYJLR010000147.1:0-5230 GCA_964370895.1 uncultured Akkermansia sp. | reverse complement strand
GTGGAGTGAGACTGGAGGTCTGCTGTATCGATCCATGTGTGGTATGGTGTATTCATATTATGTTGTATTTTATATTTGAATATGCATTGTGATCATTATGAATGCACAATGCTTATTTCTCTTGTAGCATGGGTGGTGCTTTTTCACAAATGGAAAGGAGCTATGCTCGCTGAATGGTCACATAGGGGAGGAGGATGTGAGCTTTTTTCGTGCAGCAAAATGCCTTTAATATCAATGGGTGGATAGTACCTAGATGAACGACAGGTGAGCGATGCATAAAATTGTGTTGTGTCACGAAAAAAGGGGCTATTTTTCTTCTGTGAGAGGCTCAGATATGATTTATTGCGCACGGTGTATAAATTTCATTGATTTCTCTGATGCAAAAAATTAAAATACACGTGTATGAATACGGCACAACAAGAATTGCTCAGCATCCTCCTCGAAAAATCCATCAAGACAGGTCACTTCATCCTCGCTTCGGGGAAGGAAAGCGACCTCTATTGTGACTGCCGTGTCACAACGCTCGATGGACGAGGCGCAACACTTATCGGTCAGTGTGGCTGGGATCTCGTCACCGAACAGATCCTTCCTCAGTTCCCCAGCATCACAGCCATCGGTGGTATGACCATGGGCGCTGACCCTATCTCGCTCGCCATCGGCATGCAGTCTGCACAGCAGGGTAGCAAGGCGCTAAATGTATTCACCGTTCGCAAGGAAGCAAAGGACCATGGTCGCGCGAAGCGCATCGAAGGTAACTTCTCCGCTGGACAGGATGTCATCGTCGTCGACGACGTCATCACTACAGGTGGCTCTACTATTAAGGCTATCGAAGCCATCCAAGCCGAGGGCGGTAAGGTGCTCGCAGCACTCGTGCTCGTCGACCGCGAAGAAGGCGGACGCGAAGCTATCGAAGCCCTCGGAGTCCCCGTCTTCTCGCTTTACACACGCAAGAGTATCTTCGGCGATCAATAAATCACCACAGTAGATTATCTTATGCTCCCTCTCATCGTAGGCATCGAGTCCACGCGGCTCAGCGACAAGGAGAGGGAGCTTTTTTCACGCCTGCAACCAGCAGGCTACATCCTCTTCTCTAGAAATATAGTAGACAGGGAGCAATGTCTCGCCCTCTGTGAAGAGCTGCACGAACTACATCAAGCAGCGCATGCTCCCATCATAGCCATCGACCAAGAAGGCGGGCGTGTCGTGCGCACCGCAGCATTGGGATTAGAGCTACCCTCGGCGCAGCAGCTTGCCGAAGCTCGAGACTATACCCTCATTACCGAAGCTGCGCATGTGAACGCCCTCTCGCTCGCAGCACTGGGAGTGAACACGAACTTCGCCCCCGTTCTGGATGCTAGCTCCCCACATCGCAATGCGCTCTCCTCTCGCTGCTGGGGGACAGGCTGTGATGATATCATCACCTATGCAGGGGTGTGGAACAGAGAACACCAGCGCATGGGCATCATGAGCTGTGGAAAGCACTTCCCCGGAATGGGCGAGGTAGAAAGCGACCCACACTTTGAATTGCCTGTATTGAAAGGCGACAGAGATCATTTTCTTCAGAGCAGCGCCATACCCTTCCTCAGCCTCATGGCAGAGCTCCCCTCAGTCATGCTTGCGCATATTTCGCTGCCTGATATGGATGTGGAGCATCCTTCATCACTTTCTCGCGTCGTCATAGGAGAATTCCTACGTGAACAACTGGGCTATACAGGGCTTGTCTTCACGGATGATCTCTGCATGGATGCAATTAGGAAAAACTATGGACTGCCGCTGGCGGCCTACCTTGCGATTGAAGCAGGCTGTGACCTGCCACTGCTCTGCCATGATGTCGTGACGCAGCTTGAAGAAGTAGCAGAAAAACTCGCAATGCTCAGTGCGGAGTGCATGGAAAGAATAGAAAAACGAGTAGCCGCCTACTGTCGTAACATGGAAAAGCCGCTCTACTACCGTGACCATCTGACATGGAAAGAGCTACTCCATCGTGCGGACGCGCTCATGGCGGAATTTAAAAACAGTGCTCAGAACAGCTCTGATCAGAGCCCTGTCTTCAAGTACTGATAACACGAGGCGTCGCCCTAAGCGAAGCGTGAGCGAGATTCTTAAGAGGCATGTTGCGAAGGAGCAAAATGAGACGAAGAGGGACCAGGACACTTCTCGCTTAACGAGAACTCTGAGGATAGTTCTTAAGCAGGATGTCGGCTATGGGTGGTTAAGTTACCAGCCAAGCTTCGCACGCAATCGCTCAGCATAATCTCCCTTTTCCAGATTCAGTAGTCTTAGCTTGCGCTGTGACTTGCGAATGACGAGCGTGTCTTGCAATTTAATCTGATGCACCATGCGTCCATCCATGGAGTAGATCATTGTCTCATGTGTTCGCCCACGTCGCTCGCGTGGGTGTAGCGAGATTTCCACCGAGTCAGGCATCACGACTGAGCGGTTTGTTAAACTATGCGCGCAAATAGGGGTCAGACACATCACGCCTGAGTTCGGCCAGATGAGTGGCCCTCCTGCTGCGAGTGAGTAGGCCGATGAGCCAGTCGGTGTCGCCACGAGTATGCCGTCTGCATAATATCGATTGAACCGTACGCCATCAAGCGCGACATCCACCTCTATCATCTTACCTGTCTGAGCACGCATGAGGCTGAGTTCATTAAGTGCGCAGAATGGTCCTTTCACACAGGTTCCATTGCTATCAAGCTGTCGTACTTCGAGGACTATACGTTCCTCTACGCCATAGCATCCAGCGACAATAGCATGTGCTAGGGCTTCTGCTTCGCTGCGCGAGCAGGCACTCAGGAATCCGAGATGCCCCATGTTCACGCCAGTCAAGATGCAATCCTGCTCAATGACCTGATTCACCAGCGATAGCATCGTGCCGTCACCTGCAAAGCAGATAGCCAGCTCCGTCCCTTCGCGTAGGACGGGGCGGCCTTCTTCATTGAACTCATTGACATCGTAACACTCTATTCCCGCTTCTTCGAAGATGAGTCGCATCTGCTGGCGTATGCGTGCGCCTTTCGAGCGCGGGGCAAAGAATGCCAGCTTCTTGATGTCTACCTGCTTCATCGAGGGGGGGAGTGTGTGCGTAGAAAAAAACTATCGTTGCTCACGCACGATTTCTGTGCCTATGCCCTCCGTGGTGAAGATCTCAAGAAGGAGGGAGTGGGGGAGTCGTCCGTCGATGAAGTGTACCTTGCGTACGCCTGCATTCAGCGCGTCTACAGCGCTGCGAACCTTAGGTATCATACCGCCTGAGATCACGCCCTGATCGATGAGGGAGAGTGCTTCCTTGCGGTTGATGCTTTTCACGATTGTTGTAGGGTCGGAAGGGTCGCGCATGAGGCCTGGTACGTCTGAGATGAAGACGAGTTTTACAGGGCGTAGTTCACGTGCCAGTGCTGCTGCTGCGAGGTCTGCGTTCACATTCAGGCTCTGGTCTGTACCCAGCTCGCGTGCGAGGGGGGAGATGACAGGGGTGATCTGGAGAGCCAGTGCCTCATCAACGCGTGAGAGGAGGCTGCCGATGACCTGACCGACCATGCCGAGGTCGACTCGCTTGCCTTCTTCATCCTTTTCGAAGATGCGCTCTCCGACGAAGACTTTTGTTCCGGGGATGCCTACTGCCTTGCCACCTGCTTCGCGTACGAGCTCGACGAGGCCGGGGTTGATCTCATTGGAGAGGGTCTGTTCCACGATATCGATGGCTTCGGGTGTCGTGACACGGAGTCCATTGACGAACTTCGCTTCTAGTCCTGATTCTTGCATGGCCTTGGAGATAGCCTTGCCTCCGCCGTGTACGACGACTGGGTTCAGACCGAGGGCTTCCATGAGCACGATGTCCTTCATGAGGGACTTCACGAGTTCTGGGTTGTCCATGGCGGAGCCGCCGAACTTGATGAGTACAGTTTTGTCGCGATAAGCCTGTATGTATGGGAGGGCATCGACGAGGACATTAGCAAGACGGATTTCGTCTTCGGGCTGCGGGACTTGGCGAATAGGAATCATATGTAACGCTTAATTTTAAAGATAACGAGAGGGAGAATAGCCGCTGTCACCATCAGGCAGCAGGCGAACCAGAAGCCGAAGCCTGATTGCAAGATAGGCATGTGCGCGAAGTTCATCCCGAACACACTAGCGATGAGTGTGGGTGGCAGGAAGACAAGCGACATAATGGTGAAGACCTTCACGATTTCATTCTGCTCGATGTTAATGAAGCCGAGGACGGCATCGAGCATGAAGTTAATCTGATTAGACAGGAAAGATGCGTATTCGGAAAGTGAGTTCACGTCACGCGATACAGGGCGTAGCGGCAGATACAGGCTATCGTGTGATCCGATGACGGATTCTTCATTTCCTGCGTAAGTAATGAGACGGAGTAAGTTAACAAGCGAGTCACGCTGGCGGGCGATCAAGTCACCCACGCGTCCTAGTTCTTCTAAGATATCACGGAGATCTTCTGTGTCGGGATCATGCTCGCGCGGTTTTTTTGTGCCACGTCGCCCGTGCGATCCGAATACTCGCTTGAAAAGCGCGTCAATGCCACCACCGAAGCGTTCGAGCACGTCGGCCTGACGGTCAACGAGGGTTTCTAGTAGTCCGATGAAGACGAGGTCGCGGTTCGTCTGCTGCATGCGTAGTAGCTGGTGAGAAAATACGCGGAAAGAGTAGGAGTCCGTGTGACGGATAGTGATGAGCATGTTCTTGTGCAGGATGAAGCTCAGCTCAGCTAGCATAGGCTCATCCGTTTCTACGCGCAAGAGGACGGTCGTCGTCATGAAGCGCGCTCCGTCTTCACAGTAGAGACGGGATGTGGATTCAATCTCACGCATCTCATCTTTCGTCGGTAGCTCGATACCGCAGAGCTGCTCCGTGTAGGCTAGTTCCTGTGCATCTGGTGTGAGCAAGTCTAGCCAAAGTACCTTATCGCGCACGACGTCCTCTTGGTCTATGCCAGAGCTACGGTGTATGCCTTGCTCAGTCTGGGAGTATATTCGAATCATCGCCGCTTAGTTTGTCTGCTAATATTGTCTCTATAAGGAAGGGCTAGAGGCTACCTACACTGAAAGAATGCGCCATTTAGGCTCTGAAATCAAGAAAATTTTCCTCAGCAGGGAATAAAAGAGGATACGGGGTGGGCTTTTACCGTCTCTGTGTCTATTATAAAAAAGGGGGAGAGTATGTCACTCTCCCCCTTGTCCTATATAAATTAATCAGTGTGCTCTATTAG
>CAYJLR010000146.1:0-5240 GCA_964370895.1 uncultured Akkermansia sp. | reverse complement strand
TATAGTACGCTCTCATAACATGTAGCTGCACGAATAATCCCAGCCTGTGTCAGTAGACATGACGCAATACTTGACGAATGAGCTAAAACGCGCTACAGTATCGCGCATGAAATCTGACGATACCCCAAAATCAGAACAAGAAGAATGCAAGCAAGATTGCCCCGATTGCCAAAGCACCTGTGACAGCAGCTGCGCTGCTGCTGAGCAGAACTTTGACGCTGAAGAAACTAGCTCAGAAGAACCCCTCACCGACGCCGAAGAAATGCTGAAATGGCGCGACATGGCCATGCGCACAGCTGCCGAGTACGATAACTACCGTAAGCGCAGTGTGAAGGATCGCGACGAGTTCACCCGCTATGCGAACCGTGGACTCCTCGAAGAGCTGCTCCCCATCATTGATAATTTCGAAATGGGCATGCAAATGGCAGAGAAAGAAACCCAGTCCATGATCTACATCGGCATGAACATGGTGCAGAAGCAACTCACTGACTTCCTCGAATCCCAAGGCGTGAAGCCCATCGCTACAAAGATAGGCGATGCATTCGACCACAACATCCATGAAGCTATCCAAAGCGAAGCCAGCGAACTGCCAGAAGGCAGCATCGTGCGCATCATACGCCGAGGCTACAACCTGCGTGACCGCTTGCTTCGCCCTGTGAACGTCATCACAGCAGCAGCACCCAGCGACGAAGCCGCCGCTGAATAAGCTCACCACACATCCCCTCTATTTTCCTGCCCACCAGCACCCCCTACACACATGTCACAAAATTACTATGATCTCTTAGGCATCGACCGCGGAGCTGATGACTCTACCATCAAGAAGGCCTACCGCAAACTCGCGATGAAGTACCATCCCGACCGTAATCCTGACGACAAGAGCGCAGAAGATAAGTTTAAAGAAATCGGTGAAGCCTATGAAGTGCTCAGCGACGCGGACAAGCGCGCAGCCTACGACCGCATGGGACATGACGCCTTCAAGAATGGCGGCATGGGCGCAGCTGGCGGCGGCGGTGGCTACGGCGGTGGTTTCACCGACCCGATGGACATCTTCGCCCAGATGTTTGGAGGTATGGGAGGTGGATTTGGGGGCTTCGGTGGCCGACAGCAGCGTCGCCCTTCCACCCCAGAACGCCCAGGCTCAGACCTGCGCTACGATCTCGACATCACCCTAGAAGAAGCAGCAAAAGGCTGTGAGAAGACCCTAGAAATCGAACGCCTCGTCCCCTGCAGCACCTGTAATGCTACAGGCTCAAAGGACGGCAAGGCGGGCTACAAGACCTGTGGCACCTGCCATGGTCAGGGCGTCATCACACAGCAGAGTGGCTTCTTCGTCCAGCAGAGCACCTGCCCTAGCTGCCGTGGTGCGGGCATGACCGTGAGCAATCCATGCGACAGCTGCGAAGGTGAAGGGCGTGTCCACAAGGACGTGCAGATCACCATACACATCCCCGCAGGTATAGACGCAGGTCAGAAGCTGCGCTCCACAGGAAATGGAGATGCAGGCATCTGTGGTGGAGCAGTCGGTGACCTCTACGTCTTCATCGACGTGTACAGTCATCCCATCTTTAACCGCGACGGCAAGGACCTGCACTGCACCATGCCCATCTCGCTCGCCACTGCCATCTCCGGTGGTGTTCTCAACGTCCCCACCCTCGACGGTGCGGCCAAGCTGAAGATCGCTCCCGGCACTCAGAGCCAGACCACGCTTCGTGTGAAGGGGAAAGGCATGCCAGCCCTCCGCGGAGGCGCACATGGCGACCTCATGGTAGAGCTCGAGATCGAGACCCCAAGCAAGCTAGGGAAAGAGCAGAGCAAGGCACTCGACGCCTTCCTCGCAACACTCAATGAGAAGAATCAACCACAGGTCGCGGAATTCGAGAAGAAGGCCGCTCCCTACCTTGGTTAATACCTGACCCCCTTGGCACGCCATGCACTGGTGCTATCTAGCCAGCCTTGATGAAGCCTCTAGCGCCTCTCCATATCACTTGGAAGGCGAGGAGGCACATCACGCGCTTAAGGTCATGCGCCTCAAGGTCGGTGACAGCATCGACCTTTTCAATGGACGTGGCAGCGTCGTGCGCGCACGCATCACCGCGACAGAGGGTACTAAAGCCCTCTGGGCGGAAGTCGAGCAGCAGCACGCCAAGCAAGCGGCATTACCCACCATCACGCTCGCACTCTCCATCCCGAAAGGCGGGAATATGGAGCTCATCGTGCAGAAGGCGGTGGAACTCGGAGTCAGCCGCATCATCCCCCTACTCAGCGAACGCTGCATCGTGCGTCTCAAGGCAAAAGAGGCAGCAGCCAAGCAGGAAAAATGGCAGAGAATCGCGCTAGAAGCCTGCAAGCAGTGCAAGACCGCTTACCTACCGCAAGTCGAAACCATACGCACGCTAGATCAGTATCTAGCTGAGACGCATGACTCAGAGGCGAAGCTATGCTGCGCCCTCGTCGAGAGTGCACGCCCCCTACGCGAGCGATTAGAAGAGCTCCGTGAGCGAGGAGAAAAGGAAGTCACCATTCTGGTGGGACCCGAAGGAGACTTCAGCGAACGTGAGTACAGCAGCATCATGGATGCGGGCTACAAGCCTGTGAGCCTAGGCAGCCTGATCTTACGCGTCGAAACCGCGGTGTTCATGGCACTCGCGTCAGCACGCTACGCACTGGATTAATAAAAGAATATCCCCTAACCCTCTCACGATAGAAGGCTAGGGGAGCATGTTCCAGTAATTTGTAATGCGAAATCTGAGAACTTCTTCTACAGAGCCTTCTCGACCTCAGTGAGCATACCCTTGAATGCGGTCAATCCACCTCCTACGAGGTACCAGACCTGTGAGTCTAGGGCGACGATGCCACCATTACGTGCGGCATTCGTACGACTGATCAGTGGATTCGTCGAGAAGTTTTCCAGTGTGGCACCGCGACCTATGGCTGCTGCGCGATCCAGTACGAAGATGATGTCAGGATTCGCCAGAGCGATGTATTCATAGTTCACGCGCTTACCGTGTGTGCTTACTTCAATAGGTTCTCCAGCTTGCTCAAAGCCGAGCAGACCATACACCATACCAAAGCGGCTTCCCTTACCGTAGGCGGATACTTTCCCGTCATTGGCGAGGATGAAGAGTGCCTTCTTACCACTGCTGCTTGCCTTCTCCTTGATGGAGGCGATCTGCGCGTCTATAGCTGCGATCTTGTCGGTGCACTCTTGCTCCTTGCCGAAGACATTCGCCACGATATGGATGTTTTTCTTGATCTGATCAGCGGAGTCACTAGAGGTGGACTCAGCGATGATGACGGGCGCTATTTTTGCGAGTTCATCGTAGTAATTTGCCTGTCGCATGGAGATGAAGATCGCTTCTGGCTTAAAGGAACTAACGCTTTCGAGATTAAACTCTTTTAAGGAGCCAAGATCGAGGTAGCGTGCATCTTTATAGCGAGAGAGATAGCCCGGAAGGGTTTGCTTCGAGAGAGCTATCTCGGCTTCGATGCCAAGGGTCTGAATGGTGTCGAGTGCCGCGTAGTCGAGTACGACAATGCGCTTCGGGTTCTTGGGCACATCTACCGTGCCTTTCAGATGGGTGACGCTGACGGTCTCAGCATGGAGGCTGCTGACAAGTGTCAGGATGAGGCAGAGGACGAGCGCGAGCGCACTTATAGGGCGTGTTTTCATGATACTAGCTTATTTGATGAAAAAACCCCAGCTCTAGCATATCCAAAGCTGGGGTTCTATGTAACATAATGATACGATTACTTCAAACCTTCGGAGATTTGCTTAATCATGGTCTTCATCGACTCGATGCCAGAGCCTGTGATGTACCACAGTGCTGGGTCGAGCATGACAACCTTACCGTTCTTCACAGCCTTCGTGTTCTTCACGAGAGGATTGGTGAGAAGCTTGCTAGAATCAGACTCCTCGCCAATGGCCTTGCTGCGGTCGAGGATGTAGATGATGTCAGGGTTCTTGACAGCGATGTATTCGTAGTTCACGAGCTGACCATACTTGTCTGGCTGGATGCTAGGATCGGACTGTCCGACACCCATGGAGTCGAATGGAAGGGAGGCGAAGCGGCTCTTCGAACCAAATACGCTGATCTTACCATCGTTCACCATGATGAAGAGGGCTTTTTTGCCGCTCTTGGATGCAGTTTCTGTCGCAGCGGCGAGGGAGGCGTCGAGGTCAGCGAGTGCCTTCGCGGCTTCTGCTTCCTTACCGAAGATCTTGCCCATCACGTCGATGTTCTTCTTCGCTTCGGCCATCTGGTCTTTTGCCATGCGGTCGACGACGTAGACAGGAGCAATCTTGGAGAGCTCTTCGTAGTGGTCGCTCTGGCGTGTGGAGATGATGATGAGCTCAGGCTTGAATGCGTTCACCGTTTCGAGGTTGAACTCCTTCATCGAGCCGAGGTCGAGATACTTCTCGTCACGGTACTGAGCGAGGTAGTCTGGCATGAGCTTCTTGGGCAGTGCCATTTCTGCTTCTGCTCCGAGGCTCATCATGTTGTCGAGCACGGAGAAGTCGAGTACGACGACTCTCTTCGGGTTCTTCGGGATGTCCACGGAGCCGTGGAGGTGGGTCGCAGGGATGGTGTCTGCGGCTTGGGCTGTCATGCTGCCGCCGAGGGCGAGAAGCGCGATACCGACGTATGTGGCTAGTTTATTCATGTGTTGTGTTTGTTGTTTGTGTTGTTTTTATATGTAGTAGATACAAAGTTTCTTCCCATTGAAGCTCTCGATGCTGATGTCGATGTCGTAGATGTCCTTGATGACTTCGGGGGTGATGATCTCATCCGCCGTGCCGTGGTGGCAGAGCACGCCATGCTTCAGCGCGACGATGTAGTCGGCGTAGAAGGAGACGAAGTTGATGTCGTGGATGACGATGTAGATGGTCTTTTTCTTCTCTTCAACGAGGGTCTTGAGAAGCTTCATGACGCGCGCGGAGCGGCTCATGTCGAGATTGTTCAGCGGCTCGTCGAGGAAGATGTACTTCGTGTCCTGAGCGATGGCCATAGCGATGTAGGCGATCTGTCGCTCACCCCCGGAAAGCTCATCGAGGTAGCGGTCTTTCAGCGCGACGATGCCGGTGTAGTCTATGGCTTCGCGCACGATTTTATGATCCTCTTCGTCTAGTCTTCCGCCCGAGTGAGGGAAGCGTCCGAAGCGGACGAGCTCCTCTACGGTGAGGCGCGCTGGGGTGTGGAGGCTCTGCCCGAGTATGGTGAGGGTCTTGGCGAGTTCCTTAT
>CAYJLR010000145.1:0-5308 GCA_964370895.1 uncultured Akkermansia sp. | reverse complement strand
CGATGACGAAGTCTTCTGGGGTGTCGTGCTGGAGCATGAGCCACATGCACTCGACATAGTCACGTGCATAGCCCCAGTCGCGGAGTGCGTCGAGGTTGCCCATGTAGAGTTTATCCTGCATACCAGCAGCGATGCGGCTGGCAGCGAGGGTGATCTTGCGAGTGACGAAGTTTTCGCCGCGACGTTCGCTTTCGTGGTTGAAAAGAATGCCGTTCACTGCGAACATGCCGTAGGATTCGCGGTAGTTCTTTGTGATCCAGAAGCCGTACTGCTTCGCTACACCGTATGGGGAGCGTGGGTAGAAGGGGGTCGTCTCACGCTGCGGGACTTCCTGCACAAGACCGAAGAGCTCGGAAGTAGAGGCTTGATAAATACGGCAGGTATCGCTCATTCCCAGCATGCGGACTGCTTCCAGCATGCGCAGTGTACCGACAGCATCACACTCCGCTGTGTATTCAGGCACGTCGAAGGAGACTTTCACATGGCTCTGTGCTGCAAGATTGTAGATTTCAACTGGCTTAACTTCTTGGATGATGCGGATGAGGGAGCTGGAGTCTGTCATATCACCGTAGTGGAGATTTACAAGACGCTGCTTCTTCATGTCGCGTACCCATTCATCGAGGTAGAGGTGCTCAATACGCTCGGTATTGAAGGAAGAGGAACGACGGATGATGCCGTGGACTTCATAGCCTTTAGAGAGGAGAAACTCAGCCAAGAACGATCCATCCTGACCTGTGATACCGGAAATTAATGCAACCTTGCTCATATTTTTTGATATATTGTCCTTGAGTTGCTCTCACGCGGTGAGTGATTCAAGGTGATGTTAGCAGGCCTAGGCTAGCATTTTTTAGCTACTTCGTCAATAAATTAGTTGTCAAGAGGATGCTAATTCTTCACGATGCATCTTGCTTGCCATCACCTTCATTAGATCCCTATTCTATTTCACACGAAGGTACACCATATACTTCTTGTAATGAGCATAGGGGCTGTCTGTGCTGATGATGAGCCGTACGAGCTGCGCTGTCTCCGTTTGCTTCGGTGTGAGCTCTATTTCATACTCGCGTCCCGCCTTTACGGTCTTCGTGCTTAAGGTGAAGCTTTCCTTATCCATCGCCGCATCTTCTAGTCGTGTGATGGGTGAGCCTTGAGGGATCTTGATGCTGAGTTTTCTCGGTGCGGCGGCCTTCCCTTTTTCCCATATGAGGGATGGGCTGCTGAGCTCTAATGCGACAGGGACGATGAATGCATAGGAGAGCGCTCTCTTGCTGCCGTCTTCCATTTCTAGGTGCAGCTCTCGGACACTATTTTCCGAGAAGACGCTGCTATCCACATGGATGCGAAGCTCATTGCGCTTTTCCCCGATGATGTCGGCTTCCATGCAGTCGCAGTTCGACTTCGCGCTTTTAATGGGAGCGTCGAGCTGGCGTACGAGTATGAGTGGGCTGCGTGCCCAGTCTAGCTTCACTTCACGCGCTGACTCATCCGCCTGCACCTGCGCTCCAAGGAGGAGGAGAGAGGCTAGGCTGAGGAGGGCTCGTTTCATGCTTTGTCGCTGCTGGTTTCTTCTTTCTTATCCGCGTAAAAGCTGGCGATGAAGAAGAGTGTCGCTGCGACGCAGACGCAGCTGTCAGCGACGTTAAAGGATGGCCAGTGATAGCCATTGGGGAAGTTCTCCGTGGGAATCCATGGGAAGGAGAAGTCGAGGAAGTCCACGACATAGCCATTCGCGAGGTTCGTCAGGAAGCTGAGCTTCTCTGCTCCTGGCAGGAAGAAGCCCTGTACGAGACGGTCTGTCATGTTTCCGAGTACGCCCGCCATGAGCAGTACCCAGCCTGTGCGTAGTAGGCGTGTCTTAAAGTAGCCACGACGCAGCATCATGACGAGGACGACGAGAGCCACGACCTGCACGAGCAGGAAGAGGATGGGCGCCCAGGTGGTGCCGTTCCCGAAGCCGAAGGCTACGCCTGTGTTGTGCAGGCGTAGGATGTTAAAGTTCATGAACTCGCTTCCCTCGATCACAGGAGTGCGCTCCATGACAAAGTTCTTGAAAGGAGCTTTGTAATTCAGCACAATATACCACTTACTCAGCTGGTCGAGCACATAGAGCACGACCAGGCTGATGATCATGAAAAGGGTGATTTTTCTCGCGTTCATGAAGGTGAGTGTGATGCTTACGCTAGGGTCTTCATGACGTCAGCGCAGCGAGCGCAGAGGCATTCGGAGTCGACAGCTGGTTCATAGCGTCGGCAGCGTGGGCACATGCTGTGAGGGCTCTTTTCCGCGATAGCGGCGAGCTCAGCACCACTCTCGACACGGAGTTCGGAGATGATGAAGAATTCCTTCGCGAAGTCGCTGTCGTTGAGCAGTTCCAGTACGGTCTGATCTTCGCCCTCGGGGAGGATGAGCGTGACAGCGGCTTCGTTATTCTTATTGAACGCCTTTGCCTTCACCTGAGCTTCAATCGAGATCTGAATGCAGCTCTTGAGCTGCTGCAGGCGGTTGAAGATGGCGGTGTAGCCCTTGTCATAGGCAGGATCTGCCGTCGGGAAGTCCTGTTCGTGTACGGAGTCGCTGTTACCTGCGTGCTGCCATGCCTCATCCGCTGTGTAAGCGAGGATGGGGGCGAGGAGCTTCACAAGAGCGTCAAAGACGCGGCTCAGTGCGAACTGCTTGCTGATACGACGTGGGGAAGACGCTGCATCGCAGTAAAGACTGTCCTTCGTGATGTCGATGTAGAGAGCGGAGAGCTCGTTTGTGCAGAACTGGTTGATACCTGTGAAGACCTTGCGGAAGTCATAGGCGGTGTACGCAGCGCGCGCCTCGGTGATGAGGGCGTTCAGACGCTCAAGGATCCAGAGGTCGAGCGGCTCGAGCTGGCTGGGCTGCTGACCTTCGTAGCCTTTCAGGTTCGCAAGAAGGATGCGCAGGGTATTGCGCAGGCGGCGGTACGGGTCAGTGATCTGCTTGAAGAGGTTCTCACCGAAGGGGACTTCATGCTGCCAGTCGACGCTGCTCACCCAGAGGCGAACGATGTCAGCACCGTACTTGTCATAGAAGTACTTTGCAGCGGTAGGCTTGCCCGAGCCGGCGGCACTCTTAGAGAGCTTCGTCTTGTCTTGGTTCACCACAAAACCGTGGGTCATGACGGCCTTATAAGGAGCGGCCTGACGGTAGGCGCAGGAGAGCATGAGTGAGCTCTGGAACCAGCCACGATGCTGGTCAGTCGCTTCGAGGTAGAGATCCGCTGGAGCGTGAAGCTCAGGGTGCGTCTCAAGCACAGCGACATGGGAGCAGCCAGAGTCGATCCATACGTCGAGCGTGTCGCGACCCTTCTTCAGCTTCTGGCTGAGGCCGAGGCGAGAGCAGAGCTCTTCGTCGCTGAGTTCGAACCAGATGTTTGTGCCTTCCTTTTCGACGAGGTCAGCGATCTTCTCCACGATGCTTACATCGAGAACAGGAGCTCCGTCTTCATCAAAGAGGATAGGAAGCGGGACACCCCATGTGCGCTGGCGGCTGATGCACCAGTCGGGGCGTGCTTCTACGGTGCTGGAGATGCGGTTTTCACCCCATGCAGGGAGCCACTGCGTCTTTTCGATCTCGCTGAGCGCGAGGGGGCGCAGCTTCTCCATGCTGATGAAGAACTGCTTCACCGCGCGGAAAATGATAGGTGTCTTCGAGCGCCAGCAGTGGGGGTACTGGTGGCTGAACTCTTCGCGACCGAGGACGCGGCCACGCTCGCTGAGCATGTCGATGATGAAGTCATTGCTCTTGAAAACATGCTGACCGACGAGTTCGGGGATCTGGCAGCCTGATGTGTAGCAGCCATTGTCATCCACTGGGGAGAGGACTTCGAGTCCGTACTGCATACCGACGTTGTAGTCATCTGCACCGTGACCTGGGGCGATGTGAACCGCGCCAGAACCTGTGTCTGTCGTGACGAAGCTACCCATGACCACGAGGCTGGTGCGGTCGAGGAAGGGGTGCTGAGCGGTCTTGTTCTCCAGCTCTTGTCCCTTGAAGCTTGCGAGTTCTTCGAGCTTTGTCCAGCCTGCGCGCTCGCAGAATGTATCGATGAGTTCGCGGACGAGGATGAAGGTGCGCTCTTCGCCATCCTTGCTGTAGCGAGCGATGACGTAGGTGAACTCGGGGTTCAGCGCGACAGCGAGATTGCTAGGAAGCGTCCATGGGGTGGTCGTCCAGATGACCATTTCGCTCTCGATACCGCAGACAGGTTCTGTCATGGGGAAGGCGACGAAGATGGCCGTGCTTGTCTCTTCCATGTATTCGACTTCCGCCTCAGCGAGAGCTGTGTGGTGCGCGTAGCTCCACTGCACAGGCTTCATGCTCTGGTAGACAGCACCCTGCTCGACAAGCTTTGCGAATACGCGAAGAATATTAGACTCATAACCAGGCTCCATCGTGATATAAGGGTTATACCAATCGGCGAAAATGCCGAGGCGACGGAAGGAACCGCGCTGCTGATCGATGAAGCCGCGAGCGAAATCTGTGCACAGGCTGCGAATCTTCGCAGCCTCCAGACCTTGATGCTCTTTTACCACCTTTGCTTCGATGGGAAGACCGTGGCAGTCCCAGCCGGGGATGAAAGGAGTGTAGTAGCCAGCCATGCTCTTACTCTTCACGATGAGATCCTTCAGAGTCTTGTTCAGAGCTGTGCCCATGTGTACGTCACCATTTGCGAATGGAGGACCGTCATGGAGGATGAAGGTAGGAGCACCTTCATTCTTGCGCTTGCTTATAATTCGCTCGTAAAGCTTGCTGTTTTCCCACTGCTCGAGGCGTTTTGGTTCATTTACAGTCAAATCACCACGCATAGGGAAGGTGGTGTCAGGAAGGAAGATAGTGTCCTTATAGCTCTTAGCTTCATTACTCATACGCGCGAGATCATAACTCAACATCATGAAATAGTCAAGTATCAAAGCGTAGCATGATGGAAGAGCATTCTCTAGTTATGAGCAACGCGCGCTAATCGCCGATGAATAATACCGATTATTGGCATTTCTGTTCTTGACTAAATCGAATCTTTACTATAAAAGTTTCACACAAGCGTTCCATTATAATAAAAAACTTTTTTATTATAATGGCGTAGATTCTACGCATAATGCGCATCTTTAAACCCCCAAGCCTTAGGGCAAGGGGGTCTTTTTCTATAAGCAGGCAAAATGAAACCCTTTCAAACTTACGATCAATAGATCCAGCTCTTGATAAACAGAGGGCTAGAGGGTGTGCAGGGGAATGAATTAGCATTAAAGCAGAAGCTGCAGAGTGTAGGTTATTACCGACTTTCAGG
>CAYJLR010000144.1:0-5331 GCA_964370895.1 uncultured Akkermansia sp. | reverse complement strand
TTCCAAGAAGCCGTGAAGAAGGCCTACTATGAGATTTCCTACCCCCATGATCTGAAAAGAGATAAGCAGAGAGTTCCCTCACTGGCTCGTCCTGTGACTGTCGCTGAGATCCTAAGCCTGTCTGATGCAGGTAGGGTGATGCGCGGGGAAATGAATCTGTCAGATCAGGAGTGGATTGATTTTCAGGCACTCCCCAGCGACACGATCATCCCCCATATATGGGTCGCAGCTGCCTATATCCCCGAGGGGAAGGATGCCGAGAAGGCTACAATCAATCTGATCATACCAGAATTAGGATCGTACGACAAGGCTGCGCAAGCGTACAATGATCTGCGCGTACATGAGATGAAGGCTGAGGAGTCTGGCTACAGGCTCAGTCTCAGCCCACAGTCAGATGGTAGCTTCCTCGCAGAGGTCTTATTCTCAGCTCCTGTCGAAGCGAAGGATAATTGGAAGGAGATGCTGACGTCTATCTCATGGAAGCAGCTCTACGAGGATGAAGCCACTTACCCCTTTAAGTATATGGGTGATGGTCGCTATTTCTCTCAGATTATGACTGAGGAAGAGAGAGCGCAGCTGGAAGAGATGAAAAAGGAAGAGCTATGGAGGTCTGATCCTGAAGATAGAAGCGATATGGAACTCGTGCTGGATACGGAGCGCACGATGGCTAGTTTCTACGAATTATTGCTCAGCAATGGCGAGAAAAAGCGATGCATAGGAAAGCTGGTATTCCGCGTGAAGGGCGGTATCCGTGACGCGACTCTGGAGCTCGATGCAGACCTGACTAACCTGATGGGCGCGAAGCTGAAGCCCTTTAATGGATATAATATCTCGGATGATGCCCGCCAAGCGGAGTTCTACCCCATTCTGCCAACACTTAATATGGATTTACAGCTTTCTATGCTCCCCAGCACAGGTAAGCGAGAGTTCCGCATCGAGCACGATAGGTATCAGGACGCGAGACTACGCGTTATTCGATACAAGAACTCCGGTGCAGACGCGGTGCGCGCGCTCGCGGGCTATATTAATTACTATGGTCCGTCGAATTACCAAGACTTAATCAGAGATGATGACGCACCTATTCGAGAAGGAGCGAGTGCGATGGAGCATCATTATAATCAGGGGAAGACGCAACTCTTCCCATCCGATATCATGCCCCATGAAGAATCTCGCACCATAGAGCTGAAGCCTGTGACGGACGCTGCTGTCTATTCTCTAAGTGATAAGGATCTTTACCCTGACAAGGAGGCTGGGCTATACCTTATAGAGATATTAGCCGAGGAGCTAGATAGCAATAAGGCTTACCATGACACGTACGACAAGCTTGGCATATCCGTGGTACAGGGTCTCGTGCAGGTCAGTGATATAGGGATGCTGTGGAGATCTGATGTAGAGCAGTCTAGTTTATTCGTCTATGCTTATCAGCTCTCGTCAGGAAAGAAGCTCAATAAGCCTCGTGTCTCCTTCTATGATGCGACGGCAGGGCTACTCCACGAGCAGGAGCTGAGCCCTGAGGGAGGCGTGCTCGATCTAGAGGAGATCTTAAAAGAGAAAAAGGATCAGATCAGCTATATTCAGGTCAGTGACGGAGCGGATTGCTGCACAATCCCCTTCAAAACACGTCAGAATGATCTTAGGCGATATACACACTCGACCTATCTACCCTCTTATCCACAGCTTCAGCACGAGGTCTTTAGCGACAGACCTATCTACAGACCAGGTGAGACAGCACATGTGAAGGGCTACCTACGCCAGCTCTTGGATAACAAGCTCTCTATCCCAACGAAGGACTTCGTCGAGGCAGTCGAGGTATCGCTGAAGAAAGGAGGCATGACTATCAAGACCTTCGAAGTACCGCTGGAAGATGACGGCAGCTTTAGTTATGATATAGATATCCCTGAAGGTGATGACTCCCTCGGTCATTACGGCTTAGATATGCGCGTGGTTAACCAGACAGATGCACAGTTCCAGAGTCCTGACATGATAGCCCTAGATTGGAAAGAGCTATCGACGACTGATCAACTAAGTCAATACCAAACTAAATATGAAGCTGAAACTGCCATCGAGCAAAATCGCGAGTTCTTTTATAGCTTATCTGTCGAGCACTATAAGCGCAATGAATTCGAAATCAAGGGCGAGTACAAGCTCTCTGATGACGAAGACGAAGTGCAGCTCGAGATCCAAGCGCAGCAGTACAGCGGTGCGCCGCTAGCTAATGCCGAATTAGATTTGACCGTATCGGTGACGGGTGGGAACTTCTACCCTGCTGGTCTGCGTGACTATCGCTTCGGTGACTATAAATATAAAGACCTCAATTTCTTCTCCGCTTACTTCTATGGTACAGATGATATCACGCCCTTATACACAGAGTTCCTTAAAAGGGAGTATAAGCTCGATGCTTCGGGGAAGGCAGATCTGAGTCTGCCTATCCCCCAATTAGAAGTGCCTCTACGTCAGTACGTACAGGTCTCGTCTACGGTAACGAATGGTAATCAGCAGACACTACAGGATAGCTCACAGATAATGATCATCCATCCAGCGGATTATTACATTGGAATCAAGCAGCCCACTACATTTAGTGCTCGATCTGAGCAGCCACTGAAGCTTGAGTTCCAAGCCGTGGATACAGAAGGAAAAGTCTGCACTGTCCCGTCTGCCCTGACGCTGACGATCACTCATCATGTAAAAAATCCCTACTCTGAGGGCAGCTTCATGGATATCATCAGCCCCTCCGCGGCTGGAGACGAGACGACCCAGACCCATAGCATTCTCTTGGACGCATCGGGTAAGGGGAGCTTCGAGATGCCTCGTGAAGAGGCGGGACACTACATCATCAAGATCTCAGGTGTCGATGACGAGGGGCGAGCATTCAGCTCTGTCGTGACACACCATGTCTGGGGTGACAAGCTGATTTCTGAAGATTCAGATCACTCCGAACGCATCACTATAAAAACGGACAAGGACATCTACCTAGCAGGCGAAAAGGTGAAGATGCTGCTATACACCCCCATAGAGGGAGATGTGCTCATCACCTACGAGCGCGAAGGTGTGCTACGTCATGAGATGAAGAAGATCACGGCAGATAATCCCGTCGTGGAGCTAGACTTACAAGAGAATGATGCTCCCAGTGTTCATGTGGTAGCGACGATGATCAAGGGGGCAGACCTCAGTCATACTGGACGACCTCTCATCTATGAGGGATCACAGACCATCCACATCGATCCTGTAGAAAAGAAACTGGCAGTGAAGCTAGAGCTCCCACAAGGGAAAACTCTGCCAAGAGATGTCTGCAAGCTAAAGGGGCAGGTACTTGATGCTCAGGGACAGCCCGTACCAGAAGCGAACGTGCTTCTCTACGTCGAGGATGAAGGCGCGCTGCAAGCGGGGGACTTCCATATGCCCACCTTGCTGCGAAACTTCCATCGTGAGCGTCCTCATAACGTTAGGTACTTCTGCTCCTATGCTTGGTTAGAACCAAGTCTCTTAGAGATGCGCAGGCTTCGTAATACAGCTTTATTCTTAGGGTCTGAGCAAGCATATTATGCACGCTATTCTAGTGGAGGAGTCCGAGGTAGGATCGCAGCTGGATATTTTGGTGGAGCTTGGTCTGCGTCTCCGAGCAAGATTATCTTACGAGACGACTTTAGTCCCTGCTCATTGTGGCTCGCGCGTATCAAGACTGATGCCGAAGGGCGTTTTGATGCCGAGGTGAAGAATCCTGATACCCTGACTCGCTACCGCGTCATCGCCGTGGCTAGCCAAGGTGCTGATCGCTTCGGTACGGGGCATGGCTTCTATGAGGTGAGTAAATCCATCATGCTGGAAGGTTCAGCCACCCTCAGTGCCTGTAAGGGCGATAAGATAGATATCCCCATCACCGTCAGCATGAAGCCCTCGGACATACCGCAGGAATGGCTGAGTGACGGCACAGTCCGCTGGAAACTCCAGCTAAAGGGGAATGATGCCGTGCAGATAGACCAGCCAGAGCAGACCCTATCACTGAAAGGCGATGAGCCTGTCACCACGACTTTCTCTGTCACGATGAAAGAGCTAGGAGAGGCGCGCTTCGAGTGGGTGATCACAGCTGCTGAGGAAGGCGCGACAGCGAGCGCCTCCTATCAAGATGCACTGGCAGAGACCTTCATCATACGCCCTGCGACACCGCATCTACGTGAGTGTCACATGACCGTGCTACCCGCAGGATCTCAGAGCTCTGCCATGAAGTGGGTGCGAAGCGACTTCGATCCCCAGCAGACGAGAATAGACCTCACGCTCTCACCGAGCCCACTCTCCGCATACGTGCAGAGTACTGGCATATTCTCACGTTTTTCGGCAGGTAGTACCGAGCAGCTATGCACAAGAAGCCTACCGCTCTTCTACGCGGAGCTCTTCCATCAGGCTACAGGTACTCCGCTGATCGCGGAAGAGAAGAGGAACGCGATGCTCTCCGCCCTCATATCCCAGATTTATCAAAGGTCGATGAGAAATCCAAGTGGGATGAATAATCGTGAAAACTTCCTCGAGTACACCTCGTGGGGCATCAATGAAGCACCCTCGGTATTCTCTGCTTATATCAACATCGTGTTGAGCAGACTCAGTAAGGTGATAGCTGATGATACTTATATGACTTATATGCTACAGGAGGCTTCACGGGATATGAAACGCCTGCTCGGAGAGAAGATCGAATCACAGCCGCGGAAGGAAGAAGACGTGGATAAGAATGTCCTCTATCTCTACCTTCTCAGCTCCACAGCACAGCTGAATGCCGAAGAGCTCCAGCGCATCATCCCCCGTCATGCAGATGAGTGGACGAGTGTGCAGGAACGCTGGATCATCGCCCTGAGCGCCCAGCTCGTGGACGCCTCACTCGCGGAGAAGTATATCGAGGAAGCCATGCTTGCCGAGAGCAAGTTCAGCGATGATAAGATCTACTACCTGCCTGATACTGAGACGGTGAAGCTCCTTCTGCGCATTCATCAAGAGCCTTCTTCACAACAGACAGCAGAACTTGTGAATAACTATGTGAATAAACGGTCTACCTCGCTGTACCTCAGTACATACGAGCAGGGCTGGATGAGCATCCTCCTCGCGGATTATCTCGAGAAAGCGCAGCTCCAGCAGCCTGTCGCTGAAGTGAATGGGCAGACGGTGAAGCCAGTGAATCCGCTCGTCTTCACGGATACAGCTATCTCCGAAGTGCCCACCCTCCGAGTCGGTGACGCGAGTGACCCTGTCTACGCCAGCTACACGATAGAAGGTTTCCTTAAAGAGGAACAGCCAGCCGAGCTCGTCGATAAGGGCTTCCACGTGCAGCGTCGCTACGAGAAGTAC
>CAYJLR010000143.1:0-5333 GCA_964370895.1 uncultured Akkermansia sp. | reverse complement strand
ACGTATCCGTAGATGAGGCAGGATCCCAGCTGAGAGTATAACAAACGGCTCGTAGGGCCTAGCTCACCCATTCCCATGACGGCCATAGGCCCGCTGCGCTGGGCGAGCAGCTGTGTGCCGACCATCATATCCTCTACCGAGTTGAGACGGAAGGCGAACTTCACGATATCAGCACCACGCTCGCGGGCGTATGCTTCATGCTGACGTAGAAGGTCGAGTGACGGAGTCTTTTCAAAGTCGTGGTAGGAGGCTACGGTGAGCACACTGGCATTCCTTGCTGCTTGGAATAATTCCTGAGCTTGCGCCATGTGTCGTATTTCCCAGTCGATAGCATCAGCCATGGAGAGCATGGAGTGCATGATCTCACGACGCTTCCCCTCGTCTATACTCCTGAGACCTCCTTCATCTTGATGGCGGTAGGTGATCAGTGTAGATTTACGCCCAGGATGGCTGAGTATTTCATCGACGCTCAGTTCGAGTGGCAGTGCGTCGAGTCGCAGTTCTAGTCCGTGGCAGGCGGGCATGCTCATGGGCTGCGCGAGTTCGAGCCAGTCCTTCCATTCACTCACTGAACCGATGATGTAGGGGGGATAGGGGGCGTTACCTTGTACGAATAGATCCTTCATGTCTGACACTTATATATCATAGTGGCGGAAGGCTGACAAGTCAGGACTTCGTCTGCTATTTCGCGACTTTTTACCAGCTGACGCATTATATACTTGACTCAAGCGACTTTTTCGCGCATCTAATTAAGTAGCGAAGCACATCAGCGGACTCGCACCTGCGATGATTCCTAGATTCTAGGAGCACTCGAGGTCTGAGCGAGTAGCCTGCACCGCTACCTAAAAAAACACTATAAGTAAAAGAATTTAACATGGCAAAAACCCTCATCATTTCCGAGAAACCCAGCGTAGCGACGGATCTTGCCCGCGTCCTTGGCAAGAGTCTCGGCAAGTTTAAAAAAGACGATAAGACAGGCGCTTACGTCAATGACACCCATTTCATCACCTCAGCTGTCGGTCATCTACTAGAGCAGAAGAAGCCTCAGACGGAAGCCGGCAAGAGTCTCCCATGGAAGATGGAGTACCTCCCAGTCATTCCGAAAGAGATGGAGCTCGAGCCCATCGCGAAGACAGCTGACCGCCTCCGTAAGGTGCTGCGCCTCGCGAAGAGCAAGGAAGTCGACACCATCGTGAATGCATGCGATGCTGGGCGAGAAGGTGAACTCATTTTCCGTAACATCATCCGCTACGGGAAGATTAAAAAGACCCTGAAGCGCCTCTGGATGCAGAGCATGACCGATGACGCCATCATGGAGTCATGGAATCAGCTCATCGACGACGCGAGCATGCAGAACCTCTCCGATGCCGCCATTTGCCGCGCGGAGTCCGACTGGCTCGTCGGCCTGAACAGCACACGCGCCCTCACCGTCCTCCAGTCCGCCCCCGGTGGTTTCCATGTCACGCCTACGGGACGCGTCCAGACCCCCACGCTCGCCCTCCTCGCTGGTCGCCAGCAGGACATCCTCGCCTTCATCCCCCAGAGCTACCATGAGGTACGCGCCCAGTTCGAAGCCCAAGCCGGCACTTACGAGGGCAAGTGGATAGACACGCAGTGGAAGAAGGACGAAGTCCACCCTGAGCGCACTCGCGACAGAATCTGGTCTAGCGAACTCGCAGAAGCCATCGCCGCGCGCTGCGCAGGCAAGCAGGCCGAAGTCGTCGAGACGAAGA
Organism: uncultured Akkermansia sp.; assembly: GCA_964370895.1. Classification (GTDB taxonomy): domain Bacteria; phylum Verrucomicrobiota; class Verrucomicrobiia; order Verrucomicrobiales; family Akkermansiaceae; genus Akkermansia. The sequence continues at coordinate 3,600 of CAYJLR010000143.1, read as the reverse complement.
AGCCTGTGAAGCAGGCTGCCCCCCTCCTCTTCGACCTCACCTCCCTGCAAAAGGAAGCCAGCAATCGCTTCGGCTTCTCCGCACGCCGCACCCTCCAGCTCGCACAGGAATGCTACGAGCGACACAAGGTGCTCACCTACCCCCGTACGGACTCGAAGTTCCTGCCAAACGACTACGTGAAGACCGCGTACCGCACGGTAGGCGACCTCCAGCGCAAGCTGCCTGCCTTTGCAAACTTCGCGGGCGAGATCCTTGACAAGAAGCTCATCAAGCCTAGCAAGCGAGTCTTCGATAGCAGCAAGGTGAGCGATCACTTCGCCATCATCCCCACGGGGCATGTCGCGAGCCTCAGCGGCGACGTAGAAAAGATCTACACCCTCGTCGTCCAGCGATTCCTCGGCATCTTCATGCCCTCCGCTGAGTTCGAAGACACCGACCGCAAGAGCATCATCACGCACAGCGACGGCACAGCCGATCACTTCCACTCCCACGGGCGTGTCATGAAGCTCGCAGGCTGGAGAGCGCTCTACGCCTCCTCCGCACGTCAGAAGAAAGAAGACCTCTGCGCCGTAGCCGCTGGCGAACGCGTCACAGCGAAGGAACTCGAGAAGCGCGACGAGACGACGAAGCCCCCTGCGAACTACAACGAAGCCACCCTACTCTCTGCCATGGAAGGCGCGGGCAAGCTCGTGGAAGACGAAGAACTCTCCTCCGCCATGAAAGAGCGCGGGCTCGGCACACCTGCGACACGCGCCTCCATCATCGAAGGTCTCATCACACAGGAATACATCGTGCGTGATGGTAAGGAGCTCATCGCGACGCGTCGCGGCATGGATCTCATCGAGCTGCTCGGTCGCATCGGCCTGAGCACCCTCTCCTCCCCCGAGCTCACAGGGGACTGGGAATACAGACTCAAGCAAATGGAGCAGGGGAAGCTCCAGCGTGGCACCTTCATGAAGGAAATCGCCAGCTACACCGAAGACATCATCGCCAGCGTGCGTAACTTCATGGACAGCGGGCATAACCCCGACATCGAGATCGCCTGCCCAGACTGTAAGGAAGTAGGACTCACGAGCCGCATGGACTCCGTGTCCTGTAAGCACTGCAAGTTCCGCCTGCGTCGCCTCCACTCAGGACTCGCTCTCACAGATGAACTCCTCTCCCAGCTCATCACCACGCGCGAGCTCCCCCTCATGGAAGGCTTCCGCTCGCGTTTTGGAAAGCCTTTTAAAGCAGGTCTTCGCCTCATCCAAGGTCCCCGCGTCTGGAAAGCTGAATTCTACTTTGAAGATGAACTCTCCCCAGCCGAGAAGGCTGCGGAGGCACAGCAAGAAAGCATAGGCATCTATTCTGTCATCGGACAGGGAGATCTCGAAGTCTTCGAAAGCCCGAAGGCATGGAGCGTCCCGCAGTTCAAGCGTGAAGGCTCGACTCGCAGCGGACTCTCCCTCTCACGCGTCCTGCTAGGTCGTGAGCTCAACCGCGACATACTCGCGAAAATCCTCACCGAAGGCAAGAGCGAACTCATCAAGGAATTCGTCTCCCAGCGCACGAAGCGCGCCTTCGACGCCTTCCTCGTCCTCGACGCGAAGAAGGGTCAAGTAGGCTTCGAATTCCCACCACGCGAACCACGCGGCAAGAACGCGAAGGCAGACTCACGCTTCACGAAGTCTAATGCCGCCGCAGCCGACCTCAGTACAGCCACGAAGCATGGTAGCATCGCTGTAAAGGGTAAGGGTGAACACGAGCTGCTCGAAAGCGAACAAGCATGGCATGTGCCTAGCCTCAGCTATGGCAAGGCGAAGAAGCCTCTCGCCATCGCGAAGGAAATGTGCGGAGTCTCCGTCACTGCCCCCATGGTGCAGCGACTGCTCGCCAAGGGCAAGACCGAGCTCATCAAGGACTTCGTCAGCGCGAAGACTGGCAAGAAGTTCGAAGCCTTCCTCAGCTTCAAGCCCACGACGGGCAAGGTAAGCTACGAGTTCCCAGAGCGCGAGCTATGATAGCGCTGCTCCGAGCCATCTACTCCTTTGCCGATCGCTTCACGATAGGCATCTTTGTAGCAGTTCTCATCGGACTCTACCTGCCCTGTTCGGGGCAGGTGGCAGTCGGTTTTGAATGGGCGACACAGATCGCCATCATGATACCCTTCTTCTTCTACGGGCTGCGTATCAAGAGCAAGGAAATGCTCGCGGGATTGCTGCACTGGCGATTACAGCTGACGATCTTCGTCTTCACCTTCGTCCTCTTCCCTATCTTCATGCTCGTGGCGAGCCCTGTGCTCATTCCGCTCGTCACGCCACTCTTCTTTGCTGGATTCCTCTACCTCGCCTGCCTGCCTTCTACCGTACAGGGCTGTGTCGTCTTCACCTCCATCGCAGGGGGGAACATCCCAGCCGCCATCTGCTCCGCTCCACTTTCCAGCATCCTCAGCATCGTCCTTTCACCCCTCCTCGTCAGCCTCCTCTTTAACAAAGCAGGCGTGGGCGCAGCCGTCGGACTCGATGCTGTCGTGAAGATATTCCTCTTCGTACTACTCCCCTTCATCGTAGGGCAGATCGTACAGCCATGGCTGCGTGAGTGGTCACTGCGCAGGAAGAGCATGCTCAGCTGGCTCGACCAGTCGCCTATCTGGCTCATCGTCTATACCGCCTTCTCAGAAGCGACAGTCGCGGGCTTCTGGCATGAGTTCGAAGCCCTACTCCTGCTACGCATCCTCGCGGGCTGCCTCATCACGGTGACAGTCATGCAGACTGCTGCCTACCTCGCCTCTGTGTGGCTCGGCTTCAAGATGGCTGACCGCATCACCATCGTCTTCTGTGGTCCGAAGAAAAGCCTCGCAGTCGGAGCCCCCATGATGCTCGCCATCTTCGGCACGCTGGACAAGTCGCTCGTCCTCCCCCTCATGCTCTACCATCAGGTACAGACCCTCGTCTGCGCATCACTCTCACGCTACTGGAGCCGTACGGCACACGAGCGCGAGCAATTCTAATTTTGGATCTACTTCACCTATGACTGACCCCTCCGCCTTTGTCCGCTGGTCACCGCCACATTACTGGGCGGTCATCATCACCCTCATTATCGCAGCAGCTTTACTCTTCTTTGCGCGTCGTCTCAGTCAGGAGAAGCGCTACCAGATAGGTCGCATACTGGCAATCGTCGTGTTGCTGCAGTTCATTGGTGAGTTCATCTGGAGAGCCTTCTCGGATGATTACGGAGACTGGAAGAACAACCTCCCGCTGCACTTCTGCTCACTGATGAGCGTGATCTCAATCATCGCCCTATGGTGGAGAAAGCACTGGGCATGCGCCTTCGCCTACTTCGGCATCATGGCAGGCTCTATACAAGCACTCATCACACCAGCCATGGCGCATGGCTATCCCAGCATCGCCTACTACATCTTCTTCATCTCGCATGGACTACTACTCATCGTGGGACTGAGCATCCCCTGCATACTCGGCTGGAGAGCGCGTGGCTGGGATGACTTGAAGACCGTACTCTACGCGGACCTCTACCTGATATGTGTGATCCCTATTAACGTACTCCTAGACACGAACTATGGATACACTCAGTTCAGCCCTGTGGAGGGAAGTATGCTGG
>CAYJLR010000142.1:0-5374 GCA_964370895.1 uncultured Akkermansia sp. | reverse complement strand
GTGAAGTCCTCACTCACGGGCAAGGCGGGGGATGAGTGGCGCATCGTGGGCGAGAACGCCCGCATGGAAGGCCCCAATGACGAGAATCTCAATTATGTAATCTATGGTGGTGTCTTTGAAATTTTGGGCAGTGGGGATAACCTCGCTCACCTGAATCTAGGCGTGGGTGTCACCGTCCTGCTCAATCGCGAAGGTGATGCACAGGCGGCGCAAGATGTGCAGATCAACACAGGCGCGACCGTGATCCTAGGCTCATCGACGCAGATAGGAGGCAATCTCGAGTTTGGCCACATGGGGGGGATTCTCGACCTGAATGGTCATGATTTCCAGCGCAACAATGACACGCTCTACACCTTCGATGAGGATGCCCGCATCGTTAACTTTCATACAACTAATCATGCCGAGTACAGCCATACTCTCAATACGGCTGAGCAGGAGCTGATAACGGCTGGCTTCTTCGACGCTGCTAGCGCGGGGAATGCCGAGCTGCTCGGCGAGCTGAGTCTCTCCTTCACAGGTGAGGTAGCAGGGGCTAGCGCATGGCTTCGCAATAATGTCAACATCGCGGGCGCACTATCGGTGAGTAATGCCAGCGTCACCTTGTCTGGTTACAATGTCGAGGTGGCGAACTTTGAAGTTGTGCCGAATAATGTTGACTACAGACCAGCTACAGATCCCACGAAGTGGGTGCGTACTGAAGTCAATACGGGTAGTATGACGGTAAACAATAGCGGTCATCTGATCGTAGGCTCTCATGTGGATGTCAACACGCCTAGTCTCACCGTCGATGCCAGTTCTCAGCTCTCTATTGAGGGCTATGGTGCTCTGAATACTGATGTGGATATGCAAGGGCAGGCGAGCTTTGCTGATCAGAGTCAGTATACAGGTCATCTCACATTGCGCTCAGGTGCGAGCCTGACGACAGAGGGTGTCGTGGATACGGCTTTTGAGCTGACGGCTCTTGCTGGCTCGACCACGCAGTTCAATGGAGCTGTGACGCTGGCTGCTGGCAGCGGCAATGCAGGGACGATGAGTAGCCTCTCCAAGCTCACACTCGCAGGGGAGTTTACTCAGTCTGGCGCGTTGTATCTCAACGGCGAGCTTGTTCTTACGCAGAGCTTTATCAATACGGGTACACTGAGCTTTGGTCAGGATTTTCTCCTCAATCTCAATACGCTCACAGCAAATTCGGGTGATGCAAGCACGCTCACCTATACTGTTTTCACAGGCTCGGCAAGTGCTGCCTTTGATGCGCTCAATAGCAACAATATCCTCTTGCAAGATGATGAAAACTATATATGGAATTTCCACAGCGATGGGACAGTGGTCGGCACCCTATTGACGGATATTCTCGTCTATCATGGAGGGAGCTTGGAGCTCCGTGATGGGGCGACTGGCTTCGAGTCTGGATCATTTGCTAATCTGGACTCCATTGATTTCAAGACGGCAGATAGTACACTGGTGCTCATGGAGGCGGGCTTGCAGGCTCAGCGTCTCCTCGTCACGGAGGGCATCGAGCTCACGATCCAAAGTGAGGCGGGACACAGCATCACGACAGAGCGTCTCTTGCTGGAGTCCAATAGCAGCTTGACGATCACAGGTGAGTCACTCTCAGCGGGCAGCGTGGTGAGTGTGGCTGACGGCGCGACCGATACCACCATCATCCTCGATATGGAGGGACTCGACATTAGTAACAAGGCATGGCTGAACAACCATGAGCAGGCACTTGCCCTGCGCGACGGCTCCTACGATCACGGCAGCTTGCCCTTCCTCGTCAGCGCTGTCGATATTGCAGCGGATGCTGCGCTGAGGGTCGCGGGCGTGGAGGATTTCTCTATCCTATTGACAGGTAGTGGCGCTCTGCAGGTGCATGATGTCGACATCCTCCGTCTCTCGCAGGCGGAGGGCTACAGCGGGATGCTGAGTACAGATGCGGCTGTGATCCACTTTGACCAGATCACTGGCGCAGGAGTGGCTCTAGTCGCAGAACAAGAGCTCTATATCAATGTCACTGGCAGCTACACGGGGGCTATGACTGGGGCTGGAGAGATCTTTGCGCAGGTCGGGGACATCACACTGAGTGATTTGACCGCCTTCACGGGTACTCTCCATATGCAGGATGGCAAGCTGACCATCGGCAGCTCTGCGTCGCTATCAGCTCTGGTATTCCCCAATGGCAATACCTTAGAAATCGCAGAGGGGGATCACACGGTCTCCATCTCGGCTGATGACCTCTACACACGCGAGGGGGGGAATGATACGATCATTGTGGGTGCAGGGGCGACTCTGCGTGACAATGTCTACCTGCGCATGGCTACAGACACGCTCACGCTCTCAGGTGGTGGTACTTATGAGATCTCTAAGTTCATGGGAGCTGATGGCGGTAGCACGAGCTCCGTGATCAACATCGCGGCGAACACGACTCTGAAGGTCACTCATGATACGACGACTGGTGATTCCAATGCAGGTGGCGGCTTCATGATCAGTCACTGGGGGTCGGGAGGAGCCAACACCGAGATCAACGTCTCAGGTACACTGGATCTCAACTCAGGTCTCTCGAATAAAGATGGTGTAGGCGAGATCAACGTTGCAGACGGCGCTAGCCTCATCCTACGCAAGGGGCTCTACGCCATAGATGCAGGTAATAATGCGGGAGCACTCAGCATCAACGCCGCTGCGGGCTCGACCGTCCAGCTCTATACGCAGCAGGCGGATACGACAGCAGGGGTCCTCATCGCCGACTTCGCGGGAGGCGCAGCTATAGAAGCCATGAGTGCCACGACGACGATCAGCAATGCACTACGCCTGAGCGGCACGGGAGCTGTCAGCCTCAGCGCAACACCAGCAGGCGCAACGGTTCATGTCAATGGCGCTATCACAGCAGCGGAAGGCAGCACGGCCGGTCTCGCCATCACAGGCACGAGTAGTCAGACATTCAACATCAATGCTGCCAATAGCTATGCCGGCGATACGAGCATCACAGGTGTGAGTGTCACTGCGGGAGATGCCGCCGCTTTCGGCACGACGGGAGCGGTCACCATGAATAGTGGCTCACTCGACCTCAGCGGGCATGCCGTGGGCAACGACATCACCGCTGCTGGCGGCAGCCTTGCGGGCTTCAATGCCTACGCGGGCAATCTCAGCATCACAGGCGCTGTGACTGGTACAGACATGGGAGGCTCGATCAGCATAGCAGACTCGGCTAGCCTGACGATGACTGGCACATGGGTCTATAGCTCAGCCATTGTGAATGAAGGCAGCATCTTCTTTAATAGTGACTTGACCCTGGATCTAGGTGAAGCTTCATTCACCTTTGCAGATGGTGTTTATAGCCTGAATCTCATGACGGGTACGGGCAGTCTCGATGCCAGCTCTTGGCTCACAGGTGGAGGAGATGTGGATACGGCAAAGCTCACAGGCATCATCCTGCTTGCGCGAGACTACAGCTACAACGCCGGTGTACTCAGCTACACAACCACGTCCAATACCATCACATGGGGTGGAGGCAACGGCACTTGGGATGAAGACACCAGCAATAAACCATGGCTCAACAACGGCTCTGCTAGTGCCTACGGGTCTAGCGACATTGTCAGCTTCGGCGTATCGAGCAGTGCTGAGAACAGCATCACCCTAGTAGGTACGCTCGACCCTATCCAAATCACGGTCGATAGCGCACAAAACTACAGCTTTGTGGGCACAGGTTCACTGACGGGTGCAACAGAGCTGATCAAGGAAGGTGCAGGGATGCTCACCATCGCGACCGTTAATAGCTACACAGGAGGTACGACGCTGCATGAGGGCACGCTGCGCATTCAGAACATGAATGCCCTGGGAAGCGGTCAGCTTGATATAAGAAGCGGCACGCTGGCTCTGTATGGAGGAGCTGATGTGGCGATAGATGCCCAAGACATTATTCTAAACTCGGGCACGCTCAACATCGCGCTAGAGAGCACGAATGCCTCACTGAGCAATGCTAATAGCCTTGGAACTCACGCCCTCAGCGTATCGGGTAGCGGGATGTTCTCCCATGATAAATGGGCGAGCATTAGCACCGTAGACGTGGGAGCAGGAGCGACAGTCTACTTCAATGAGACGAATGTGAATACCGAAGATCTTAAAACAATCTCAGGTGCAGGCACCATACGCATTGGGAATACCACGCAGTGGAAAACCCGCGCTCGATTTGATGTGAGCAATCCATTCTCTGGCACATTTGAGATGATGTCTAATGCACGCGCAGTCATGTTTATCGAAGGCTCCAGCGCGGATCACCGCATGGCTTTAGCCATGGGTTCATCTTCAGATCTTGTGCTGTACTCTAACAGTGCATCGACGCTCTATCTCGACAGCTTCAGTGGCTCAGGTCAGATTCGTTACGACTGGGGGAACACCGTCCTCCGTCATCTCGATATAGAGATGTCAGCTAATCAGGATTTTGCAGGTAGAATACTCTACAGCAGCAATCGCATGGGCAACTTCACCATAGGCTCTGTAGGGGAAGAACATCATACATTCACCTTCTCGGGTACAGGGATGAACTCCAACGACACGAGCGCAAGTAAAGCCAATCTCATCATTGAGAATGCCACCGTCTCCATGACCAACAACGCGGTGTGGAATGGTGCTATCCAGCTCACGACGAGTGCATCTGTGCTCGAGTTCAAGGGCAACGCGACAACACGCGCTGCTGGAGCAGGTATGATTAGCGGAGTCGGCGCTGTGCATGTCAATACCACCACCACCCTCAACGGGGAGAATAGCTACTCAGGCGCGACCATCATCGCCAACGCGGCCACGCTCAACGTCGGCAACGCCGGAGCTCTAGGCGCGAGTGCGGTCACGCTCAATAGCGGCACGCTGAATCTCGGAGGCCACAGCGTGAGCAACAACATCACCGCCGCCAGTGGCAGCCTCGCTGGCTTCTCCTCCTATGCTGGAGCGCTCACCGTCACAGGAAGTGTGTCTGTGGCTGATACCATCACTGGTAATATCAGCATAGCCACAGATGGGACTCTAAGCCTCAACGGCATTTGGGACTACAGCCAAGCCATGAGCAACGAGGGTACACTCAGCTTTGGAAGCAACCTCACGCTTGACCTCACCGATGCGAGTTTCACTGAGCTTTCGGGCGTTTACAATTTCGAGCTCTTCTCGGGCGCAGGTACACTTGATATGAGTAGCTGGCTCACAGAAGGTCGGATTGATGAGAACAAGATTACAGGGGTGACATTATATGAGGGCTCTAGCTTCAGTTACGATGCTGGTATCCTGAGCTATACCTTGGGTGATATCCACATCGCAGCAGGTGAAGACAAGCCTCTCACAGGCAGCATCATCCAGGATGTCATCTTTGATAGCCCTACAGGAGTAGCTG
>CAYJLR010000141.1:0-5461 GCA_964370895.1 uncultured Akkermansia sp. | reverse complement strand
TAGGTGATTTCTGGGTCAGGGTTAGCGCAGGCGAAGATAATAGGATTATCAGCCATGCTGCGTACCATTTCCTTCTTCAGGAGATCCTTCTTCGAGAGACCGAGGAAGATGTCAGCACCCTGAAGTGCGACTTCAAGAGTGCAGTCTTCGCTCTGGGCGAACATGGCCTTCGTGGAGTGCAGGTCAGAGCGACCTGTATGGAGGAGACCGCGGGAGTCAAACATGTAAATGTTCTCACGACGGATACCAAGAGCCATGTAGAAGTTCGCACAGGCGATACCGGATGCACCAGCACCGCTGACGACGCACTTCATATCCTGAAGCTGGCGACCAGTGAGGTGAGCTGCATTAAGAAGTGCAGCACCAGAGATCACAGCAGTACCATGCTGGTCGTCGTGGAAGACAGGGATGTTCATCTCCTCACGAAGACGCTGTTCGACGACGAAGCACTCAGGTGCTTTAATGTCTTCGAGATTGATTGCTCCGAAGGTAGGCTCCATGGACTTAATGACCTCGATGAGCTTTTCTGGGGAGCTGATGTCTAGTTCGATATCGAAAGCATCGATATCAGCATAAACTTTAAAAAGAAGGGCTTTACCCTCCATGACTGGTTTAGACGCGAGTGCGCCGATGTTTCCAAGTCCAAGCACGGCAGTACCGTTGCTAATTACGCCCACAAGATTGTTACGTCCTGTGTATTTTGCTGCGAGCTTGGGATTCTTTTCAATTTCAAGGCATGGATCAGCCACGCCGGGGGAATAAGCAAGAGTCAAGTCTTCCTTCGTATAGCACGTCTTGCATGGCAGGACCTCAAGCTTCCCTGGACGGGGATTTTCGTGGTATGCCAATGCGCGTTCCTTTAGATTATTATTACTCATATCAAGATGCGAAAAAAACGAAGACTCTATTTTAACGCATATTGTGTCGTTTGGCAAGCATCTTTTCTCGTTTTACTTCTATAATTAAGGCATCTAACAAAGAAATGAATGTACAATATGGTATTTGGAATAAATCTAAATATGTATTTTCTTGATAATGAAAAAATAATATTATGCTGACATAAACTTGGCGAGAATTCTTCTTGCAGTGTGTGTATTCAATAGCTATACTCAAGCCATGGACGAAAAAGTTATTATCATCGGAGCAGGCCCTGCTGGTTATACCGCAGCTATCTATGCAGCACGCGCAGATCTTTCCCCTCTCTTATTCACAGGAGGTCAGATCGGTGGACAGTTAACCACAACGACGGAAGTAGAGAACTTCCCCGGCTTCCCTCAGGGTATTATGGGACCTGAGCTGATGTACAACATGAGTGAGCAGGCTCAGCGCTATGGCGCTCGCTTCGCCTATGAAGATGTCATCTCTGTAAGCAAGGAAGCTTGCAGTGGACTTTTCGTCGTGACGACAAGCGGTGGTGCGTACAAAGCAGCAGCAGTTATTGTAGCTACAGGTGCTAAGGCTCGCTACCTCGGTGTCGAAGGTGAAGAGAAGCTGATCGGACACGGCTTAACAGCATGTGCCACATGTGATGGTGCTTTCTATCGCGAGGTACCGGTATGTGTCGTCGGCGGTGGTGATAGTGCCTGTGAAGAAGCTGACTTCCTCACACGTTTCGCATCCAAGGTCTATCTCATTCACCGCCGTGATGAGCTGCGCGCCAGTAAGGCTATGCAGCAGCGTGTGCTGAATAATCCTAAGATTGAGATGGTATGGAATAGCACCATTGCTTCCTACCAGACAGACGATCAGGGTGAGGTAAACGCCATCACTCTGAAGAATACTCAGAACGGAGAAGAGAGCCCACTGGAAGTCAAGTGCGTGTTCATGGCTATCGGTCATGATCCTAATAGCAAGTTCCTCGGTGATCTCGTCGACCGTGATGATGCTGGTTTCATTAAGCGTAAGCCTGATACCACGATGACAAAGACTGAAGGTCTTTTCGCCGCTGGTGATGTCGCTGACGCAGTATATAAGCAGGCTATCTCTGCTGCGGGCATGGGCTGCTGGGCAGCACTCGATGCAGAGCGATATATCCACTCGCTTTAATTCTTCACACTACAATTACCCCATTCGAAGCTATGAAGAAGCTTATCCTATTCGCTGTTATAGCAGGCTCATTTAGCCTCATGACATCCTGTACGGATAGCCGTGCGCATCTGAGCTATATTTATGGTAAGGCTCAGGCCTTCTATCATGCTGAGAACTATACAGAGGCTCTCCCGCTTTTGCGGGAAGCCGCTGAAGGGGGAGATGCGGAGGCTCAGTACTTACTGGCTCGCTGCTATGACTTCGGTCATGGGGTGAAGGCGAATATAGGTACAGCAGTTGATTGGTACAGGAAATCTGCTAATCAAGGAAATGCCTACGCGCAGGATAATCTCGGTACATGCTATATCACAGGTGAGGGCGTAGTTAAGAACGAAGCCGAAGCTGTGAAGTTGTACCAGATGGCCGCAGCTCAGCGCAATCCATCCGCCTTGACTAATCTAGGTCTATGCTACTTTGACGGCACAGGTGTGCCTCAAGACAAGAAAAAAGCCGTTAACTTCTTCCATCAAGCAGCACAGGCTGATGATGCAGAGGGGCAGTATAACCTAGGGCGCTGCTATTACCACGGCATAGGCGTCGCGTCTAATGAGTCGCAGGCTCGCTTCTGGATCACAAGGGCAAAGGAACAGGGGCATCGTGATGCGACGCTCTTCTTGCTGGAGAACTTCAACGCTGACCAGCCTTCACCTCTCAATGATCCTTATCTCTAAAGCCATTTGTGCTCACGCAATATCCTTAATCTAGGGGTGCTGCTATACCATCATGAAAACTCTCTCTAGCGAGCACACGAGCTCGTCTGCACCAGCAGATACATCTCCTTGGCCTTCCTTCTGGAGCTTAACGCTCACACAATCGATGAACTCTCTCAATGAGCGAGGAGTTCAGTTCATGCTTATCGCCCTAGGTATTTGGCTGGGGACTTCCATGCAGCACACCTTGTCTTATATGGTGGTGCTGCCTTTTGTTTTATTCTCTCCGCTTGCTGGATGGCTTGCAGATAGGTACTGTAAGACTCGCCTCCTACAGGTGATGGTGCTGCTGCAGCTTGTGGTGTTGCTCGGGATGTTTGTGGGGCTGTACCTGCACATCATCGAGCTGGCTTTAGGTTTCTTTGCGGTCTTCTGTGTGCAGGCCGTTTTCTTCAGCCCTGCAAAAAAGGGGCTTGTGAAGGACATCATGGGCGAAGAACGTATAGGTATAGGCAGTGGTATTTTAGAAATTACCTCCATGCTCGCATTGCTTGTGGGGCAGATAGGAGGTCTCTACACGGTTTACCTACTTCTTATACATTGGGGGGCTAGCTCTGGCTGGGAGGCTGCGGCATGGCCGACGGCTGTATGTGCGATAGGTGCAGTAGCTGTGCTCATTCTGAGTATGCGTATGCCTCGCTTTAAACCACTGAGTAAGGAGTCTTTTCGTATGTCGCTTCTCTGGGAGCATGGTCTACAGCTCAAAATGCTGTGGAGGAATAAAATGCTGCGCCACAGTCAGGTCGGCATAGGCTACTTCTGGTTTATCGCGGGCATGATGATGCTTATCGCACTGAACATGGCAGAGGAGGTGAATCAAGTCGCCGCAGGTGCTAGTGCAGAGCAGGGCTTCATGAGTACACTCGCGCAGCAGAAAGACTCCGCACTCCTCATCGCATGGATCAGTGGCGGATCTATTACCGGTGGTGCGATAGCATCGCTTATCTGTGGCCATCGTGTACGTCTGAGTATCGCCTACATAGGGGCTATAGGTATGACGCTGGGGTGTGTTGTGCTGAGCTTTGCCGAGTTTGGGCATCCTCTCTTTTACGCTGCACTCAGTCTGACTGGGATGATGGCTGCGGGCTTCCTCGTTCCTCTGAATGCTATCCTGCAGAATAGGGCAGATAATGATAAGCGCGGTGATGTCATCGCAGCGGGAAATCTCGTCGACTGTGGCCTAGGGGCTCTAGCTGTCGTTGTGCAGGAGCTCATGCGCTCATATGGGCTCAGTACGCAGGTACAGTGTGGTTTTCTCGCATTCTTGAGCCTGCTTGTGACTATTTACATTATCCGTCATTGCAGAGAAGTTTAATACCTGACGCAGAGATAGCCTTGTCAGCTAGAGTTTTTTCTGTTATCATACCACCCACATGAGATTAACCTTAGCCATCCTGATGAGTGCTTTTTGCCTCAATTCTTGCAATATAGAAGAGGTGTTGCAAGGTACAGGTGAAGACTTGCAGAAGAAATTCTCATCCATTGAGCAATGGGAAGCATTACCTCTACGCCGTATCTCATGGAATCAGGCTCTTGCGATGATCTTAGAGAATAACCGCGATATGCGACGCGCTGATAGTAATATCGACTCAGCCGAGCGTAATGTGCGAAGTGTTTACACAGATCTCATCCCCACCGTGGCTTACTATGGGAGCTTCTCTAATTCTATTAATGGTCTGATCGATGCGTCTAAAGATGCCACCACATCCTATAATATTCAGGTCGGTTTCTCCCTGCCATCTCTGACTCAGGTTCCCTACCGTGTATACTCCGCTCAGGCTACAGCCTATGCTGCGGTGAAGTCACGCGAGGGAAAAATCCGAGAACTTTCCTCTCAGCTCTATAAGAGTATACGTACGCGTGAGATTCAGATGCGTCAGCAGGAATTAGCTAAAGATAAACCTGATGCTAGACCTAAAACCCGTCAAGAAGAAGAATCTGAGTACAATGCAGAGAGCCAGTTCTGGCAAGATATGGCAAATCTGCTCGGCGATACGAGTGCTCGCTGGATGGTGATTCAGGAAACGATGCCGCGCATCCGCTGGTCTGACTATAGAGATCGTCTGGAGACACTCGATGAACTCGTCGTTGTCCAGTTTGCGATGCGCCTTGAGCAGGCACGCTTACAGCAATATGGAGTAGCGCTTAATTATCTGCCGACTCTGAATGCAAATCTTTATAGCCCCTCGCTATTCAGCTCTACGGCTGGCACCTTCGATGGAGCTTTCCTCAGTGGCGATGATACGACGCTGAACTTGAGCGTTTCATACTCTCTAGATACTCAATTACGTAACTGGAATAACTATAAGACGAATAAGGAGAACTACGACCTCATTTGTCAAGAAGTGATTAATGAATTGATCACGCGTCGCAATACACTACGTAAGCTGCGCAATAGCTTCGATGAATACGAAGTCTGGAAAGGCTTTATGAAGAAGAAGATCGCCTTCATGCGCGATACTCCTCCTGATTCAGCAGAAGAATATATAGAGACAAGCCGTCTTATCATAGACATGGAGAATGAGCTGCTCACGCAAGAGCAGCGCTCAGTTGAAACCGAGGCTTCCATCCTACTCGAATATGGCTTCCATGGTGAAGCGAAAAAGATGTCACCCATTCTCGAATCAGAGAAGAAGAACTCCTTCCACTACTAAGAGCTAAAT
>CAYJLR010000140.1:0-5491 GCA_964370895.1 uncultured Akkermansia sp. | reverse complement strand
TACTCTCGCGCTCCCTGCGCAGCATAGGTCGCGCGCTGCTGACACTGGTGAACGTACCACTCTGCCTCGTCGGTGGTATAGCCGCTGTCTGGCTCGCGGCGAACCACTCGTGGTCACTGATCTCACAGGGTATACTGACGAATCCCATCCTCTCCGTGAGCTCCCTTGTCGGCTTCGTCACGGTCATCGGCTTCGCCATACGCTCGGGACTCATCCTGCTGAACCGCTACCGCCTACTGGAGGAAGACGGACTCAGCCCAGAAGAAGCCATCTATCACGGATCACTTGAGCGCGTCATCCCCATCATCATGACCTCGCTGACCACCATCCTCGGTCTCCTTCCCCTCATCTGGGCAGGTGACCAGCCCGGTGGTGAGCTGCTCGCCCCGCTCGCCATCGTGCAGTTCGGAGGACTGCTCAGCGCGACCTTGTTGAACCTCCTCGTCCTGCCAGCCTCCAGCGTCATCATCGCCCCATGGCTGAAAAAGGCGAAAAGTTGAACAAGGCGACCGCGTTGAACGTCTAATATAAATCCATGAAATTCACCCTCCCATTCGCCTACGCCCTCTGTGCGAGCAGCATCACGCTCGCCGCAGGGGAGAATGTAAAACACGCAGAACAGCAACTGACTGGCTACGCGTACGCAAAAGACACGAAAACCGCCCAAGGAGAGATCAGCGGCGAGCTACTCGACGACTCCCTCCCCCTCATGAGCGTGTTTAAGCTCTTTATCGCCCTCGCCGTAGCCACAGAGATCGACGCTGGCAAGTACAGCCTCGATACACAAGTCATCATCCCTGCCAGCGAATGGGAGCAGGACACATGGAGTCCCCTCAAGGCACAGCACCGAGGCAGCGACGCTACCTTCACAGTAGCCGAGCTCCTCGATGCGATGCTCATGCTCAGTGACAATATCATCACCGATGCGCTTATTAAGCAAGTAGGAGGTATCGATCGTGTCGCAGACATCCTCGCCCCCTACCAGCTCGGTCACATCGACCTGCGCCAGAACGAGCGCGGCATGCAGATCTCGCACGAGCACGCGAAGCAGAACCGCGGTACCCCGCGACAGCTCATCGCTCTCCTGCGCGAACTCACACAGCCCACACGCCTCTCCGCTCACATGAGTGCAGAAATCTGCCGTCGCATGGAAAACTGCAAGACAGGCGGTGAAAAAATCCGAAGCAACTTCCCCGACACCATCCTCGGGAACCGCTCAGGCTCATCAGGGCGAGATGCCCGAGGTTATAAAGCTGCCGACAACGACGTCGCCTACATACGCCACGCAGACGGCAGCTTCACCTACATCGTCATCCTGAATCCTGGCACAAACTTGAGCGACGCTCAGCTCGTTGAGAAGTTCCGCATCTACGCAAAGAAGCAGATAGACGAGGGATAATAACGCGACGCAAGCAAAAAAAGCTCCTTGCTAGTGCAGGAATAACTTGTTAATATCACGAGATATGATACAGCAGCTCATCACCCTAGCCCTGTTCCCCCTTATTCTTAATAGCTCTCTGCTCCACGCGCTCGACCTACATACCGAAGCACGTAAGCAAATCGGAGTCACCACCATCTACGATCCCGAATACGTGGTCATAAAATACCCAGGCGGCGACATCTCACCTGAGCGAGGAGTTTGCACCGACGTCATCATCCGTGCCCTACGAGGACATGGCATCGACCTGCAAAAGAAAGTCCACCTCGACATGCGCTCGAACTTTTCCTCATACCCTAAGATCTGGGGACTAAAGAAGGCGGACAAGAACATCGACCACCGCCGTGTGCCGAACCTGCGCACCTACTTCACCCGTCAAGGCTGGAGCCTGCCCATCACCCGCAAAGCCACCGACTACAAAGCCGGCGACATCGTCACCAACACCCTCCCCGGCAACCTCCCCCACATCATGATCGTCAGCGACCGCAAAAGTGAGGATGGCACCCCGCTCGTCATTCATAATGTCGGCAGCGGCACACAAGAAGAGGATTTCCTCTTTGCCTACCCCATCAACGGGCACTACCGCGTCAAAAGCGAGCAATAAAGAGGCAAACTCGGCTCCTATGATTTCTTTTGAATCATAGGTGAGCTGTCCGCGGAGTGGGAATATCTGCAAGGAGGCACGTGGCTTGTCAAGCCCCATCAGCTCGTACACAAACCGAACTACACTTAATTACCATACTGTATCTATGACAGTCCAATAAACACCCATCGCTAATTAATAATAAAAACACCAAATGAAAATATCATAGTACCAACACCTTAAAAAACTCCAAGGGAACTTCACTATTGACACCACCCTCCCAATCTATTATATTCATTTTGCTGTTATGAAACTTAAACTAAATCACTCTATTCGACGAGCCCTACTCGCTGTAGCGGCTCTCACCAGTGTTGTCCACACGGCATTTGCCGCTGACCTCACCTATACAGGTGCAGGTGATGCTGACCTTTATACCAACGCGGCAGGCGATCGCTTGGTTTTCGATATGACGTTCCCATTTCTTTCGCCTAATAGTGGCACCATTGCCGCGGATGTCTATGTGAAAAACTTCAACTTACGCCACTTGTCAGGCGATCTACAGCGCACATACACCTTCAACGGCTCGCTCAACGACTACTCGCATTTCACCGGTGAGGGAGCAGACAGCTCGTTTGCCCCGACCAACATCATCATGAGTGGCAATGGCCTAGGCTATGCGACAGACACTCCAGCAGCCGTCTCTACAAGCAGCTCTAATATCAACCCCATTCATTTGATATTCAATGGAGATATGCTCGATTTCTCCGGCGATATCGAGAGTGTAGGCTCCGCGATGCAGCTGAGCTTTGGCGCTGGGAGCGGTGATCAGTCAGCACGCCGCGTGAGTGCCTCGGGGGCAGGTGCCATCAAGATAGGTGGACGCACCGTGAACTACAACTTCGGCGCAGGCGCAGAGGTCACAGTCAACAACAGTAGCATCACCGTCTCCAACGTGATCGAGGGTGTCACCAGCTCAGCGAATGGATCGACGAATGCTCTCAATCCCGAGCTCTCCTTCACAGGTGGCGCGACCTACAATGTGATCAGCGAGGTCGAGGCGGACAAGCTGCGCATCGACGCGGGCACGACGGTGAAGTTCACCAACCGTGTCACTAGCACGACCTCGCAAAACATCAGCGGCGACGTGAGCGTCCAATATGGAGCGAGCCTCACACTCGGCGGCGTGACCCAGATGACAGGCACGCTGAGCGTCGGTTTAGGTGGTAGCCTCACGATCACGGGCGATTACTACGCGAACAAAGCTCTGATCAACGACGGTGAGCTGACCTTCGGCAGCGACGTCCTCTTTGACCTCAGCGGTATGGAGAAGAACAGTGAGGGCAACTATGTCATCTTCACCGGCAATAGCTCCTCGAGCTTTGCGGCATTGAATAGCTCTCATATCTCCGATAGCGTCTCACTGGTCGGCTACAACGTCGTCTTTCTCGAGAATGGCACGATTCAATTCATCAGCACAAGCACAGAGCACATCTGGGCTGGCGGTGCTACTCCTCTGGAATGGAGCGAGGGCGGCACGATCGATGACGCGACGTTCCAAGCCGGCGACAGCCTAAGTTTCACCGGTGATAGCAGCGTGATTCTTGCTAGCTCTGTCGACGCAAAGAGCGTGAGCATCGCCGCGGGCACAGAGGTCAGCATCTCCTCAAGCAGCGCAGGCAACAAAATGACCGTTGGTTCTCTGGAGATCGGCGGCACGCTTGAGCTACAGGGGGATCTACTCGCGGCATCGAGCTCAGTCACCGCTCTCGGTGATGAGGCGCAGCTGAAGCTCTCACTTGGGGCAGGGGTCACAGCCGACTACACCGATCAGCTTGCTGGCTACACGGGTGATGTCGTGCTCAGCAGTGGCACGCTCCAGCTGACAGGAGGCACGATAGGCTTTGGCTCGACGAGCCTACAGGACGGCTCAATACTCTCGCTGAATGGCGTCAGCGGATTCAGCAATGGCATCAGCGCGACAGGAGTGACGACGATTGATACACAAGGTGCTGCCTCGACGATTAACAGCGAGTTCTCAGGCTCGGGCACGGTCGTAAAGACGGGCGCACAATCGCTCACCTTTGCGGCGAATGCCACCCACACAGGCATCCTCAATATCACCGCTGGCACAGTGCAGGTGGGTACTACCGACACCGCGACGAGGACATTCGCCTTCTCCCATATCATCGTAGGCGCAGCAGCCACGCTCACCGTCAACAATGGCGGTACGAACTATGAACACATCCAGCTAGACGGTGGCACACTCTATAACTTTGATTCGAGTGGGAACAACAACATCAGCAAGATGAGCGTCACCAACAATAGTAATATCAACACCTATTTGAATGGGGACTACAATATCACGGAGCTCACGGGCACGGCGAACCTCACTGTAGGTCAAGTAAATGATGAACAGGGACAAGCCTTCAACCTCAATGTCGCGACGCTGAAGAACTACAACGGCACCATCTCCATGGGGAACCTCGAGCGCCTGAATCTCAGCATCAGCTCGGTCATCCTGGCTGCGGGCTATGCCGCCACCATCAGCAATCTCCACGGAGGGCTCGCTGGCACAGATCTGAGCATGCAGGGATCCGGCGCGCTCATACTCGATACAGGGCTCACCCTCAGTGGAACTCTCACTCAAAAAGGAGGTAGCATACTCAATCTCAACCAAGAAGCCAGCGTGGCTCATGTCGCGCTCGAGAGAGGTATTATCAACGTGGCCAATCAGCTCACGATCAGCGATACGCTCGCTCTGGGTGTAGGTAGCCGCATCAGCAATGCCGCGGGGAGCATCGAGGGAAGCAGCAGTACTATTGGCAAGGTTGACCAGACTGCCGATATCGTCATCGCTAGCCATAGCATCACCAACATCGCACTCGACAATGTGAGCATCTCTGTGAATAGTGGGCAGACACAGGAGTTCATCAACTCCACACTCACGAACTGCTTGATCAACCTCAATGGAGCAGGCAGTCTGACTCTGACCAACACGAGCATCGTCAATGGTGCCGTGGTCGGCGATATCACCAGCAAAGGCTTGCAGACACTGACCACTCTCGAGGGGCATGAGCAGAGCATCCTCGTCCTCTCCATGACAGGGCTCACCGATACCACCACGATTGAGGGGACTGTCAATTTTGATGTCCATCTCGATGCAGTAGCGTATCAAGCATTCCTCGACCAGTACCAGGCAGATGGCATCGTCGGTCTGGAGCTCGTGGGACTCGATGACTCCAATATCGTAGGCGGCTATACAGGATTCAGCCTGAGCATCTATGATGAGGGCGGAGCCCTTTATAGTGGATCTCCCATCGGTGTACGCGGCTACACAAGCAGTGACGATGGCCATCTCGTACTCTACATCCCCGAGCCCTCGAGCGCGAGCCTCACGCTACTGGCTCTGGCAGGGCTACTGGCACGCCGTCGCCGCAAGAACTAAACAGCTTGCTGACGCGTGCCTTGCG
>CAYJLR010000139.1:0-5530 GCA_964370895.1 uncultured Akkermansia sp. | reverse complement strand
GGTGCGCTAGTCTACACGAACTTGACGCTCTTGGCAATGCAAATTTGTAAAAAAAAGTATTTTTTATTTTCTGCATAGTTCTTACCTTCTTATTAGCAATGCTATATCGATTTAGGAGGAGAGCTCCGCGATGAAGCCACTTTCGTCGAGATAGTAGTGCCCTGGCAGCGTGTAGGTGCTACTTAAGGAGGGAGAATTAATAGTGGGCTCTGCAGCTGAGCATACGCAGCTGAAGCCGGGTAGGAGCATGCCGCGTGTGCGCGGACGCGCTCCAAGTTGTATAGTGCCGTCGTAGAGCTTGTAGATGCTCTTTGCCATGCTCATGGAGATGATCTTGCCGCCTTGTGTGGCGAAGCAGGGGCGCCAGCGTACGTTAGGCGTGGACATGGAATCTTGTAGGCTGAAATCGAAGAAGGGGAGCTGGCGCGGTGGGATGACCTTGTGCAGGAGTCGGCGCATGACGGTGCTGCCTACGATCTGCCCCACGCTGGTCGGTATGGTGGCGTGCGGTGAGTTGATGAGGTGGACAGGCGTATGCGTGATGATGGGCCAGAGTACGGAGAGGACGGTCTCGTGGGGCTCATGATAGCCGACAGTGGTCATGATGTGTGCGGACTCTTCCTTCAAGGCGTTCACGCGGCGAACTTGGCAGACGTTCAGCCAGAAATGGTGGAGTTGCATGCGGTTTTCGCAGGCTTGGAAGAGGATGTTGAGCCAGTCTCGTACTGGCCCTGGGCAGTTCTCTGGGATGCTGCGACTCACGAGAGCTGCACTGACCTGATGTGCGTTCAGAATGGGCTTTTCGCCATGGTAGAGCATGTTGCGATCACCCATGCGGTCGAGTGAGCGTAGGATGAGCTCGGTGCCACCACCTTCGGTGGCTTCGATGCAGCTCGCGGAGAGCTGTCGGAAGATGCGACCGACGTCATCAGTCTTGAACTCATCAGCGGGGATGACTTCACCGACTGCTGCCGTGAAATGGTAAGGTATCTGGCGAGGGAGCTTCGCGAAGAAGCGATTTCCGTGGAAGGAGAAGATGCTGCCCCAGAGATTGTCCATGTAGATGGGGATGACGGGCGTGTTTGAGCGACGCACGATGAGCTCCATGCCGCGTCGGATAGGGGAGAGATTCCCCGTGCGTGTGAGCTGACCTTCTGGGAAGATACAGATGACTTCGCCTTCCTTAATAGCATTTGCCGCGCTCACGAGAGCTTCTCGAGGGTTCTTCGAGGAGATGGGCAAGGAGTTGAAGAGCTCCAAGATCCAGCCAAGCATGTTCACACCCATGAATTCTTCCGATACGATGAATCGCACAGGGCGTGGTGAGACCATGGTGATGAAGAGGGCGTCCGCGTAGGTGACGTGGTTTGCCACGATGAGTACACCGCCACGTTCTGGAATGCGCTGCTGGTTGATCACGCAGGGGCGATAGAAGAAGCGCATGATCCATATGCCCATCATGCGGATGAACTCCTGTGGGATGAGGCGCAGGGATGTGACCATGATGAGGAGGCTCATCAGGAAGAGGACGAGGAACTGCTGCTGCGGGCTCGCACCCATCTCGTGCATGATCCACATGAGGACGACAGCGACGAGCCCCATGACATTGTCAATGAGGTTTCCTGCTGCGATGATGTTACCGCGCTGGTTGGGGTCGCAGTTGTCCTGTAGGTAAGTATTCAGCGGTGCGAGGTAGGCAGCCCCGAATGCACCAGTCAAGAAGAGCATGATATTGCTCCCATAAGTGTCGATCTCAAAGATGGTGAGTAGCAGGGTGGATACAGTGATACCTATCGCGCCAAGTGGTATGAGTCCGAGCTCATTGCGACGCTTGATGAGCTGAGAGGCGATCACACCACCGAGGACGACACCACCACCGAGCCACGCCATAAGTATACCGCATTTTAAGCTGAAGTCGACACTGGTGTTCTGCTCGCTGATATCCTTTGCCACCTGAATGATGATGAGGAAGAGCGAGCCTGCAAGACACCAGAAGTAACAGATGCCGATCTCACTGAGACGTAAGAGGCGATTCCTCCATAGGTACTTCACCTGCACAACATGCTCATAAAAGAGCGAGAAGCTAAAGGGTCTATTCTGTGAGCTGCCGTAGCGAGGAATGATGAAGGACGCCATAGCGACGATGCAGGCGAGGGTGAGAAAGATCCATGTCGAGTAGATGACGGCATTCCATCCTGCTTCCTGCTGAGCATTTGGCATGGTGTTGTAGTGATCCAAGAGCGCTGAGAACCAGAAAAACACACCTATCTGTGCGGCTAGAAGGATACCCACCATGCTCGTCTCGATGATAGTAGAGCCGTAGCCTATGTACTTCGAGCCAAGCATGTCCTTAACGATGCCTTTTTTCGCAGGGCTGAGAATCGTGGCCTGAATGGCAAAGATGGCAAACCAGATGATGGCTGCGCGCAGGTCATGCTGGTAAAAGCAGAAGAGCATGGCTGCAATGATAAAACACTGGACTATACTCATCACCTGAATGATGCGTGTCTTGCAGAAGCAGTCAGCAAGCCAGCCTACGAAGGGAGAAAAGAGAATGTAGGGGAGCACGAAGATAGCCCCCAGCGTGTACTCCAGCGTACTAGCAGACGCCCCCTGTAGCCAGACTGCTAGAGGGATGAGGAGGAATTGAACCGCTTTTTCGTTGAAGGCGTTTTGCGCCTGAACTGCGACGAGAGTCCAGAAGCCACGCCATTCCTTTGCGGTGGGTTCCTTATAATGTGGCTGGGAATAGCTCATGTGCTTAAATTATTATCTCATAGATCGAGCAGGTAGCAAGAAGAAAGTGTGAATACTGCTGGGCTGATCTAGGAGAAACGAAACCGCATGTCTAGCGGACATGCGGTTTCAAGTTGATTTTAAAATGTAGCTTAGCGCTTATTAGCTCGCTGCAATGATCGCACCGATCATGATGACAATGGCAATGCTAATCCAGAGAAGGACGACGGTGCGGCTCTTAGCGGCTTCACCTGTGCCTTGGATGTGGTTGTACTTACCGCGGATCTTACCCTTCTTCATGAAGCCATCATAGTGCTTCTGCAGGAGGGTGGTTTCGATCTGGCGCATGATGTCAAGCAAGACACCTACAAGAATGAGGAGGGATGTACCGCCGAAGAACTGAGCTACGAACGGATCAATGCTAGCTGTGACAAGCAGGAGGCTAGGAATGAAGAAGATCAGAACCAAGAAGAGCGAGCCTGCTGTGGTCAGACGTGTCATCGTCTGGTCGAGGTAGAGGGCTGTAGGAGCACCTGGGCGCACACCTGGGATGTAGCCACCGGAGCGCTTGATATCTTCTGCGATCTGTTGAGGGCGGAACATGGTGGCTGCCCAGAAGTAAGAGAAGAAGAAGATAAGTACAGCGGAGATGACATAGTACCAGATATTGTACTGGGAAAGAAGCACATCAACCGTGGTCATTACCCATGCGTTATCAGAGAAGACCTGACGAACGAGCATGTAAGGAAGTGAGAGAATCGCTGTGGCGAAAATGACAGGCATCACACCAGAGTAGTTTAGCTTCAGAGGAAGGTACTGAGTACCACCCTGAGCCATCTTGTTGTGTCCGACGACGCGCTTAGCATACTGGACTGGGATACGACGCTGTGCCTGTACCACAGTAATGATGAGAGCGATGACGATCACCATGAAAAGGATGAGGGCGACCATGCTGAGTGCGCCGAGTGGGTTAAACTCGCCACCCTTCATGATGAAGCTCTTCCATGCGATGGAGAGTGCACCGGGGAGACCGTGAATGATGTTCACAGAGATGATGAGTGATACACCATTACCGACACCGCGCTCGGTGATCTGATCACCTATCCACATGAGCAGCATGGTAGCTGTCACGATGATGAAGATGGTGGAGATGGTGAAGAAGGCGCCAGGGTACATCACGATGTCACCGAGTCCGGAGAGACCGATAGCGGATGGATTACGCAGCGTTTCTGTAAGGAAGTAGCCCTGTACCGTCGCAATGACGATGGCGATGATACGTGTGTAGAGCGTTACCTTCTGGCGTCCGCCTTCTTCTTGCATCATCTTGCTCCATGCTGGTACGACAGCACCGAGGAGCTGCGTCATAATGGATGCAGAGATGTAGGGCATGATACCGAGGGCGAAGATACCCATCTGCTGGATACCACCTCCAGAGAAAATGTTAAGGAATGTGCCGACTCCACCGAGTGGGTCAGAACCGCGCTGCTGCTCTGTCTGGAGCCATGTAGAAACTGCCTCTACGTCGACGCCGGGGAGTGGGATGTATACGCCCAGACGGATGATGACGATGATGGCAAGGGTGAAGAGAATACGGCTCCTGAGATCAGGAACTTTCATGCAGTTAGCGAATGCGGAGATCATATCTTTCCAAGTATCGTGTTGTTAAGCTGTTTTGGTGGTGTTTGTCGATCTGTGAAGATCTGAAAGTGTCGGTGTAGTGACTTACTCATGCAGGCAGTAGGTCATACGGTGAGTCTTCTGTGGTGCAGGCTATCCTGCTGCGCCAGTCGGCTCGGCTCTATGATAAGAGCGTTTCCTGTCTGTAAAAAGCGGAAAATGAGGTCAGGCTGTCTCATTCTCCCTGCGCAGATACCGGGCAGCGTGTGCTGCCCGGCTTCTGCTTTAAGGGGATGCTTGGGAGATTAACCCTGTTGGCTGAGTACTGTGAGAGTACCGCCAGCAGCTTCAATCTTAGCTGCAACCGATGCGCTAGCGAAGTCAACTGTGAGGTTGATTGCCTTGGACAGGTTGCCATTACCCAGAACCTTGATCGCGTCTGCGTCACCCTTCACGATGCCAGCGGCACGGAGTTCGTTTTCGGTAACCGTAGCACCTGCTTCGAAGAATGCTTCGAGCTGGTTGAGGTTCACGATAGCGATGGTGGAGCGGAAGCGTGTGTTGTTGAAGCCCTTCTTAGGAAGACGGCGATGCAGAGGCATCTGACCACCTTCGAAACCAGGACGGATAGAGCCGCCGGAGCGAGCCTTCTGACCCTTGTGACCCTTACCACAGGTCTTACCAAGGCCGGAGCTTTCGCCGCAACCGAGGCGCTTCTTGCGGTGCTTTGCACCTGGATTTGGCTTGAGATTGTCAAGTGTTAACATGATATTAGATTCAAGTTAGAGATTATTGACTTAGATGGAGGATTCCTTCTTCTGCTTACCGCGAGCGGAAAGCACCTGATCAGCTGTGCGCATGGTGAGCATGGCCTTCATCGTAGCCTTGACTACGTTCGCGTGGTTGGAGGAGCCGAGGGACTTAGCAATGATGTTGTGCACACCAGCTGCTTCAAGTACGGCACGTACCGTGTTACCAGCGATCAGACCTGTACCAGCTGCTGCAGGCTTAAGGATGATCTTACCACCACCGAATTCGCTGTAGATTTCGTGAGGAATGGTGCCGTTAACAACGACAACGTTCTTCATGGACTTCTTAGCTGCTTCAGTAGCTTTGCGGATTGCATCGGAAACTTCGTTTGCCTTGCCGAAGCCGTAACCTACTTTACCCTTCTGGT
>CAYJLR010000138.1:0-5620 GCA_964370895.1 uncultured Akkermansia sp. | reverse complement strand
CCAAATGGGCAGTATACTCAGCTGCTGAAAACAAAAAAGCCTCAGTCCTAAGACTGAGGCTTCTTTATGATACGAAGCGGACGGGGCTCGAACCCGCGACCCCCAGCGTGACAGGCTGGTGCTCTAACCAAACTGAGCTACCGCTCCTTAGTATCGGCTGCACTGGATTCTGACTTGCTTGCAACTCAGTGTTCCATCTCTTTGTCGTGGAGCCCTCCGTTTCCGGTGGGGTGCGGGGACATTATAGAAGAATCTGAATAAGAACGCAAGCACTTTTTTGCACTTTTTTGTGTTTTTCTTAGCTCGATTATTCTATAGTGTTTAATGTTAGATAGTTTTATTTCTGAGAAATGTACTTTATTCTGCACCTATCTCAACAAGTCTGTTGATTTCTATACCTGAGATAATCTTAAACTCACCGTGCGCATCCCTCAGAATAGGATATCCGCGCTCATCCACCCCGCAGAACCAGCCCACATGACGGTCATTATCCGTGATAGCGACGACAGGGCGCTCTCCATCCCACGCTTCTGAGAGCTCAGGTAGTAGCCCCTGCATCCCTTCACGTAGGAAAAGATCATACACCTCACTTATCGCTTCCCCTAGCCTATCGCGGAACTCATCAATGGAGGGACAGGACTCTGGAGCCAGATCCAGTAGTCTGATAACAGGATCACTCGTCTTGCCTCGGAGAGAGAGCACATCATTATGCATATTGAGCCCTATACCGAGGGAGGCGACTGTAGCCGAGGGACGCTCTACGAGAATACCCCCTAGTTTCGCGCGCCCTACGAGCACATCATTCGGCCAGCGCAGACGTACACCTTCTATACTATAGAAGCGTAGTGCTCTCATGAGAGCTACGCCTGTGACTAGTGGCAGCTGTCCCCAGTCTAGATCTAGTTCCTCGTCAATAGGCACATTATAGCATATCCACAATCCACCCCGCTCACCAAACCACGTACGCTGGAAACGACCTCGACCAGCGCTCTGGAGTAATGCTTGCACACCCTGCCACGCTGGAAGTGCTCGCGCAGGATAAAAGGTACTATCGCACTCATCTAATACTGTATAACTCCAGATCGTACTCATGACTTGAGTATAGCATTAAAGTTAGAGTGCTACCATCTATTTCTGCGTCTTGTAATCTCGTATTTATAATCCCTAACAATTTAACATAAATCAATAAACACTCGTAAATTATTAATATCACAAAAAGCATTTTAAATGTCATACAACAAAATATATACAGATTCTTTCATGATAATCTTAGAATAAGCACTATAAAATATACTATTTAAATTGAATTTAAATAACAAAAATTTGGAGCATAATTAATAATTTATGATTATAATAAAAAAATCACCGATTTTCCCATGTAGTTTTCACCATTAATAAACTAATAATAATGATTTTATATATAGTAAACTTCCCTGTATATCTAATGCATATTATGCCCTAAATTAAAAAACATCATATTAAAAATACTGAATGTGTTAATTAATCAAAAATTCAAGTCATTGAAAATGAATGCTTATATATTTTTCAAAAAAAATATTTTTGAATTCCAAAAATGCTAAATTCTCATGAAAAACCATACTTTGCAGCTTTATAGTATACCAAACTAGCCATTTTTTAGTTTGTTTATCAAGTGATTTATGCTAGCCTTGGCACATGAAATACCTGTTCATCACCCTCGCCTGCCTCGCGACAAACATGCTCAGCTCCTGCTCTTATATGCAGCTGCATAAGAACGTCGAACAATATGGCGATTATTACGAGGGATTTGAAGCGGATACACCAAAGGTCGTTTATGAAAGCAAGGGGAAGTGGTACTTGAAGGGGAAAAAATACCACCTTCGTCTTGACTACCCGCTCATCTACGATACCGTTTTCTTAGAAGGCGGCAAGCCTCAGCTTGTGCACGTAGGACCTAGCTTAGGTGACGCGTACCTCGAAATCTCACACGGCACATCCATAGCCCTCAGAGAGCGTAGCGGCTACGCTACGCTCCCTATACTTCAGCGCGAATTACAAGAGATAGGAAGTACCCCTATCGACTCGCTAGCCTCGAATGCTATAGAATATAAGGTCCATGCCGAGATTCCTAATACAGATCTTCCTATACGCGTCACGCATGCTGATATTCATACGAACAGGAGTGGCCTCACCACGACCCTCTCCTATGCCACGCTCATCTGCGTCGACGTACCGGGTACACTGGTTTACAACATCGCTATTCCTTTTATGGCTCCCTTCTATTTCTTCTCGGATACCTACAAGGAGTTCAGCAAAGGGCACTTTGAATCAGACGATTAATGGAGTTCTTCACCGAGCATTGTGAATTTCCTGTTAATAAGTTGTGAATGACGATGTGAACAAGTGCTTCTACACATTTCTTATCTGATTGCTCACATGTTTATTCACAGCGTAAATCCTCGTATTGCTTTCATTACTAGTATATCAGAATCCTTATTCACTTATTCACAGTCCTTATGATTATGAATTTAAATTTAAATTCTTATACTTATCATAAATAGGCCTCACATCAAGCAACTCCTCACACATGAACAAGCGACCATTATCAGCAGCAGAAGACGAGCACTGGATGGGCGTAGCCCTAGACCAGTCTCGCCGTGGTATAGGGCTCACGAGTCCTAATCCACCCGTAGGCGCAGCCATCGTCCAGTGGCTCGGATCGGAAAGCTGTGGAAGCTGGCAACTCATAGGTGCCTCCTATCACGAATGCGCAGGTGAAGCACATGCAGAGCGTCGTGCCATACAAGCAGCAAGGGAGGCAGGCTATGAATCTGAGCAGCTCATAGGTGCTTGCATTTACATCACCTTAGAGCCTTGTAGTAGCTGGGGACGTACCCCACCCTGCACGGATGCTATCCTTGAAGCAGGCATCACTCGTGTAGTCTATGCCTGTCCTGACCCAGATATACGCCATCAGGGACGTGCTCGACGTATCTTAGAGGAACAGGGCGTGGTCGTCATTGAAGGGCTTTTAAGGACGCATTCTGAGCGAATTCTCCGACCTTGGTTTTATGCGATCAAGAATAAAAAGCCCTGGGTAGTCGCGAAAGTAGCGACTAGCCTTGATGGAAGATTAAGCCGATCTAAGACACCATGGCTGAGCGGTAAAGAGTCCTTATCATATGCGCATCAATTGAGAGCAGAAAGTGATGCCATCATGGTGGGAGGTGAGACACTGAGACGAGATAATCCTTCCTTAAGCATACGCACACCGATTTCTCCCCTACATCCACGTAAGAAACAGCCGTGGAGAATCCTTGTGACACAGCGCGAGCTGACAGAAAAGGATAAGCAGGGTCTAGCCTTGTTCCACGATGAGCATGCCGAGCGCACGCTGACTTATGAAAAGGTGGAAAATTGGGATGAGTTTCTCTCACAACTTTATGAGCACTATGGCATCGTTCAATTGATGCTAGAAACTGGTGGTCAATTACTCAAGCCATTATTACAAGGAGGTCATATTCAAGAATGGGTGCAGATTGTGACACCGCATATTGCAGGAGGACCTCATCAACTCATCGCAGGGGCAGATTATATGGATGCCGAGCCTCAGTTTACAGACATCAGCTGGACGGATGCGGGTCAGGATAGAATCTTTCGCGCTCTTATCGATTAAATCCTGCCTTACGAGAACTCCTCTTTAGAAAGAGACGCAGATCTAGGTCTATGCTAGATCTGCGTCCTTTTTTGTGTCTGTGTTTGAATTGTTGATAATTAAGAGAGTATATTATGTATTGTTATATTCCTTTCTCCTCGTATTTTTAAGATATGGGACGGCCGAAGGCGAGTCTGTCGTACTGCTCGTTCGCGTACTTGTGCTGTGGATGGCTTGTGCGCATGTAAGCATCATGCAGGGGATGGCTCGGGTCGTGAGCGATGCGGTGCGCTTCCTTCTTTCCTTCCTGTGGTGTGCCTTCGCGATGTGATGCTTCACCGAGTTCGCGTGCGACTTCTAAGAGGACGCGGCGGAAGCCAGTGTCGCCTCGCAAGGCGGGGTTGTTAAGAAGTGGGACTACTTCCACGTCAGCTGCCATACCGAGACGGGCGAAGACAGAGGTGATGGCACTCATGTTATCTTCATAATCAATGCCCCATTCATTCTGTAATTCACTGTCAGCTTGGATAATACGCTGTTCTTCCTGCTGCTTGTAGTGCTGGAGTTGTCTCTGATTCTCGCGGCAGTAGTTCTCCGTGAGGGCTTCCATAGCTGCCTTAGGGACACCGTATTCGTAGGCTGTTTTTGCCATTTCAGTGACGAGTGCGTCGTCCCAGAGTTCATCAGGGAGTTCTTCTGGACGGGTGATGCTGTATTCTTCGAGGCTCTCTGGGAGCCCGACACTGCGACGGAAGCTGCTCATGCGACGCTTATCTTCGATGCCTGGATATCCGCGAAGACGCTCAAGAGAGGCGTAGCTTTTCGCCAGTGCCTCAGGGCGATGGAACTTCGCAAGGCTAGGACCGTAGTCCTGTAGATCTTCGAAGCCTTCGTACCAGCCAGGTACGAAACCACCTTCACTGTCCATGATCTTATCTGATGGTGGGGTAATGGCGGCTGTGTTGCTGTCGCTAGGCATGTCATTGGGCATGTCGCCTGCGCTGGATTGGGTGGATTCTGGTGCTTCGATCGTTTTATGATCAAGCTCTTCCTCATTGTTATCTATGTATTTATTCATATTACTGTGTGTGGGTTGTGTGGGTGTGAGATGCTTCTTCGCGTGCAAGCTCTAGTTGCTGGCGTATGACGAGGAAGACTTCGCGGTGAGCGTCTCGGCGCATGGCGTCGAGGGCGTCGTATTCTCCAGCTTTTCCTTGGAAGGCTGGGAAGTGGGTTTCAAAGCGGGCTTCGAGTTGTTCGAGTACCTGCTGGCCTTCGGGTGTACCGAAGAGGGATAGAAGGCGGGCGCGTTTGTCGCGGGCTTCTTGGAGCGCGCGCTGCTGCTTCGCTCTGTGCCTGATTATATGTGGATCTTCTTTCATACTAGCTGCGTTGCAGGGCTTGGAGAGCCTCGGCTGGGATATTGTTCATGAGCTGCTGGGCGTCGGGAGCAGCGGCAGCGCTGGCTTGCTGAGAAGCGGCTTCTTCGCGCTGGCGACGAAGCTTCTTCACTTCACGCTCAGGACGTAGGAGCTCTTCGGCTATGCCATCCATGCGAGCTGCGCTGCGGAAGCTGCGGTCGAGATCGATGTGGTCAGCGAGGTCAGGGCTCAGTGAACTCATGTTTTGAAGACGTATGAGGGATTTTTCCAGTCCTTCTGATTGTAGGCGTCTCATGATCATAGCGATACGACCCTGATAAATGACACGCGGATGCTGGATTTCCGTTTCTCCTGATGCATTCTCCTTCAGGAGGCTAGCTGGTGGCTTCGGGAAGCGTCCGAGGCGGAAAAGCGTGGAGAAAATGCGCTCCATCATGGGCTGGCAGTCGGTGGCGAAAAGTGTGAAGGAGGGGGAGAAGAGCATGACGCGTTCGTTTTCCCTCGCGTAGATTTCTGCCGCAGTCATCTGCTGCTTGTTATTCTGCCAGAGCTCGAGCATGGGGACGAAGAAGGCGCGCTGGATGGCGTCCTGCTTCTGCTTGAG
>CAYJLR010000137.1:0-5639 GCA_964370895.1 uncultured Akkermansia sp. | reverse complement strand
GGCTCGCAGCGACTTTTCCGTCGATGATGTCCTGAATGAGCGCTTTTTTCTGCTCGTCTGTGGCGTCTTTGTTCTCTGTCTCGCTATCGACGAGTGTATCATCGACTGCTGCGGTGAGTGCATCACTGGGGCTGACTGGCTTGAGCTGGTCCATGCCTACCTTCAGGCCGTAACCGACGACACCCATGATCCCGATGAGGATGAGGAAGTCCTTTGCGATGTTTTTCCACTGCTGTGAAGCGATGCTGTCTTGAGTTTTTTCTTGATCTGACATAGAAAAATAAGGGGTGCTAGTGTTAATAGATCTCGTTCTTAAGCAGAAGTGGAGCTAGGTGTGGGTTCTTCGTCATCAATAGGAGCCTCAGGAGTCTTCTGTGAATCAGGAGTGATGGCGTGGTCGCTGTCAGCGGTGACGAACATGCGCTTCGTCGCGAGAATCGCGATGGGTGAGATCACAGCCATGCCGAGATAGAGTGACCACATGAGCTCAGGGGATTCCCAGAAGCTGATGTGTCCTGTGTCGATCTTCGCAAGGATACCTTCATAGCAAAGGTAGGAAACGAGGATACCACCGATCACACCGTTTACTGGCTTTGCGATGAACATAGGAAGTGCAGCAAGGGACATGTAAGTCGCGACCTTGTCCTTCGGTGCTACACGGGCGATGTACTCGGAGAAACGTGGGCTGAACAGCACTTCACCGAAGGCGAAGACGACGATCTGAAGAATAATAGCGATGAGGTAGGCCTGACCCACAGTCTCAATACCTGGGATGATGAAGTACCACTGCGGTGGGATAGCCATGAAGATGAGCGAGGCAGCTGAGATGGACATACCGTAGATCATGAGGTTCACCGTGGAGAAGCGATTCAGCACAGGGATAATGGCGATGAGGCCCACGACGATGATCGTCGGGTTGATAGACTGGATGAGACCCAGTGAGAAGTCAGAGCCGATCGTGCGCTTGTAGTACTGAGGCATGACGAGGAACTGAATCGTGAAGATAAGACGCACGCCCAGTGTGAGGACGAGGAAGAGCAGAAGCTTCTGGAACGCACGCTCACGAGCGCACTCCATGATGAGGAGGAGGGGGCGACGAGTCTCCATCTGGTTCTTGGAGATACGCTCCTCAGGGACAGCGTAGTTGTCTTCGTCGATGAGGCGGGTGAAGATGTAAGCGATAGCGTAGCAAGCTGTACCTACGTTGATGATCCACCACAGACCGTTCACGTCACCGAAGCTGGAGCGTAAGGGGTCGACGAGGGCGACACCAGCAAGGATCGCGCCGATATTCATAAACAGGTAGTAGAAGTTGAAACCTGTTGCACGTGCATGCAGCGGCGTGAAGCGTCGGATAGAAGTCTGTACACAGGGGCTCATGAAGGCCGTGCCGAATGCCATGACGAGGATACCTGCGCAGATGAACATGGAGTTCTCCGTTCGCGGCATATTGAGGAACTCTGTGATCTCAGAGCCTAGACCCATGAGGAGACGTCCCGAGATCAGGATGATGAAGCCGATGGTGTACGTGCGCTTCAGACCGATGATGTCGCAGATGGTACCAACCGCCAGTACGAACATGGAGATACACAGCGTGAACATCCCTACCCAGAAGGTGGAAGCGGTGTCAGAGAAACCTGCGTAATCCAAGAGGTACAGGGTGATGATGTGGATCATGGAGAAGTATCCAAGACCCTCAAGGAACTGGATAAAATTCGTATACCAGAAATCCTTCGGGCAATCTCCGAGTACTTTAAACTCGGAGAAATAGCGTGCTATTGGCGATTGTGTGTTAGACGACATGTGTATTGTTAGTTAGTATGGTAGTGAGTTTAATCGAGTACAGCTCCGCGGCTGGCATTCGTCGCCAGCTTGCGATAGCGCTTCAGCCAGCTACCAGGTGCTGGGTTGAGATGAGGCTTCCAGTCGAGGCGACGCTGGGCGATCTCTTCCTCGCTGAGGTCGACAGAGATCGTGCGTTCTGTGATGTTGATGCTGATGATGTCACCATCTTTCAGGAGGCCGATGAGACCGCCTTCGGCGGCTTCAGGGGAGATATGACCGATACAGGCACCGTGGGTCGCACCAGAGAAGCGTCCGTCGGTGATAAGTGCGACAGAGCCACCGAGTCCCTTACCCATGATATAACTCGTGGGGGCGAGCATCTCCTGCATACCAGGACCACCCTTAGGACCCTCGTTGCGAATGACGACGACAGAGCCGGCGTGTACCTTATCCGCAAGGATGCCTGCGCAGGCTTCCTCTTGGCTTTCGAAAATAATAGCAGGTCCCGTGTGTTCCATCATCTCAGGTCGTACACCAGCCTTCTTCACGATGCCGCCTTCTGTGGCGAGGTTTCCGAAAAGGACTGCGAGACCACCATCTTGGGAGTAGGGGTTCTCAATCGTGCGGATGACGACATCATTCTTCGTCTCAAGGCCTGTGATCTGCTCGCCGAGGGTCTTGCCACTCACTGTAGGGACGTCAGTGTGGAGGAGATCAGCCTTCTTGTTCACTTCTGCAAGGATGGTCATGATACCACCCGCGTCTTCGACATCTTCCATATGGAACTTCGAACTAGGGGCTACCTTGCAGATATTTGGCGTGAGGCGAGAAATCGCATCGATGCGCTTGAGGTCATAGCTCACACCTGCCTCGTGGGCGATGGCGAGCGTGTGGAGAACTGTGTTTGTCGATCCGCCCATGGCCATGTCGCAGATGAATGCGTTATCAAGGCTTCTTTCTGTGACGAGATCACGTGGAAGAGGGCCTGCGGCGAGAGCCATCTCGACGGCGCGACGTGCTGAAGCCTTCCAGAACTCTTCGCGAGCAGGAGACTGCGCGAGGATGGAGCCATTACCGGGCAGGGAAAGGCCGAGTACTTCCGTGAGGCAGTTCATCGAGTTTGCGGTGAACATACCGGAGCATGAGCCAGCACCGGGGCAGGCCTTGCACTCGACGTCATGGAGTTCTTCTTCAGAGATCTTGCCAGCCTTGCATGCGGCTACGGCCTCGAAGACGCTGTTGAGGTCGAGGACTTCGCCCTTGCTGCTGCGACCTGCGGCCATAGGGCCACCAGAGCAGAAAATCGTAGGAATATTGCAGCGCAGGATGCCCATGATCATACCGGGGACGATCTTGTCACAGTTCGGGATGCAGATACAGGCATCAAAAGCATGAGCGGAGAGCATGGTCTCGACGCTATCCGCGATGAGCTCACGGCTTGCGAGAGAGTAGCGCATGCCAGAATGTGCCATGGCGATGCCATCACAGACACCAATCATGTTAAACTCCATGGGCGTGCCACCCGCGCGACGCACTTCATCCTTGATGAGTTCAGCGACCTTGTTGAGGTGGACGTGTCCTGGAATCACTTCATTGAAGGCATTACAAATAGCGATGAAGGGCTTCTTAATATCTTCATCCTTCATCCCACAGGCGCGCATCAGACTACGATGAGGAGCGCGTTCCATACCAGCTTTTGTACGATCGGACAACATAACAGCCACCAGTCTATCATAATGTATCCCCCTTTGGCGAGCATTATTTCCTGTGAAGACAGGCTTTCCTCTGTGGTAGAGTTGGTAAAGGTAGTTTAAAATAACAAAAGAGAGAGCTATACGACTATTCTTTCTAGCCGATGCTACAGAGAAAAAGCCTCACCCACGAAGCGCAGGGAGGCTTTTAAAAATATTCGAACAGAGGCGAGTCTTAGGCATCCTGCTTCGTGTCCGCCATCTGGATCTCGCGTAGATTCACACCCTGTGGGAGTTCGTAGGCGAACTGTATCGTCTTCGCGACGTCGTCTGCGGTGATGCTGTTTGCGCCGACGGCTTCTTTCCATTCATTGTAGCCCTTGATGATGTTTTCATCTGTCGTGTGACCGAGCAGCTCTGTGGCGACTGCTCCAGGGCATATACGCATCACGCGTACGTTGTAAGGGGAGAGCTCTCCGCGTACGACTTCGGACAGACCGACGACACCGTACTTGCTCGCGCAGTAGGCTGCGTGATTGCCAAAGGCCTTCACACCTGCGATGGAAGAGACATTGATAATCGTGCCACACTGGCGAGCCTTCATGTCTTCCATGACGATCTGCATACCATGCATGACGCCCATGACGTTCACATCCAGCATAGTCTGCCACTGCTTCATATCCTGCGTCGCGAGATCACCGAGGAGCATCACGCCCGCATTGTTAATCATGAGGTCGGTCTTTCCATAGATAGCTTCCGCCTTACGAACCGCCTTTTCGAAGCTCTCACGATCGGTTACATCGACCTGCGCGCACATCGTGTTCTCTAGTTGCATCGCTTCGAGCAGCTCGATTCTTCTCGCGATGAGGAGGAGTGGGTAGCCAGACTTGTTGAAGGCTAATGCGAGTGCTTTACCAAAGCCCGAGCTAGCTCCCGTGATGACGACTAGTTTCTTATTCATATAAATTTCTATTTTATTGACTATTTTGCAATTGTAGCTTTTATCGCTGCGATTCTGTCACTATAGATGAAAGGGCTGTTCTTGTCAATGCTGCTCTTATTCTCTCATTAATAGTTCTTCCAGAAATCAGGTAAATCAGCAGCCAAGATCTTGGGGTTATTCATTAGCCTGTCTTGATCCACACCATTAATGAGAGTCTCTTTGTCGCTGATTCCTAGTTTTTCAAAACTGGTAGCCAGATCGACGTTCTGCATGAGTCCTTCCCAGTATGCTCTGAAGTCATTAATGCCGAGGATGTTTAGAATGTCCTGCATGCAGGCGGTGATGTAGTTTGCTCCACGTGGGTCTTGGCAGGTGCTCTCATCGCAGCGGAGGTTCGCTTCGAAGAGGTCGGCCATGGATAAGGCCACGCCATGACCATGAGGGAGTCCATAAGTAGAGGTGAACTTATAGGAGAGCGCGTGCGCCGCTGTGGTGCGTGAGATGTTGATAGCCTTCCCCGCAAGATTAGAAGATAGCGCCATATCTTTCGCTGCTTCTTCGCTGGATGTGAGGATGAAGTCTTCTATGCAGCCCTTCGCGAGGATGATGGATTGCTTCGCGTACTGCTTACTTTCCTCGGTGGACTGTACAGCCCAGTAGCTTTCTAAGGCTTGGCAGTAGGCGTCGATGGCGCTGCAGGCCTTCAGGTACTGCGGAGATTTTAGCAAGAGTCTATAATCGACGATAGAGTATTCTGGTAGGACGGAAGGATCATCCAGAGCCTGCTTCTCCCCATTCTCGTAGTATACGGCAAACTGTGTCACTTCGCTGCCTGTGCCTGCCGTCGTAGGAATGGCAACAAGTGGAAGGGTGCAGGGGGTGAAATGCTGGTAGAGCTTTGCGAAGTCAATGGCACTACCACCACCGAAGGCGATGAGGATCTGGTAATCCTCGTGATTGTAGCGAGCCATAGCTGCATCTGCTTGATGCTTCTTAGGGTTCGCTTCGAAATCATCGATCACATCGTAGGCGCATGTGATATGGGGGAGGAGTAGATCCTGATAGAGGGCGAAGGTTCTCTTCCCTGTGAAGATCAGTGCGCGCTGTACCTGATGCTGCTCTAAGATGCCCGCGAGGGCTTCTGTGTGAAAAAACTCATTCATCATATATGAACGCTACTTTAACCGAATGGCCGGCTTTTGTAAATTGATATTTCGCCT
>CAYJLR010000136.1:0-5689 GCA_964370895.1 uncultured Akkermansia sp. | reverse complement strand
AGAAAACCGTCATCGTCGTCTTCACAGGATCTGACTGGTGCCCTCCCTGCATCGCACTGAAGAAGAACGTGCTCAGTACAGAAGAATTCGAGGATTTCGCTGATGAGAATCTCGTACTCGTCGAGCTCGACTTCCCACGTAAGAAGCAGCTCGCAGCAGCACAGAAGCAGCACAACGACGCCTACGCTCAGCAGTTTCAGATCGAAGGCTTCCCTACCGTCGTAGCCCTTGACGGCGATGGCGATGAAGTAGGTAGAACCGTAGGTGGCGCAAGCAGCGTCGACGATCTTCTCGATCGACTTGGGTTCGAAGATGTTGAAGAAGAAGCCACAGAAGAATCTGATGGCACATCCGCAAAGGAAATCGTCGCCCATATCGAAAGTCTTGGTGAAGACCTTGATGCTATCAATGATTACACCATTGAAATGCTCAATAGCGAAGATGAACTTAGCAAAGACGCTGACTTCGTCCTCTACAGCTTCTACATTCAATCTACATTGAGTCTTATCGCCACGCAGGAAGAGGCAGCAGAGCTTCGTACCATGATCATCGATGATATCATCCCTTATCTCGGAGCTGAATATGCGGAAGTCACAAATGACTGGAAAGAAATAGCCGACGCTCTCGGTGATAAAGAATCAGTAGAAGAACTCATCAAACAAAACGCCGCTGAATAAGCGCGAAGTAAATACCATACTTTTCAGAGGAGCAGTACCACTTGGTACTGCTCCTTTTTGATTGAAAGAACACACTGACTCAGATTCCTCTTGTCATCAGAAGCTATGTAGTTCATACTGCAAGAGTATGAAACATCTTATCATCCCTAGCTTAGCACTCTGCGCGCTCGTAGCCCCTGCTCTCCAAGCCGCTGAATGGGGTACAAACATCCCCGAAGCACTTAAGCAAGCAGCCGCAGAGGATAAAATCACCCTCGTCGTCTTCACAGGATCTGACTGGTGCCCTCCCTGCATCGCGCTGAAGAAGAATGTGCTCAGCACAGAGGAATTCGAAGATTTCGCTGATGAGAATCTCGTTCTTGTCGAGCTAGACTTCCCTCGCAAAAAGCAGCTTGCCGCTACCCAGAAGCAGCATAATGATTCCTACGCGAAGCAGTTCCAGATTCAGGGCTTCCCCACCGTCCTCTTACTGGATGATAACGGCGCAGTGATCAGTAAAACCGTAGGCGGAGCCAGCAGCACCGATGATCTTCTGGAGGCATTAGGCTTTGAAGGAGAAGATGCCGATGAAGCTAGTGAAACTGATGAAGTAGTGGAGGACGCTATAGACCAGCTGGAAAGCATTATCGAAGAACTCGACGCACTCGGTGAAGATCATGTCGCAGTCTGCCAATACGTAGGAAAGAAGCTAGAAGACGACGATATCGCCGAGGAGATAGAAATCACCCTTCATTCTTATAGAGTCAACGCCTTGTTAAATATTGTTTCGACAAAAGATGAGGCAAAAATGCTGCGCGACGGAATCGTGAATCACCTCGTTCCTACCTATCAAGAAAGCTTCCCTGAAGTCACCGAGGCTTACCAAGAACTGGCCGACATCCTCGATGATGAAGCTGAGGTCGAGGCGCTGATCAGAGAAAACGCAGAGAACGCGAAAAAATAATCAACTCTTATCCATCATCCTTTTTTAAAGAAGCAATGCCAGTGAGCATTGCTTCTTTTTTCTTCCTACCTACGATTTACCATGTTTATCTTGCTAAAAACGAAGAAATATGCTATAGATAGGCCATCACAACAACTAAAATCTCCCCCACCCTCATGTCATCCCAACTCGAACAACTCAAGCAGTATACTACCGTCGTAGCCGACACCGGTGATTTCCGTCAAATGGAAGAATTCTCCCCTGAAGAAGCCACGACTAACCCCTCCCTCATCCTCGCCGCCGCTGAAAAGGCAGAATACCGCCCCATCATCGATGCCGTCATCGCCTCCTATAAGGGAAGTACACTCACGGGGAAGGCTCTGACAGAAGCCATCATGGACGAGCTCATCGTCGCCTTCGGTCTTGAGATCCTCAAGCGTGTCCCCGGTCGCGTCTCCAGCGAAGTAGATGCACGCCTCTCCTTCGACACGGAAGCCACCGTCAGCAAGGCGCTTGAGATCATTGCACTTTACGAGAAAGCAGGCATCGCTCGCGAGCGCATCCTCATCAAGATAGCAGCCACATGGGAAGGCATCCAAGCCGCCCGCGAACTTGAGAAGCAAGGCATCCACTGTAATCTCACACTCCTTTTCAGCCTCGTGCAGGCAGTAGCTTGTGCCGAAGCTGGCGTACGCCTCATCTCCCCCTTTGTCGGCCGTATCCTCGACTGGTACGTCGCCAGCACAGGACAGCAGTACACCGCAGAGACAGACCCCGGTGTCCTCTCCGTACGCAGCATCTATAACTACTACAAGAAGTTCGGCTACGACGTTCAAGTCATGGGTGCATCCTTCCGTAACAAGGGAGAAGTCCTCGCCCTCGCTGGCTGTGACCTCCTCACCATCTCCCCTCAGCTCCTCGCTGAACTCGCTGCTAGCGATGAGGCCATCACAGCGCAGCTCAGTCCTGAAGCCGCCCAAGCAAGCGACATCGAGCGCATCCCAGCCGATGAGAAGAACTTCCGCTTCCTCTTCAACGAAGACGCCATGGCTACGGAAAAGACAGCAGACGGCATCCGTCGCTTCTCCGCAGACATTCGCAAGCTCGAAGCCCTCATCGAAAGCCTCATCTAGTCTTTTCCTCTTTTAAAATCGAACTATACCCTTTAACTTATTACAATCATGAAAGTACTCGTCACTGGCGGAGCCGGCTACATCGGCTCCCACACAGTTCGTCAGCTCGTCAAGCAAGGAGCTGAAGTCACCGTCCTCGACAACATGGAATTCGGACACCGCGCCGCCATCGTCGACAAGGAAGTCACCCTCGTGAAGGGCGATCTCGGCGACCCTACCGTCGTCTACCCCCTCCTCATGAACGGGAAGTTCGACGCAGTCGTGCACTTCGCAGCCTACATCCAAGTCGGTGAATCCGTCACAGAACCGCTGAAGTACTACGAGAACAACATCGCGAAGCCCCTCACTCTCATCCGCGCTATGATGCTCGCAGGCACGAAGAAGTTCGTCTTCTCCTCCACCTGCGCCACCTACGGTGTCCCCACACAAGTCCCCATCCCAGAGACAGAAAAGCAAGACCCGATCAACCCCTACGGCAGCTCCAAGCACATGCTCGAAAAGGTACTGAAGGACTGCGACCATGCCTACGGACTCAAGAGCGTCTTCCTGCGCTACTTCAACGCCTCCGGTTCATCTGAAGACGGAGCCATCGGTGAAGACCACGAGCCAGAAAGCCATCTCATTCCAGTCATCCTCCAAGCCATCAAGGGCGAACGCGACGGCATCACCGTCTTCGGCACAGACTACGACACCCCCGATGGTACCTGCATCCGCGACTACATCCACGTCGACGACCTCGCAGACGCCCACCTCCGCGCCCTCGACTACCTCATAAAAGGCGGCGAGACAAACTGGTTCAACCTCGGCACAGGAAAAGGTCTCTCCGTGAAGCAGATCATCGATGCTGCTGAAAAAGTCACAGGCATGAAAGCCCCTGTCACCTACGGACCACGCCGCGAAGGCGACCCTGCACGCCTCATCGCAGACGCACGCAAGGCCGCAGACGTACTCGGCTGGATACCGAAGCATCAGGATGCGCAGTACATCGTAGAAACCGCTTGGAAGTGGTTCAACGGACCACGTGGCGGACACTATTAATCAGCCACTGCTACTCCTTAGCTCCACACATCACACTATCATCATCCCACCATCACCATGTGGAAAGGAAGATTCTCACAAGCCACCGCTGACCTCGTACTCCAGTACGGTGAGTCCGTCTCCTATGACTGGAAACTCTACCCCTACGACATCGCAGGCTCTATCGCCCATGCGCGTGCCCAGCTGAACGCTGGCATGCTCACGGACGAAGAGTTCTCTGCCATCGAAAGCGGACTCCTCGACATCAAAAAAGACATCGAAGCCGGAAACTTCGAATGGAAGATAGAACTCGAAGACGTACACATGAACATCGAGAGCGAGCTCACGAAGCGCATCGGCGCCCCCGGTGCGAAGCTCCACACAGCCCGCTCCCGTAACGACCAGGTAGCCACCGACACGCGACTCTACTGCCGCGCCCAGATCGACAGCACACTCGGACTCCTC
Source organism: uncultured Akkermansia sp. (assembly GCA_964370895.1). Taxonomy (GTDB): domain Bacteria; phylum Verrucomicrobiota; class Verrucomicrobiia; order Verrucomicrobiales; family Akkermansiaceae; genus Akkermansia. The sequence continues at coordinate 1,475 of CAYJLR010000136.1, read as the reverse complement.
ACGGATCTCCAGCGTGCCCTTCTGACTAAGTCAGAAGAATACGCCACGCTCCTCATCCCCGGCTACACGCACCTTCAGCGCGCCCAGCCCGTCTCCGTCGCCCACCACCTGCTCGCGTACGTCGAAATGATCTCGCGCGACAGCTCACGCCTCGAAGACTGCCGTAGCCGCCTGAACGTCTCCCCGCTAGGCTCAGGAGCCATCGCTGGCTCGACCATCAACCTCGACCGCCAAGCCATCGCCGAAGAACTCGGCTTTGACTCCGTCACGCAGAACTCCATGGATGCCATCGCGGACCGCGACTACATCATGGAATGCCTCTTCTGCCTCGCCACCATAGGCACGCACCTCTCCCGACTCAGCGAAGACCTCGTCATCTGGAGCAGCGCGGAATTCGGATTCTGCACCCTCTCTGACGCACACACAACAGGCTCTAGCCTCATGCCTCAGAAGAAGAACCCCGACGTCAGCGAAATCACCCGTGGTAAGTCAGGTCGCCTCTATGGTAACCTCGTCAGCCTCATGGTAGCCGTGAAGGGACTCCCCCTCACCTACAACCGCGACCTCCAAGAAGACAAGGAACCCCTCTTTGACTCCTTTGAAACCATTTCTCTCGCCCTCCGAGTGAACGCAGAAATGGTCGCAGCGATGACGATGAACGAAGACGCCTGTGCCGCAGCCGTCTCTGATCCTCTGCTACTCGCTACCGATCTCGCCGACTACCTCGTCCGCCGCGGAGTCCCCTTCCGTCATGCGCACGAACTCGTCGGACAAGCCGTCGCCCTAGCTGTCACCAGCAAGACCCCCTTGCACCAGCTCACCCTTGAGCAATACACGGACATCTCCGATCAGTACGGAGCTGATGTACACGAGGTCTTCAGCCTGCAGCGTGCCTTTGACCTCAGGACGAACCCCGGTTCACCCTCACTGGCAAACACCCAGCAGCGCATCGCCTACTGGCGCAGCCAACTGAGCTAAGCAAGCCACGCAGAGCAGCAAAAAATATCAAAGCCCGACTCCATACGAAGTCGGGCTTTTTTGCATCACTACCCAGCTCCATAGCCCAGCGCGACAGCGCAAAAAAGATTATTAAGAGCTCGCTCTTAAGTCGCATGCAAGGGCGCCCCTTGCTGGGTCAGGGCAAAGCCCAGAGGAAAGCCGAGGCGCAGCCGCGGCAACGTCAGTTTCCTCTACAAAGAACTCTATCGAACGCCCGCAGAGCAAACCCAGCATCCTCCTCCACACCCGAAACTGACGTGCCCTCCTCACCCGCGTGCATAGCACGTCACTTCCCCACCGTCGCAAACGCGAAAGCGTAAAAAACAGAACTATATGCGCCCAAAACTGAAAAAAACTCATGAAACTGATATACATTTCTAATAATATCCGTGACTTCCAACATCTAAAAAACAACTTGCAGTCTAAAGGTTTTATGCTATGATATTTTGAGTAGACAAGACGCACTCATCATCACA
>CAYJLR010000135.1:0-5700 GCA_964370895.1 uncultured Akkermansia sp. | reverse complement strand
TTCACTCTACATTTTATTAAAAATTATCATATACGCAAGCACAAAATTATATTCCATCTAACTTGTAACATGCTGAATGCAGAAATATTAGCCATCATTCTGTATAAGATTCGAATATGGACGCCACCTCCTTCATGATACTTTGGAAGTCGGCAGGATAGTCCGTGATATGGATTTCATCACCATTTTTGTAATACACGCGAATGGAAAAGCTATTGATCTCATCGGTCGCGTAGAACTCAGGAGGCGCAGGTTTTTTCCACTCCTTGAGCTTGTACTTACTCATGAGAGGAAGGAGCTGCGCCTCTATTTTTGCGAACTCCTCAGCTGTGAGACTGACTTTCTTATCTATCCCCCTATCCGTGAGTGTGATGACGAGCTTCTTAGATGAAGCGTAGTAGTAGGTTTCATTTCTGCTGTTTTCTGCCATATGGTTGCCGGTCACGCGATTAAGACTGAAGCTTCTGAGGGTGGTTTGAGCTTTTTCTTCTGTAGAGGGATTCGCTGTCGTAGTACCGCAGCAGGGAGCTACAGCGCAAATCAGTGTCGTGAGAATACGTCGGAAACATGTTTTCATCATAATCTATAAAATAGCGCATAGCTCACTCATTTTCAAGACAAAGAAAGAGCGAAATATATAACAATCGAGAAACTTTCAATATCAAACCTCAGCAGCTACTATTCACGATCGCGATATTCGTTTTGTAATTTTTTTAGCGTCCACTCATTTTTTCTCTTGCCATCATTCAGAATTACACGTATAATCCCCCCGCACCCTGATCAACTCAGGGCACCAAGAAAAGCTCGGATGGCGGAATTGGTAGACGCGCTAGACTAAGGATCTAGTGGAGCGATCCGTGGGGGTTCGAGTCCCCCTTCGAGCAGAAAAAAGCCGCAAGTTTCACTTGCGGCTTTTTTGTATGCTCGAAGCGGAGCTTTTGAGTAGCTTTAGGCTTGTCAGCATAGTCCCCAGAGGCTACAATGCCCACACACGCATGATTGATTACGCCCCCCTTATAGAAAAACGCCGCGAGAGACACACGGAACTAGAAGAGCTCATCGCCGATCCCAGCCTCTTTGATGACCGCAACCGCGCCGAGGAACTCATGCGTGAGCACCGCCGCAGCACAGAGCTCCTCCAGCAGTGGAATGAGCTATGCAGCCTGCGCACCCAGCTGGAGGATAATCGCGAACTCATGTCCTCAGAAGATGAGGAACTCATGGAAATGGCCGAGCTAGAAATAGCAGAGCTCGAACCACGCATCGCCCAGCTCGAGCAGGATGTCCAGTACAGCCTCCTCCCCCGTGACCCAACGGAGGACAGAGATGCACTCGTGGAAATCCGTGCCGGCACAGGCGGTGATGAAGCATCCCTCTTCGCGGGTAACCTGCTGGGCATGTACCAGCGCTATGCAGAAGGACGCGGCTGGAAGTTCGAACTCCTCGACGCTAGCCCGAGTGCCGTCGGTGGATTCAAGGAAGTCACCGCACGTATCGCAGGCGACGAAGTATTCCGCTACATGAAGCATGAGAGCGGTGTACACCGCGTGCAGCGTGTCCCTAGCACAGAGACACAGGGACGTATTCACACCTCGACCGCTACAGTAGCTGTACTCCCTGAAGCCGAAGAAGTCGACGTGACGATCCGACCCGATGACCTGCGTATCGAAACCTGCCGCTCCGGTGGTGCAGGCGGTCAGCACGTGAACACGACAGAATCAGCCGTGCAGATCTTCCACCTTCCTACAGGTATTATGGTACGCTGTGAGCAGGAACGCTCGCAGATGAAGAACCGTGAGACCGGTATGCGCATCCTCCGAGCTCGACTCTTCGAGATGAAGCAGCGTGAGGCTCAGCAGAGCTACTCCGACCAGAGACGCGCCCTCATCGGCTCAGGTGGACGCGAAGAAAAGATACGCACGTACAATTATCCGCAGAACCGCATCACCGACCACCGCATCGGCTACACCGCTTATAACCTCGATATCGTGATGACTGGTGAGATCGACGAGCTCGTCGCTCGCATGCAGCAGGTGGAGATGCAGGAGCGCATGCATGAACTGAGTAATTAGTATTTAATCACTCAGCCCTCCCCTACAGCTAGAGCTACACTCTGACTTAATCCATCATGAAAACGGTACAAGACATCCTTAACTCAGGCACTCAGTACCTCGAGGAACGCGGATGCAGCGATGCGCGCTATTCGATGCAGAGCCTGCTCACCCATGTCCTCGCAAAGGATAAGACCTGGCTCTATCTCCACTTCCAAGACCCACTTGACGACGCACAGCTTGCGCCCCTGCGAGATCTCCTGCGACGTCGCGGTCAGGGAGAGCCCCTACAGCATCTGCTAGGAAGCGTCGAGTTCTACCGTCGCGAGTTCCGCAGCGATGCACGCGCGCTCATCCCACGCCCTGAGACGGAAGAACTCGTCGAGATCACGCTCAAGCGCCTTCAGCCTAAGGAAGACATGCGTATACTCGACATGGGCACTGGCTCTGGCATCATAGGGATCACGCTTGCCCTTGAGCTCTCTGAGCACAAGCCCGAAGTCACCCTCATTGACATCTCAGAGGCAGCCCTCAGTCTCGCACTAGAAAATGCCACACGCCTTCATGCGAAGGTAAAGACCTACCGCAGCGACCTCTTCACACTCTGGACAGAGCAGAGCAGCGAGAGCCATCATATCACGCCACCGAGCGGCTTTCATCTCATCCTTGCGAATCTACCCTACATCCCCGACGGCGAGCGATCAGAACTCGCACGTGAGCTGGAGCACGACCCCTCACTCGCACTCTACGGAGGAGAAGACGGGCTCGACATCATACGTCGCTTCCTGCGTGATCTCCCCGCATACGCGGCCTCCGAAGCTCTTGTACTTCTCGAAGTCGGCCATGATCAGGGAGAGACCACACGCGCCCTCATGGAAGAGCTCGGCTACACAGGTACAGAAGTCCTATGTGATCTCAACGGCATAGCACGCTTCCCCATGGGCTACACACCCTTCAAGCAAGAAAGCGCCCCCGCGCCCATCGACGAAGAGGAAGCAATAGTAGCACCAGAGCCAGTCTACGTCGAAGCTCAGGAAGACAACTCTAGCCCCAGCGCAGTCAGCTCACCTCTCGCAGCAGAAAGCCTCCGCATGACAGGCTTCGACTCAGAAGAGAAGTACCCCTTCTAAAACACACTCGCCTGCCATGTCCAGCCACGCAGATGCCAGCCTCATCTACCCGCGTATGAAATCCTTCATCGCGCTCACGGCTCACATCGCGCTCATCGCCTGCTGGGCGAGCTGCCTCTGCGCCCTCCTCGCGTGGCTCCCCATCCCTTTGCTAGGCTTCCTAGCACTCATGAACCTTCATTTAATCTTCCTCGTCCTCCTGAGCATATGCCTCGGTATTTTACTCCCTTGGTGCCATCTCGTACTATTACCTGAGTCGGGCTTCATGTTCACGCGCTACCTGAGCAGCCTCGGAATCGTGCTGAGCCTCCTCACGCTATGTAGCTTCATTTATAGCCTAGTGATGAAAGAAGCACTCCTCACGAATCAGGGAAGCCTCCCCCTCATCATCGGACTCCTTGTACTGATAGCCGCAGGGCTTAATTTCCCCGCCATGCAGGCTCTCAGCTTACGCTACCGCCTCTACCTACTCCTGCTGCCAGTTACCTTTTTCATCGGCTACATAAGCGCGCAGATGAAGATGCTCATCATCAGTAGCCCTGCCTCACTTCTTTTACTCCTCATCAGCTATCCCCTACTCAAGGGGCTGAGAAACATAGCACCTCGCATCATCAGCCTCCCACCCATAGGAGACTGCGAATAAAGTACTACGCGCAATAAACGCATCGTACTATTACACCTTCTTACGAGCCCAGCGCAGCCCCGCCGCCATACGCGACAGGATGAAGGCCTGCACAAAGAGATCAAAGATGTACAAGCACCAGACGCCAACTAGCGTCATCGTCTCAGGCCAGAACTGATGCCATAGCGTCAGCACACCGAGACGGAAGAAGCCCATGCAGATGAAAGACACCATCATGACGCGCTTCGTATCCCCTGCACCGCGCAAGCACATGCGGAAGACCATCACCATCGCCAGTACCGGCTCAGCCACGAGGAACACATACATCAGCGGCACCGCCCCCTGCATCACCTCCACAGAGCTACCCGAGAAGAAACCGACAAAGCTCTCTGCGAACACCGCAAAGAGAATCCCCATCGACCCCATCAGCATCACCGCATACATCAAGCAGCGACGCATCGTCTCATGCGCGAGACGCACACTACCACTGCCTATATACTGACCGACAAGAGCCGACCCTGCGATACCAATCGCAAAACCTGGTAAGAAACTCATCGACTCCACACGTATAGCCACCGAGTGCGCGCCCGTCGCCACCGTCCCCAGAGTCGTGATGAGCCTGAGACCATAAAATTGAATAGCCCATATACCGCCTATCTCCAGAGCCTGCGGTAGCCCCACATTAATAATACGACGCTGGAAGCTCCACTCGGGACGCATCGCGTCGAGACGCAGGCACAGAGGGGGAGCATAAGTCTGCCCCTTACGCTCCGCATAGCTCTCCAGATCCTCGCCGTTCAGTTCCGCCTTCAAGCGGCGACCACGCGCCAGCATCACCATCACGAGGACGACTGCACCTATCATCCATGGGATAAGCATCCCCCAGCCCAGACCTGCGACATTCCACTCCAGCTGCACCGCGAGAACATAGCTGAAAATAATAGCTAAACCATCAACCAGCAGCATGATGAAGAAAGGCGTCTTCGTATCCCCTGAGCCGCGCAGAGCCGCATTCATCGCAAACACGACACCGGAGAAAATAGCCACCCAGCCCGCGACACGAATATACTGCATCGCAAAGGCATAAGCCTGATCACTCAGCTCGAGCACCTGCCCGAGCAAGAAAGGAGAAGTCGTCAGCATCACCACACTCGAGAGCACACCCGCGATCGCCCCGAGCACAGCCGCCTGATTCGCTGCGGTACTCGCATCCTTGAACTGACGCGCCCCTGAGAGACGACTCACGAGAGCCGTCGCCCCCGTCGCCACACCAGCTTGAATGAGGAAGCCTAGCCACAGAATGAAACCTGCGACCCCGATCGCAGAGAGCACATCAGCCGAGCTATCTTCGAGACCGCGCAGATGCCCTGCAAGGCGATAAGAAATAGAAGTACAGAGGAAGCTCAGCACCTGCTCTAGCAGCGGCCACATCGCGATCTGCACAATCTGACGAGGCAGACTCTTACCTGCGAGCTTACCACTCAAGCCGCCCTTCGCCATCGCGATGCGCAATTTTCCATCTCTACCTTCGCCTATACCCATAACGTGAACACAGTCTAGCACAGCGCTTCACTCCTGAACAGCAGAAAGCTTGCCACAAAAAATAATACTCAAAATATCCTCGTCAGAAACACATTAAACACACAGATTTCATACATTTGGGCAACGCAACACCCATAAGGGAAGTTCTCGCAATTCGTTTTCCGCAAAGGTGGATGTAGAAAATGAAGTAAACAGCGCGCCTCACTCGGTCTTTTTCGCCTATTTTTACCCTTTTCTCGTCGAATAAGCCATTATGCTCCGTCGAAAATGAAAAAAATAAGCTGAAAAATCCCTTCGTGATTTCGCGCTGCGAATTACGAGAACTCCCCATAAGCGACACCTAAATGGGAGTCCA
>CAYJLR010000134.1:0-5714 GCA_964370895.1 uncultured Akkermansia sp. | reverse complement strand
TAACCTAATAGATTATACCATACCAAGGTTTACTAGGTTAGCACAATAAAGCCACTATTTATATAGTGTGCTGTAAATATAGGGCGCTATGGCTATGTCATAGCGCCCTAGCTATTTTTGATTAAATGATGTTTTTGTTAGTTGTGATACAGAATAACAATCTATATATTCGATTGTTTTATCTTGAATGTTGATCTTTTGGGAGATAGAATATGCTCAATTAATAAAAACTTATAGCAACACATCTATGGAAAAGGAAAAATATAAAATAGGTCTCGATCTCGGTATTACCTCCGTTGGCTTTGCAGCACTAGCGACGGATAGCGAGGGTGATGAATGCAAGCGCATCATTGAGGCAGGGTCACGCATATTTAATATTGCAGAAGACGAGAAAGGAAAGTCACTCGCTGCACCACGCAGACAAAAGCGAAGCATGCGCCGAGGTGTTCGCCGTCGTGCGCACCGATTGCAGCGTATAAAATCTCTTATAGTCCGTGAAGGAATTCTATCAAAGGAAGAAATGCTAAACTGCTATGCGCGGGGTAAGCACACACTTCGCGATATATACGAAATCCGACTTGCAGCTTTAGATATGCTGATAGAAAGAGAAGAGTTTGCTCGACTCCTCATTCACTTAGCACAGCGACGAGGCTTCCGCTCAAACCGAAAAGTCGAAGATGAATCTGTCGATAATAGCGAAAAGAAGGTACTCGGAGTCATTGAGGCAAATGAGCGAAAAATGAAAGAATCAAAGTGGCGTACCGTAGGTGAAATGTTCATGAAGGATGCCGCCTTCGCAGAAAGCAAGCGAAACTCAGGTGATCATTACCTCACGACCGTAACGCGTGCGCTCATGCTAGATGAGATAGCTAAGATTTTCGCAGCACAGCGCGCGCTAGGGAATACGCATGCTACCGAAGTGCTAGAAAAATGCTACACAGACATCTACGCTGCGCAGCGCAATTTTGACGACGGTCCCGGTGGTGAAAGTCCTTTCGGTGGTAATATGATTGAAAAGATGGTGGGTGCCTGTACCATTTACCCTGACGAGCGTCGCGCTCCATCCGCCTGCTATAGCTTCGAGCTATTCAGCCTGTGGAGCAAGGTGAATACATTGAAAATCGTCTCTCTACTACATAGCCGATTCCTCACCCAAGAAGAGCGAGAAAAAGTCGTCGCTTTATTTTATAAAAATAAAGGAGGAGTGACATATAAGCAAATCCGTAAAGCACTCGGTTTAGTAGATAATGAAAGATTTAACGCTCTCTCCTATAGGGAGAAAAGCAATGAGGAGGTGGAGAAGACTTCGCTTCCGTACCTGAAAGCTCATCACCAGCTCCGCACTTCTTATGACAAAGTGCTCGGAGAGGGTGCATATGAGGCATTGGAGATTGAGAAAAAAGACGAGATAGCACGCATCCTTACTTACTTTAAGAATGATGAGCGTATCAAGGTTAAATTGAGCGAATCATTCTGTGATTTCAGCGAGAAAGAAGTGGAGGCTATATTAGGTATGAAGTCATTTAACAAGTTCGGGCATCTCTCTATGCGAGCCATGCGAGAGATTACGCCTCATCTTGAGAAAGGTCAGCAGTACAATGAAGCTTGCTCTAGCGCAGGTCTTGATTTCCAAGCGAAGAAAGACTTCGCCCGTAGCTGCTCATTGCCAGCTTTGCCAAAAGATCAGCATGAGATTAATAATCCTGTTGTTCTGCGCGCTATTCATCAGTGTATACGTGTCATCAACGCTTTGACGAAAAAATACGGTCCTCCTGTTTCCGTTCATATTGAAGTAGCACGTGAAGTAGGGAAAAATCTGAAAGAACGCAAAGATATAGAAAAGGATCAGGAGACGAATCGAAAAGCAAATGAGCGCAGTAAGAGCAAACTCAAGAAGGACTTCCCAGAGTACTATGCGAGCAGAGAACCAAATGGTGGAGATGTCATCAAGATGCGCCTTTGGCAGGAACAAGATGGCCGTTGTATGTACACTGGGCAAAAAATCCCTTATGAAAGGCTTCTTGAAACTGGATACTGCGAGATTGATCATATCATTCCTTATAGTATCAGTCTGGATGATAGCTATAATAATAAGGTACTATCTCTCACTGCTAGTAACAGAGAAAAGGGGAATCGAATCCCTCTGCAGTTCATCACTGATACTCATGAGTACAAGGTGCGAGTAGAAAATACTGTGAGGAACTTTGATAAGAAGCGCCGTCTGCTCAAGGAGGAAATCACAGAAGAAGACATGAAGGAGATGAAAGAGCGTAATCTCAATGATACGAAGTACATCTCTCGCTATATGATGAATTATATAAAGGATCATCTCAGCTTTGATAATCGCGTGAATAAAAAGAAGCGCGTTATAGCTGTGAATGGGCGCGTGACTTCACGCCTGAGAGGTCTGTGGGGTATCGCAAAGATACGTGAGGAGGGAGATCTCCATCACGCACGCGATGCGGTTGTGATTGCCTGTATTGGGGATGCGCTCATTAAGCGTGTGACTGAGTATGAAAAGAGAAAACGTAGCTACGAAAGCGCACAGGCGAAAGAGCATTTCCCTACACCATGGCCACGCTTTCGCCATGAAGTGGAATGCCGATTCTCTAGCAATCCTCGAGAGATGATAGAGAATCTACAGCTCGCTCAGTACGATGGCGTGGATCTCTCGACCATACGCCCAGTCTTCGTTTCTCGTCGCGAGGTGAGAAAGACGACTGGATCAGCGCATAAGGATACTATTATGGAGACTAAAGAAATATTGTCAATCTCACGGTTAATAGCGCTTAAAGATATACCCTACGATGTAGTTAATCATGTGATACTTAATTATTGCCAGTGGGCTAACGCGAAGGGGCTTTATGATCTCCTTCTTAAGCGCCTGAAAGATGCGAAGGATATTGTTGAGAATGAAGGAAAGAAACTTTCTGATGAAAAGAAATCTAAAGCAATCGTGAAAAAGGCATTTGAAGGAGTTAAAGACATCACTTTATTAGATGATAGAGGGGCGGAGATCAGTATTGAGAAGGTTTCTATAATTAAAGAAGAGGAGCACATGGCTTTAAAAAGAGTATCATTGTGCGAACTTAAGTATGAACCTGTATCTCATAGTATAGTGCAATATTATAATCCGGATAGCGATGTTTTACTTTATAATTTGCTTTGCGATAGACTCAAAGCCTGTTATGAAGAAGCTGTAAAGATAACGATATTAGAAACGAAATTAAGTAAGGACGACACGGAAGAATTAAAAAGAGGAGAGGTTTCGCTCCTTCAGCTTGGCTATGATGTATCTCAGAATATTCTTACGGGGTGTGATCCAGATAAAATATCAGAGTCGCTGTACGCAAAACTTTTGGTGAACATGGAAAGATATATTACCATGAAAGATTATTCGAGTCTGGAGCGTAATGATAGATTTAAGAGTCATTTGGAAAAACTGAAAATAGATTCTTTTAAAATAGAACCTGTCATGAAACCAGCACCTAAAGGTGGAGTATCACCAATTGTTGCAAAGGTAAAGGTATATGATAAGATTAATACTGGGAAAAAACTAAATGGTGGTATAGCTAAAAATGGGAAGATGTCTCGTGTAGATATATATCATGTTGATAATGATGGTTTTTATTTTGTTCCTGTTTATGTGAGAGATATTATTGATGAAAATTTTAAGCCGCTGGCAGTAATTAAAGGTAAACATTCTTCTAAGTGGAAGCCTATGAAAAAGTCGAATTTTTTATTTTCACTCTATCCTAATACGCTAGTGAGAATAACTAGAAAAGATCCAATAGAAATGGAAGAAGTATACAAGAAAAGCAAGAATAAGTCTAAAAAAATAACATTGAGCAATAGTGAGCTGCTTTATTATCAAAAAGCTGATGTGGGATCAGGTATGCTAACTTTTATAAATCATGACAAATCACTAATAGTAAAAAAAATCGGATTAAAAACAATTACTTCGATAGAAAAGTATTATGTAGATGAGTTGGGGGCTCTTTATCACATGCCTCCTTTTAAAAAGAAAGAGTAAGATTATGGGTTTTCGGAATATCATGGTCTCTTCACCAGCAAAGCTACGCATTGAGCACGCGCAGCTCTGTATAGATAATATTGCCTCCCATCGTGTTCCCCTTGAAGATATCAATTCACTGCTCATAGAGAATATGCAAGTTAGTATTTCGGCATATACTCTTCAGGCATTGGCATCAAGTGGAGTTTGTACTTTTATCTGTAATGAAAAGCATTTGCCCGCAGCTATCCTGACAGGATTTAAGACGCATTTTCACCACACGAGAATACTTCAACTTCAACTTGATGCCAGTAAACCGCTGAAAAAGAAATTATGGCAACTCATCATCAAACAGAAGATAGAGAATCAAGCTGGCGTTCTTCAGTTATGTAATAAAGAACAGTATAGGCAGCTGCGATGTAGTTCTGAGCAAGTACTATCTGGAGATAGTGGCAATATGGAAGCCACAGCCGCGGCTCTTTACTTCCCAGCTCTTTTTGGTAATGCCTTTGTTCGATCAGTTGACTCTGCGGAGAATGCAGCACTGAATTATGGCTATGCGATTATCCGAGGGCACATTTGCCGTAGTCTTGTTATGCATGGCTTTGAAACATCTATAGGCATTTTTCATCGCAATATGCTAAATGCGTTTAATTTAGCTGACGACCTGATAGAACCTTACAGACCACTTATAGATCTTTTTGTAACTGAGCACAGAGAGGATCTGGAAAGTGGTTTGAGCCCTACAATTAAGCAAGGGTTATTCTCACTAGTGAATATGAATGTGAAATTAGATGGAGAGATGCAACCCATACACTACGCTATTACGAAAACTGTACAGAGTTTATCAAAGGCTTTTAAGAATAATACCCCTATCATACTGCTTCCCGAAATCGTAGCGTTAGAACATCACCAATATGAGTAATTTTATGCGTTTAATGGTTTTATTTGATCTTCCTGTCAAGACTGCTACTGAGCGAAAAGCTGCAACCAAGTTTAGAAATTTTCTTTTAAATGATGGGTACTACATGCTTCAGTTTTCAGTATACGTTCGTGTTTGCTCAGGAGTGGATAGTGTGGAGACTCATACACGTCGTCTTCGGCTGAATATACCTCATAATGGCATGGTAACAAAATTTATTGTTACAGAGCGTCAGTATCAGCAAAGTGAAATATTGATTGGTGAACCACCACCAGAGGACAGTCCTATAGCAGAGACTCAACTAATGCTTTTCTGAAAAAATGGATATATTTACTGCAAATAGTCGAATATATGAGTATTTTTTATAAGAAAAAAGGCTGCTAAGATATTATATCTTAGCAGCCTTTAGCTTATCTATTATACCATACCAAGGTTTAAGAGGGAAGCACAACTTTGGAGGTGGCTTGATTTTTGGAAAAGATATTATACCATACCAAGGTTTAAGAGGGAAGCACAACTTGAAGCTTGCTCTTCATTGCGGTGTCGGTATTATACCATACCAAGGTTTAAGAGGGAAGCACAACCGGGGAGTACAACGAGATCGATGCGACGGTATTATACCATACCAAGGTTTAAGAGGGAAGCACAACTCGGTCTGATCTGTCAAAAACGCGCGATGATTATACCATACCAAGGTTTAAGAGGGAAGCACAACCAACAACCAGTACAAGAGCACGTCCGAAAGATTATACCATACCAAGGTTTAAGAGGGAAGCACAA
>CAYJLR010000133.1:0-5839 GCA_964370895.1 uncultured Akkermansia sp. | reverse complement strand
GACATGTCCTCATCACTGATGCAGCAGGATCTATGATGGATCAGATCAAGACGACTGGAGCAGATGTCACCATCGACTTCTCTGGTGCCACCGCAGCAGATCAGTCACTGACTATTGCCGGAGGCTCTAGCATGAGCGGTGGTACACTCACCCTCATCCTCAACAAGGATCTCTTCGAAGCGGGTGAGATGCAGCAGACTCTTGAGTTTGCCAATGCTGGCGACAGTCTTACACTGGATGCTGATAGTGCGCTGCATATCACGATGGACAATCCTAGCGGTCTACTCACTATGCCAAGTGGTGTAGGAGTCAAGGATGTTATGATTGCAGGCCTCTCTGCGGGACTGACGGTTGGAACGGAGAACATCACCTTGGGTGGTGGGTTAGAAAAGATCTTCACCAATGTGCGCTATGAAAATGGCGAGATCATTGCTGACGTTAACACATCTTTCTACACTAACTACGCTATCACGGAAAACGGTAAGGCTGGTCTCAGCCTCATCAATGACATTCTCCTCGAAGTCAACCCACAAGGCGATCCAAGCAATTACAAGGATCTCGCTGGCGTCATGAGCGCGCTCGATGACTTAATCGGTGCAGGTAACAAAGTGGGTGCGGACAAGCTCGCCTCTGCTGTCGCTGGTGCTAGCACTGTAGGACTCAGTATGGCTGCGAGTGGTGATATGACCCGCCAGCTTCAGAGCATCCGTAACCGCACCATGAGCATGGGCAGCGATTACAGCTCTGACACGGCAGGTCAGTGGAGCTACAATGGCTGGATTAACGCCGAATCAGGCTCTGCTGAGCTCTCAGGAGAAGGCACAGCCGCAGGCTACGATCTTAGCAGCTGGGGTGGTACAGTAGGTGTTGAAGTCAATGTTAATGAGAACTACACATTCGGTATCGCCCTCAGCTCCATGTATGGTAGCTACAGCAGCAGCGATGTTGATAGCCTCAGCGGAGATCTCAATACGAACTATCTGAGCCTCTTTGCCCGAGTTCACGAAGGACGCTGGTCGCACACATTCGTGGTCTCTGGTGGTCTTAGCGATGTCAGCATGACACGTACAGTCAGCTATGCAGATGGCAGCTACAGCGCAGATGGCACTACAGATGGTAACTCCGTCGGTATGCTCTATGAAGTAGGCTATACTTACGCTCTGACGGAGGATAGCCGCACAGCATGGCAGCCACTCCTCAGCATCGCCTTCCAGAGCAGCACCATTGACGCCTACACTGAAACAGGCTCAGATGCAGCACTCAACGTAGGTGAGCAGAGCATGGCCTACGCCACACTCGGACTCGGTGCCCGACTGGAAACAGTCATCGGTGAAAGTGTTTACAACCGAGCTTCTGTCCTCTCGCTGCGCGCGATGGCAAAGGCTGACTTCGGCGACAACATTGCAGAGGCTGATATCAGCCTGCCAAAGGGCAATACCACCCAGAATGTTAAGAGCGCTGAACGCGGCCAATTTGGTGTGGAAGTCGGCGCAGGAATCAGTATCCCAGTCATGAGCGATATAAGCAGCGTCTTCATTGATGCTAGCTTTGAGGTACGCGAGAATCAGAATAGCGTCAGTGCTACTGCTGGTTATCGCTTCGCCTTCTAAGAGAAAGCTCATTTAATTATCAATCCCCTTCACTCTCCGCGGAGTGAAGGGGATTTTTTTTATTGACTTAATTCAATATTTTAGTTAACCTGAAATATCCATTAACCTAAGTTAACATCATATGAAAATGCATCCACTAGAGCATTCCCTAAGTGCTATGTACTATAGTCTATCACTTCAGAGTCTCAGACTCATGCATGGTGAGTTCTCTGATTTAAAGTTAACGTACAACAGCATGCTCTATCTAGACATCATCGCATCGATGAATGGGACATGTACAGCTACGCAGATAGCAGATCTTCTCTATGTATCGCGACCTGCCGTGACGAAGAAGATCAGAGAGCTCATGAAGAACGGTTTTATATTCAGGACAGAAGATCCTCTTGACGCACGCAAGTATTATCTCTCCATCAATGAAGAAAAGCTGGCGATATTTGACAAGTATAAGAAACTCGACAAGATGGCTATAGAGCGTATCACTGAGAGCTACGACGAAGATGATATAGCAAAGTTCTGCGAAATGCTCGACATGTATACTACCTTTAATAGCGAGCGATCCACTCTCGTTCAGTAATCTCAGTAGCTCCTCTAGATATCTAATCATGGATGAAAAAGCATTTGGCACGATGCCTATAGGCAGACTCTTCGCGAAGCTCGCTATACCGGGCATCGTGAGCATGGTCTTCATGTCTATAGGAATCATGGTAGACGGTATCTTTGTCGGGCAGTTCATGGGCTCAAAGGCTCTTGCCGCGGTGAATCTGCTGATGCCTATCGTATTCGTCTTTGTCGCACTGGGTGATATGATAGCCGTGGGTTCATCGGTGAAGATAGCGGTAAAGCTGGGCGAAGGCGATGAGGCGGGGGCGAATAGGATTTTTTCCGCGAGCCTGCTGACGGTATTTGCTATAGCATCTTCTATTGCGCTCATAGGCTTACTATTCGGTAAGTCACTCCTGTATGCCTTCATCGAGGATACAGAGCTCGCTAACTTGGCTTATGACTATGCTAAGGTCTTCGTGCTAAGTCTCCCTCTCGTGATGCCCTACTTCGCCATAGATAATTATCTGAGAATATGTGGAAAGGTAAATCTGAGCATGCGTATCAATATACTCGTAGCGATTTCAAACATTATTCTCGATGCCCTCCTTATCGGATATCTCGGGCTGGGGATCGAATACGCAGCACTGGCGACCGTAGCGGGACAGATCGTGGCGACGCTCTGCGTACTTCTCCTCTTTGCCGCGAGAAGATTCACGCTGAAATACACCTACCCTCGCATCAGCCTATCAGAGATGTTCGGTGTAGTCTATAATGGGAGCTCTGAGTTCTTTAGCAATATTGCAGGCTCGCTCATGGCCATTGTCGTCAATGGTATGCTGCTATATCTCGGTGGAGGCATAGCGGTCGCAGCTTATGCGATTACGCTTTATATCAACAGCCTGCTCGTTGCCATGCTCTACGGCATACAGGATGCGATGCAGCCAGCGGTCAGTTACAACTACGGCGCAAGAAAAATGGATCGCGTCTTTAAACTCTTCCAGTGGAACTGTGGCGTAGCCCTCGCCCTCTCCCTATCGTGTATGAGCACAATGCTGATCTTCCCCGAGACCTTAGTGGGAATGTTCGCGAATGAGGCTGATACGGAGATTCAGGATATCGCGCAGACTGCCCTACTCCTCTCTGCCCCAGCTTATCTCTTCATCTGGTATTCCATGGTGACGAGCGCATTCCTTACAGGATTAGACAAGCCGAAGGAATCACTCATCATAACGGCATTCCGTGCGGTGCTATTCCCGCTGGCATCGCTGCTCATTATGCCCTATTTTATGGGGATAAACGGAATTTTTATCACGGCAGCGGTCAGCGCAGCCTTAACCTGCACTGTCGCTTACCTGATGTGGAAGAAGACGATGAATGAGATCAAGCTACAGACGTGCGCTTCTTCAGATTAAGCACACACCTCTTGCCTACCGTGCGAGCACAGCCATTACAGGAGGCACAGCGTACGAAGTGATCCTCATTCGCGTACCACTTGTTCACGAGATCGGGCTCGCAGATAAAGGGGCGAGCCATGGAGAAGAAGTGAATACCACCCTCAAGGTGCAGCTGCTCCATAGCTGAGAGCTTACGATTCCCCCCTACGAGCATGACGGGAATCTTCACTGCGCTGACGAGTCGCTTCGCAAAGGGGGCGAAGTAGGAATGCGTCGCAGGATCGGCATTCAGTCTGTTACGAGCTGTCGCTAGATTATTCTTATTTACAAACTTAGAGGAGGAATTACCACCACTCACCTCGATGCAGTCGATGCCTGCCGTTTCAAGCATTTGGGCGACGATGAGGCTCTCATCCTGAGTGAGTCCCTGCGGAGTGAAGTCTTCAGAGTTCAGCTTGATCATGAGAATGAAATCATCAGAGACGGCTTCTCTCATAGCCTTCACTATCTCCACGACGAAGCGCGCTCTATTCTCCAGACTACCACCGTATTCATCTTCACGCTTGTTATAATCGCCCGATAAGAAATGACTGAGCATGTAACCATGCGCACAGTGCAGCTGTATGCCATCGAAGTTCGCAGCTTCTGCACGGCGAGCGGCTTGGGCGAACTCATCGATGAGCACGAGCATGTCTTCTCTCGTCATCTCTGTAGGAGTGATACCTGTCGCTTCATTCGTCACAGCACTGGGTCCCCAGATCACTGGAGAAGCAGGTCGTAAGCCTGACATAGAGCCACCGTAGACAATTTGTAAGAAGATGCGAGCATCATGTCCATGAACCATCTGAGTGAGAGTCTGGTATTCAGCAATAAAGGAATCATCATAAATTCCCATCAAGCCTGGATTCGGCTTTTCTTCAGCATGTACGTAAGCGTAGCCAGTAATGATACCACCTACTCCACCTTCTGCGAGTTCTTCATAGATGCGGAAGAGCTCGGGTGTCATATGTCCCTGCTCATCGGCAAGATCCTCCCATGAGGCTGACTTAAACAGGTGATTTTTAAGATTCAGGGATTTTAATGTGGTGGGTTGAAGTAATGTATTCATGGATATTTGGGGGTGACGGGATTATAGTCTTCATTTCTGTTAAAGCAAGAGATTTTATTAGAGATGACACAATGAGACTAGTATCTCATACACGGTACGGTCTAACCAGCGTCTTTTCTTGATCTCATGGCATTTTTATGGCAGAATCACCCCATGCAGGCACAGGCACATCTCGGCAGCAAAGGTCTCACAACACTTTTTCAACAGCAAGGGGCAGCCCCCCTCCTTTCACTTCAATTCTGGGTACAAACAGGCTCTGTTCACGAATCCCCCCACCTCGGCTCTGGCATATCCCATCTATTAGAGCACATGGTCTTCAAGGGAACAGCCAGTTATAATGGTCAAGAACTCGCGGAGCGCGTCTCGTCACTCGGTGGCCTGTGGAATGCCTACACCAGCACGGATCGCACCGTCTACCACATCGATGGGCCTGCTGAGCACTGGAAAGAGTTCCTCCACATCCTGCATGAACTCGTATTCTCTCCCAGCTTCCCCCGTGATGAATGGGAAAAAGAACGCGATGTCATCCGACGCGAAATGGCCATGTACGACGATGATCCACAGGATATCGCCTACCGCACGTTGAATGAAACACTCTTCTGTGCCCACCCGCGCCGCCTCCCCGTCATAGGACACCGTCACCTCTTTGATGCGCTGAGTTATGAAGACATGTGCGGCTACCACAGCGACTGCTACACCGCAGAGAAGACATTCATCGTCTGTAGCAGTGGTGCAGACATCATCCCGCAGCAGGACTTCATCGCAGAAGTAGAAGCCCTGCAAGCAAGCATCACACCGAAGCAGGGTCGCCCCTATAGCCCCATCAGCGAATCCCCCCAGTGGGGCTCTCGCCTGACACGTCGAGAGTTCGCCCAGCCGACGAGCACCCTCATGCTCGCATGGCGCACCCCCATCACCACACACCGTGACGCAGCCCCCCTCAGCATACTATCCCACCTCCTCGGAAGTGGGCGTGCGGCATGGCTGCACAAGCTATTCCACGACGAAGAAGGCATCGCCCACGATGTCAGCTGCACCATCATCCCCTCACGCGAAGGCGAAGGAGCCTTCGTCATCGAGGCAGACTGTGAGCGAGAGAAGCGCGATGAGCTCCGCGACAGGATACAGGAGTATATGAAAGCACTCCCTGAGCTCGATGGCTTCGAACTCGGCATCCAGCGCAG
>CAYJLR010000132.1:0-5873 GCA_964370895.1 uncultured Akkermansia sp. | reverse complement strand
AAGGAGCCAGACATACCTGGAGCGATAACATCAGGAGCAGTAGAAACTGGCGCAACCGCAGCTGGTGCTGGTGCTGGAGTTAACGTCGGCACTGATGCTGGGGCTTGCGCTATGTCAGCAGCATTCGTCTCTATAGCATGCTGGGATGCAAATATCGGAGCCTGCGCATTTATGGGAGTAGAGCTCGTTTCTGTAGAGCCGAGAAGAGAGGCTGAGGCAATAGTAACTTGTTGTTGAGCTTCTTGCTCCTCTTGCTTTGATTCGAGATACGCGCGATACAAAAGCTCACTGACGGTCACGATCTTAAATCCGCGTTCCTGCAAGCCCTTCACAATACCTTCGACAGCATCAGCTGAGGGACCATGAATATCATGTAGAAGGATGATGGAGCCACTCTTCGCAGAATTCACAGCACGGGAGGTTACGACAGAAACACCTGGGCGACGCCAGTCATTCGTATCGACATTCCACATCACAGTAGTCAGACCATATGCATTCGTAAAGTAATCTACAAGACTCGAGTTAATAGCACCGTAGGGAGGGCGCATCGTGCGTACCTTGCGACCTCCGGTGGCGGAACTAATCGCAGCTATAGAACGCTCCATCTGACTCGTGACTGCGTCGCGGCTGATTGAAGTCAGCGATGGGTGATCCCATGTATGTACGCCAATCTCATGCCCACTCGCAACGGCTCGCGCAAGAATGGAAGGATGACGCTGAACTCGCTCACCGAGTACGTAGAAGGTAGCCTTCGCGCCATACTTATTCAGTATATCAAGAATACGTGGTGTGTTAACTGGATGAGGACCGTCATCGAAGGTAAGCGCGACATAAGGGCCGTTCATTGCAGCGCTGAAAACCTTACGGCCAGGCTTAACTGGCGTCACGCGTACATTAGATCCACTTGATCCTGGTGTGATAGCCATACCTGACCCAGGCTTCACGCCCTGAGCTCCTTGTCCTCCCTGCGGTATTTGACCAGGCACATCAGCTTCCACAATAGCCCTATCATTCTGGGTATTTTCCTGCGAGAAGAAACTACAGGAAGAAATCATAACTCCTCCAATGAGGGCCGTAACCAAATAAGATACAATCTTCATAAAATTCTACAAAAACAATATAGCATCTCAGGTAAATATGCAATACTTTTCAGCATCCTACTGCAGATTTAACCCTACTAGTTATCAAGTAGCTTAGGATAAGATGCCATCGCTAGGTAGCGTGACATATCGCGTATCTCAGAGGCATCTCCCACCTGCAGAACACGCTGCACGAGGTCACAGCAATCTGCATAATTTAAATGCTTAATAGCATAGCGCAAGGCTGGAAGTATGTGTGTACCAGCCGAGATGGAATCAACACCTAATCCGACAAGCAGAGGCAAGAGCACTAAGTCGGAACCAGTCTCACCACAGATAGAGGTGGGGATACCTGCTTTTACCGTCTGATGCATCAGTCGCAGCACACCAGGATGCGCAGGACGGAACATATCGGCGACACGGTAGTTCACGCGATCCACTGCAATCGTATACTGCGTGAGGTCATTACTACCTATAGAAAAGAAATCAACATGAGGCGCAAGCAGATCCGCTATCATCGCAGCACTAGGCACCTCTATCATCACGCCGACGCGTAAGTCTTTACCATAAGGGACGCCTGCGGCACGCAATTCCTCGCGACATGCATCGAGATGAGCCTTCGCTTCTAGTAGCTCTGAGAGACCAGAGACCATAGGGAACATGACAGCAGCTTTCCCATGCACCGAAGCACGAAGAATAGCGCGCAGCTGTTCTCGGAAACTATCAACTCGGCTCAGTGATACGCGTATACCGCGCCAGCCTAAGAAAGGATTCTCCTCCTTGTCCTCTATCTTCTCAAATGGCAGCTTATCACCACCTGAGTCAAGGGTGCGGAACACGACCTCGTGAGGAGCTGTAGCTTCAATCAGATTCTTATAATGGTTGTACTGAGCTTCTTCGTCAGGAAGCTTCCCATAGCTGAGCAGGAAGAACTCAGTACGGAATAAACCGACGCCTTCAGCCCCAGAATTTTTCAAGGCTTCAAACTCATGTGAGAACTCGACATTCGCACTGATACGCAGCATACGACCATCGCGCGTGACAGCAGGCTCATTCACATAGTAGGAAAGATCGCGGCGCTGTTGCTCTTTCTGCGCTTGGAGATTACGGTAATACTCCATCGTACGCTCGCTAGGATTAAAGATAATAGATCCGCTGTAACCATCTAAGATCGCAAACTGCCCAGTCTTCGCTTCAAGAATCAGATTAGGCACGGCGGCGACAGCCGGCAGCTCTAATGAGCGGGCGAGAATAGCCGTATGCGACACTGCTGATCCCACCTCTGTCACAAAACCCATCACCTTATTGCGAGCCATGTTCACCGTATCACTTGGAGTGAGATCATAGGACGCAAGGATACCTGCCTTCTCCTGAATAGAGGTCGTAGGGAGATGTATATGCTTCTCGTGCGCGAGATTACTCAGCACGCGGCTCATCACGTCATCCATGTCGGCCACACGCGAGCGCAGATAGGGATCATCAAGATGACGCATGACTTCCATATAATTCTGCACGACAGCGTAGTAGACAGACTCCACGTTATGCAGCCGCTGACGCAGTTCATTCTGAACACGCTGCATGAGAGTTCTATCACGTACCAAGAGCAGATGCACATCGAAGATAGCGGCTTCATTCGCGCCGCTCATCGACTCCACACGATTCTTTAGAACATGAAGTTCTAGTTCTGTGCGCTCCAGAGCCTGATCTAGGCGAGCCCACTCGTGGTCAATAAGATTCTCAGTGATAGCATAGGTTCGCGGAGCTGCGCCACCACGCGCTTCCACACGCATCATCCCCATTGCGATACCGGGGGAGATGGGTTCACCCTTCAGTCGGTATTCAAACGCCTCATTCATATCCCTGTAGGAAGGTCTTTAATCCTCGCCGAACTTGGCAAGAATCAGTTGTTCAATAGCTTCCATGAGTTCTACCTCATCCGCTCCATCTACACTGACCTTAATGGACGATCCACAGCCAACTGCAAGCATCATTAAGCCCATAATACTCTTCCCGTCGACAAACTCATCGTCCTTCTCCACTGTCACCTCAGATTTATACTTTGATGTTAAACGTACAAATTGGGCAGCAGGGCGAGCATGGATTCCTAGTTTATTGAGAATAGTTAGTTCTTTTGTGATCATAATGCAAGTCTTACTATGTTTTGTCCAATGATTATATAGCTCATCTTATATCAAAGCGAGCATTATTTCTACCAAAGTGCTCTTTTCGTGTACATTTATACTAAACTAACGAGATATTTATAACACTCTCAGCACTTTTCTATCGTAGAAACGATTGTCATACAATAAGAAAACGCCGTCACCTTCCAAAGAAAGTGACGGTGAAGAATATTTTTCTTTTTACCTCATTATCGTCGACGGCGAGATAGGAGGCCAGCGAGTGCCAGCAGGCTCAGAGTAGCGCTCGATGGCTCAGGGATAGAGCTATTCTGGGGCACGACACTAATATAGTGCCCATTCGCATCGGTGCTATAGAGGGCACGATCATTTTGATTACCATAAATAGTATAGATGTACTCCCCGAATATGGCGTTTGTCGATCCATCTATAATAGCTATACGCCCCTCTTCCAGCCCATCAAAGAAGCTATCTGAGAGATAGATATTAAACTGTGCGAGATTATCCATCGCGAATGTAGAACCTGCGGCAATAGTAAGCTGTGAGAAGTCACTCATACTTTCTACGTAGAAGTTATAAACTGTCGCCGTACTCGTAGTGGATTGTCCCATGAGTACTTGCGAGCTAGAGCTAGCAGTCCCCAGCGTCAGAGATGAGCTCATCCACGTATCAGAGCTCACTGCGAATCCTCCCATCAGAAAGGCTAAGTCCTGATCTCCTGCGTTTACATTACCAGAGAGCGTCGCTTGCGCACCGGTGGTTTCAGAGTAAGCTTCCAGTTTAATACCGTTCACGGTATTCTTGATTGCTGTTGCCATTTCAGATCCGTTAACACCCTGTGTCGCCTTGAGTACGGCTGTATTCTGTAGGGTTACTACTTGATCGTGATCGTAGGAAAAGGCGGTCGCCTCGCCATTCGTACTATGCGCCGTGATAGACTTACCAAACGGTTTATCTATCGTTGCCCCATTGGATAGCTGGATAGCCGTGCTATTCCCGTATTCACGACTCACTCCTAGCGCCGTATTTGACCAGTCAATATTAAGCCCCTCGGAGTTTCCTGTCTTCTCATTAAGGATAGTGATGCTGTTTTTCACCTCGCTAAAACGAGTTCCCAGCATATAACCAACACTAAAACCGCCCTCGGTCATATCCTTCGAAGTATTCACACTATGATAGCTACCACTTATGGAATCGACAAGTGCAGCATCATTGACACGCAGCGCGATAGCCATCTTGGAATCAGTCGTACTCACTGAGACATCGGCATGGATACTCTCGACATGCGTGGCATCACCAGTCCCTACTATACTATCATCTTGCCCGAGATTAATACCTGTTACATTCCCTCCCGTAGACTTGATATCGATGATCAGGTCGCTGATACTTTTCACATTCCCACTTTCAATAACAGCGCCATTTAAGGAGGCAGTGTCGCCAGTTATGCTAATATCACCAGAAATCGTACCCACGCTCGTTCCTGCACCCACGTGAATCCCAGCAGCATAAGAGGTACCTGTATTAATGATAATCGTACTATCAATGCTATTCACATTCGTCGTGTATGCAGAGCTCAGTGACTGGAGCTTCACACCGTAAGTACCACCACTCAGTGTATTAACAGTTATATGTGAAGTGATATCACCAGCCGATGAGTCGATCAATTCAATACCATGCAGACGCGGAGTCGCCTGAGACCCTGTAGTTGTAGCGGATGAGGTCTCGATAGTCGCACTAATATCATTCAGCGTAGAGTGCTTTGCATAGACACCGGCTGAATTACTATGATCAGCATGCGTGATGATATGCCCAGAGATGGTACCCGAGATATTCGTTTCAGAGTTTGCAAAGATGCCATAAGCACTACTCGAACTACTCGAAGCCTCTATATTTGAATTAATATTTGTGATTTTCGTACCTATAAGAGAGATACCGTAGGAAGAATTAACCTTATACTTATTATTAACTGTAGACACAATATCTGCTGTAATATCGCTTATCGTCGCCGCCCTCATGCTAAGACCAGTCGCAAATCCTGCCGTATTATTGCTTGCAGTAAAAGATCCAGCTAATGTTCCAATAGTAGCTCCATCAGCGACAGTCATACCTATAGCATTATAGCCTGCCCAGCCGGGTTTATCAACAAGTGCTGTATCAATAAGCCTATCATTCAACGTTACGTCTACTGTAGCAGAAACCAATCCCACCTTAGCTGTTCCGCGCACATCAATACCGCGAAGATAGGTTAACTCGTCGGAAACAAGTGTATATTCACCTTGTAAGTCATTAATTTGGTGATGTTGCGTGTAAAGAGTTTTAGTCGTCGCCGTGGCTACGCAAGGCAGTGAGACCAGCAGCTTCGCTAACGATTTTAGTACGATTGTCTTTTTCATAGAAATTTTAGGTTTGCATCATCAGCAAGGGTTCGGTCCGACTAATCCCTACTGGAGCGGGGTATTTTAATATAATCAGACTAAAAATCAACTCTTATTATGTGCATAATGAATAACAAGAAAAATCATAACACGCGCAATTATAATATTTAACAAAAAATAGATATTTCTTCAGGTGAATTATGACAGTCTTATAGAGGCAACCTACAGGGGAGTTCTCGTAATTCGCAGCGCGAAATCACGAAGGGGTTTTTCAGCGTATT
>CAYJLR010000131.1:0-5913 GCA_964370895.1 uncultured Akkermansia sp. | reverse complement strand
CACCAAGATCACGGTGACGCAGAAGAGAAGCATCGCGTCTAGCAGGTAGGGGCTCAGCCCTTCCGCGAATTCTACTTTGAAATAAGGTTCAGCGGTTAAGGCATACCATAGCGCGGCGATGCCATCTCCGATATACCTAATCTGCAGGAGCAGGACGAGGATGTAAATGAGAAAAATAGCGCCAGTAGGAAGACGCTTCTTCATATCGTTACATTTCAGTTAGGTCTTATTACACGCCCGTGATTAGGCGTCCGTGCCGTTTATTTCTTTCATGGACGCGATGATTTTCTCATTCACGTTGTTCTGGCACATTTCCTCCGCCATACGTATGGCGTTAAAAATAGCTTTCGCGTTCGCGGAGCCATGTGCGATGATGGACACACCATTTACCCCCATGAGTGGACTGCCTCCGATGGCATCGGCATTCAGCTTATCCTTCATGTACTTAAAGACACCGCGCATGAGTACCGCGCCCATCATGGCGAGGATGCTGTCCTTGATGCAGAGTTTCATCCATTTGGAGAATGTCTTTGCCGTGGCTTCGATGCTCTTGAGCAGGATGTTTCCTGTGAAGCCATCTGTGAGGATGACATCGATCTTTCCGTGGAAGATGTCGTGACCTTCGCAGTTTCCCGCGAATTCGAAGGGGAGTTTGTCTGCGTCTGCGAGCTTGCGCAGGATCTTATGTGTTTCCTTGGAGAATTCACTACCCTTACCGTCTTCTGTGCCATTGCTCATGACGGCAACGACTGGCTTCCCCTGCTTGTAGACGTAGCGTGACATCATCGCACCCATGACTGCGTAGCCGACGAGGTGGACGGGCTTCGCATCGGGATTCGCACCAGTGTCGGTGACAAGAGCATAGCCTTTTTCATTTGGGATGGGGGATACAATGCCCGCGCGCTCTATACCAGGAAGGAGGCGCAGCTTAATGGTGCTGGCTGCGACGGCAGCTCCTGTATTTCCCGCACTGAGGACAGCATCGGCTTTCCCTTCTTTCACGAGGTCGACGGAGATGCTCATGGACGAGCGTTTCTTCTGGCGCAGTGCCATGAGTCCACTTTCTTCCATGGTGACGACTTCAGGCGCATGCACGATCTCTAGGCGTGGATCGCCTAGTATACCAGCAGTGCGGCAGCCTTCCTCAAGGATCTTTTCGTCCCCTACGAGGAAAATCTTTTCTACACCGCTGAGCTCTGCTAGTGCACGCTTAGCCCCATCGATGTTAATCTTCGGTGCGAAATCACCCCCCATTGCGTCTAATGCCAACTTCATATACCTTGAATTACTTGATTTAGTATAGATGAGAAACAGTCATTAGTCAATGGCAATTCGCTTTTTCATACGCCAATCAATGCATCCTCTTAGCGCATCACGGCATAGTATCCAGCAATCACACCTATCATGCAGAGCAGAAAGCTCGCCGCCGAGTAGAGGATCACGTGCAGCCATGCACCCTGATGCAGGAGCTGGAGATTCTCATGAGCAAAGGATGAGAAGGTAGTGAAGCCACCACAGAGCCCCACCGTGAGGGCAAGTCGCCATTCCTCACTCAGGTGATAATGCTTCGTCAGAGCAGCTGAGAGCGCCCCTAGCAGCGCGCAGCCTAGCACGTTAACGAGCAGAGTACCCCATGGTATGCTACCCAGCGTCCAGTGCTGGAGGGCGCGGCTGAGGCTGTAACGCAGCACTCCTCCGATGAAGCTACCGCAGCCGATGAAGAGGAGTGTTTTCATGAGGAATATTCGGTGAAACAAACAAGCAGCCTTGGAGGCTGCTTGTTTGATTAAATGGGGTTTTAGCGGAACTTCATTTCCTTGAGTTGCTTCACGAGCACGTCGAGTACCTGCTGGTGAGCGGCATCTGCTTCGGCTGACGTGAGGGTCTTCTTCGCATCGCGGTAGAGGAAGTGGTAGGTCATAGCCTTACGGTCAGTGGGCATCTTCTCACCTGTCTCATCGACGTAGATGTCCTTGAGCTGGTAGCTGACGAGCAGCTTCTGCTTCGCAGAGGCGATCGCCTTCATCACGTCGGCATGCTTCGTGCCGACTGGGAGTTCGAGTGATGCGTCGCGGCTCGAGCCTGGGAACTGAGGCAGATCACTAGCCTTGAAGGGGGCTTGAGCGGCTTGCTGAAGCTTGCGCACTTCGAGACCTGTGTAGCTAGTGTTCAGAGGAAGACCGAGCTTGCGGCAGGCTGCGAGGGAGAGGCGTCCGAAGTAACCACAGGATTGACCATTAATGAAGACGTCAGCACCGACAGCGACGTGATCGCGTGGCTTAGCTGGCTGCATGGTGATCTCAGCGCGAGGAACAAGGAGCTCAACGATGGCGCGGAGGTCAGCGAAGGTGCTTTCCTCTGGCTTCAGATTAGCCCAGCTCGATGGTGTCTTAGGACCAGAGAGGAGGATACCGATTGCTTCCTGCTCGATGTCGCGACCCTTACCACCGCCTGTGTTGCGGAAGATGCGGCCGATTTCAAAGAGACGTATGCTTTCCATACCCTGATTAAGATTACGCACAGCGACAGAAAGGAGGCCGGGAGCTACAGAAGGGCGCATCATGCAGTGATCTTCACTGATAGGCAAGGAGACGCGGATACGGTCACCTTCCATCATAGGACGGAATGGGAAAGCGTAATTGATATTCGCAATCGTAGGATCGATGCTATCTTCAGCGATAAGCTTGAAGGTCTGAGCCTCCCAGAAGCCTGCACCTGCGAGCTTATTGATAAGCTTCATGCGGAAGTCATGGAGGCGATCATGGGAGCTCTCTTCGACGTAGACAGAAGTGTAGACGGATGGGATGTTTTCCAGACCGTAGACGCGGATGATTTCTTCGAGAAGATCACAGCTGCGCTTCAGATCGAGACGCCATGGTGGGCAGTCCCAGTTACCCTTCTGGTCGATGTCCTTCAGACCGAGACGACGGAGGATAGCAGCGGCTTCGAGGTGAGGAACTGAAGCTTGTGTCATGCGGTCAAGTTCAGCCCAGTCGAGGTGGACTTGGTCGAGCGCGTAGTGAATCTTTGCGTCACTACCCTGCTCCAGCACGGTGGAGTCGAGCGCCTTGCTCTCATCGACGAGGCAGGGTGCAGAACCACCGACGAGCACAGGCTCAGCTGTACCACCAGCGAGTTCGAGCACGAGCTCGATGGCGCGTGCTGCTGTGCGCAGAACATTCCATGGGGATGTGCCTCGCTCGAAGCGGTAGGAGGAGTCAGAACTCAGCGCAAGACGGCGGGAGCTGAAGCGAATATTACTACGCTCGAACCATGCGACTTCAAGGATGATATCCGTCGTCTCTTCGGTCACACCCGAGTCGAGACCACCCATGATACCACCGAGGGCAAGAGCTGCTCCAGAAGCATCGGACACGAGGAGTTCACCTTCGTTCATGTCGTACTCATCACCCATGAGGCTGGTGAACTTCTCACCTTCGGCTGCGCGACGCAGCTCGAAGCCACCCTGTACCTTGGACGCGTCAAAGGCGTGTAGCGGGTGTCCGAGTTCGAAGAGGACGTAGTTCGTGATGTCGACGATATTGTTAATAGGACGAAGACCGATGGCGACGAGACGCTCGGCAAGCCACTCAGGAGATGGGGCGACCTTCACGCCAGAGATGCGAGTCGCGGTGTAGAGTGGGCAGAGGTCAGTGGCGGAGAGCTTGATCTCACCTTCCTGAGCAACCTTTGTTTGAAGAGCTTCTGTGATGGTGGCAGCAGGGTCTTGCTTGAGCTCACGACCTGTGATGGCTGCGAGTTCGCGAGCCATGCCCCAGTGACTCAGGAGGTCGGGGCGGTTCGGCGTGATCTCAATTTCAAAAATCGTGTCCGACTGGACAAAGCTGCGCACGGGGCAGCCTACTTCCTTGTCACTAGGCAGTACCCACAGACCATCGACAGCATCGGGGAGACCGAGCTCGGAGGCGGAGCAGAGCATGCCATTGCTCGCGACACCGCGAAGCTTGCCTTCCTTGATGGCGAAGCCACCAGGGAGTACTGCACCAGGAAGCGCGCAGGGGACGAGATCACCAATCTGGTAATTACTAGCACCGCAGACTACCTGACGGAGACTACCTTCACCAGCGTCTACTTGGCAGGTATTAAGATGATCGCTACCCTCGACTGGGGTCTTCTCGACGACGCGGGCGACAACGACAGAATCATCGCTGATACCGCGCTCGTTGATTTCTTCGACTTCAATGCCAGCAAATGTCAGCATATCCGCCATTTCCTGCGTACTCAGTCCGTCAAGGTCGATGTACTGCGAGAGCCAATTAAGTGAAATATTCATGTATAATGTACAGAGTTAAAAGTTACTAAAGAATAGCTACACGCATTATTGGAACTGTGCGAGGAAGCGCACATCATTTTCGATGAGGAGGCGGATATCGCGGATACCCCAGCGAATCATCGCGAGGCGTTCCAGACCGATTCCGAAGGCGAAGCCTGTCATCCCCTTGTAGGTGTCCTTACCTGTTTGCTTATCGATATTTTCAAAGACAGCAGGATTCACCATACCACAGCCTGCGATTTCAATCCAGCGTGGGGCTTGACCAGCAGCTTGGAGCAGCACGTCGATTTCGAAGCTAGGTTCCGTGAAGGGGAAGAAGTGAGGACGGAAGCGCACAGCAGTCTCGCTACCGAAGAGAGCCTTGAGGAAGTACTCCAGCGTACCTTTCAGTTCACCGATACTCACATTTTCATTCACATAAAGGCCTTCAATTTGGTTGAAAGCAGAAAGGTGAGTCGCGTCAATAGCGTCACGACGGAAAGCAGAACCAGGGCAGATGATGCGGATAGGAGGGGCCTCCTTCTCCATCACGCGAGCCTGCACCGTGCTCGTCTGCGTGCGCAGCAGCTTACCTGTGTCAAAATAGAAAGTATCCTTCTCATTACGAGCAGGGTGATCATCAGGAGTATTCAGTGCGTCGAAGCAGTGCCACTCGTCTTCGATCTCAGGACCATCAGCAAGACTGAAACCCATGCGTCGCAGGATGCGCACAGCTTCATCACGCACCTGCGTGATAGGGTGGATGCCACCTTCATGGATGCTCGCACCGGGAAGGGTGATATCAAGACTAGCAGTCGCGGCAGCATCGAGATCCAGCTGAATCGCGTCACGTCGCGCATCGAGAGCCGCAGTGATCGCAGCGCGTGCCTCATTGAGCAGAGCGCCGACAGCAGGCTTATCCTCCTTGGGCACATCGCGCATGCCTTGTTGAGCTTGAGTGAGACTTCCTTTTTTCCCAAGAATGGCCACGCGTGCCTCTTCTAAGCTTTTCATATCCGACAAATTAGCAATCTGGGCGAGTGCCTCGGACTGGATGCTAGCGATCTGCTCTTTCATACGCGGAAGAATATAATGCATTATCGGAAAAAGTCAAGCTATTCCCACGTCAGTGACTGAAGAAATATCATATAGTCTACCTTTCTTGACAGGGCTAATCGGATCTAATAAAATCGTGTCCATGAACAACTCAAACGAAACCCCACAGCCTCCTATCCACCCTAACAAAGCCGCGCTCCTCGTCATCGACGTGCAGAACGACTACTTCGAAAACGGAGCCTACCCATTATGGAACACAGAGGCCTGCCTTGACGCGATTAAAGAGAGCATCACTCGCTTCCAAGAGGCAGGACTCCCCGTCATCCTCATCCAGCATGTAGCTGACCCCTTACAGGGACTATCACCCTTTTTTAACACAGAAACAGAGGGAGTAGAGATACACCCCGAAATCATGAAACTCGCCCCTAACGCACCTGTCGTCGTGAAGCACTATGCGGACGCCTTCCATATGACAGACCTTGCGAAGACCCTATGCGAACATGATGTGAATCAGCTCTACCTCTGCGGTATGATGACGCAGAACTGCGTGACACATACTGCCCTCTCATTACCTGCACAGGCCT
>CAYJLR010000130.1:0-5944 GCA_964370895.1 uncultured Akkermansia sp. | reverse complement strand
ATATTATTCTTAAAGGCGAGTAGAATATAATTTATTAGACCTTCGCTTTACGTCTAAAACTTATTTTAATACCAAAGATAGTAACAACACGATGCGTCTTGCGCGAATTGTTCCTAACAGAGAAAACCTGCTTTATCCAAGACGATTTGCGCTTAGCCTGGTTTTGCGCTTTATTCATCACGGTGTTATTAAAATATACTACTGGCTCTACCATAATAGCTAGCAATGTCCTCTTACTTGCGATGTTAAATAGATTCCAATCGAGCTCTTTCGCTTGATCAGCTGCGTTAAACTCTTCGCTGAAAAGTGTTAAGAAGTCCAATCCATGTGTAGAATCTATGCGCTTGGTGGTAGCTAGATAATTCACAAATTTCTTTAGATAGTATACTCCTAAGAATTTCTTCTTAAGCTCGGGATTGCGATCTAGAAACGCGCGTATATAGTCATACTCGTGCTTCATGGCATAGACTTTTTCTTTACTATGTACAGATGAGTTTGGATTATCGCGTCTGTTCATGTAATATACTGTGTCTACAAAATACATTCTATCAGCGAGTGAGAATGTCTGGAACCAGAATCCATTATCTTGAAAACTAGCGCCTGGAGTTGTATTGTGCCTAATATTGAATTTATTCAGAAACTCTCTTTTGTAAATACCAGACCACGTGTTCATTACAAAATAAAAGGGCACAATATCATTCTGGCAATTCAAGACCGTATGGTAATAATCATCGTAATCTTGATTATTCTCGCCATCGCGGCATATTTTAAAAGGTATACACTCCATCTCATCAGCATCATTAACGAAACGAATGAAGTCTGACTTGATGATATCTAGATTAAGTTCATGAGCCTTTGAATAAAGGTCTTCATACATATTCAAGGCGATGAAGTCATCGGGCTCGACGATAGCAATGTATTCACCACGAGCTATATCTAGCCCCCTGTTCATGGAGTCACCATAGCCGGAATTCGGCTTATCTATTAGAACTACACGCTCATCACTCTTCGCGTACTCTTGCAGTATGGAGAGTGACTCATCTGTAGAGCCATCGTTAACACAAAGAATTTCGATATCTCTAAGAGATTGATTTACTACGCTATCCATACACTGGCGCAGATATGGTGCGACGTTATATGTAGGAATGATGACAGAAATCTTTGGTGCGTTGCTACTATTAGCCATGGAGTGATAGGTCTCTAATTTTTCCGTTTTTATCAAGAATATCTCTTCCTCATGAGTTAGAGACAGTTGATGTCTATTTAATGCTTCCTCATTGCCGATATCTTAATTACTTCGCTAGGTAGAAGCAGAAGGCCATGTCGAATGCCGCCTCAGTTTATCATCTCATCACTCAATTTCAAGTCCTTTTTTCAAACGATCAAAATAAGCAAAATTGATGTCAACTTCGCTAAAAACTAAGCTATATTTCTATCGAAATAAGTTTCAGCTATCATCGGCGAATATTCTTAATTTGATACTCTGTTTTTTCTTCTCAGACTAAATCTCATTCCGAAAATTGTCACCACTTTATGCTTTTTATTTTCAGAGTTGCGTATGGAGAAAATTGACTTTAAAAGGCGTTGGTGTCTATCTTTCAAGAAAATAGCATAGAATTCTTTTCTTAGAATGAGGGATAAGTACTTATCCTGCTTCAGGCACTCCTTCAACATTAAGTTTCTTAAGTCAGTAGAGCGAGATTTCAACATCCGCAAATGATCATATGTTCTGCTTACGGTATACTCCTTGAGCTTATTCAGATTATGCTTACGCGAGAGGCGCAGATTCATGCTAAGCCCTGATACCAAGTCGACAACTTTCTTTTCATTCCACGTTGGTTTTGAGTGATTAACTCTATAAGCATAAGTCGTTCGATTAAGAGCATAAAACTCCTGAGCAAGGAACATAGCCTTTACAAAAAATGGAGGATCTTGGAATCTGCTTAAAGCGGGGAAAGAAAGATTATTCTCTCGAAGAAAACTCACTTGATAAATAAAGCGATGGAAGCCGTAGTCAAATTGGTAATCCCTGTAAGATACGATCTCCCTTTTATCAAAGAAGTAACCTGAAAGGGATGGGATCTCGACCTTGTAAAATTCTTCTTTTACGCTGTTGTAATGTAAAAAACAGCCACCGCATATTTTTGTATTATGCAGTTTAGCTTGATTATACATATCTTCTAAAATATCAGAATCTGGATAGAAATCATCTGGGTCCATGAAGCACAAAAACTCGCCTCTCGCGATCTCAATAGCCTTATTTCTAGTGAGGCCTACTCCTTGATTAACCTGATGTATCGCTACAATACGGTCATCATTTCGGGCATATTCATCTAATATAGCTCCAGAATTATCTGTAGATCCATCGTTTATGCATAGAATTTCAATATCCTTTAAAGTCTGTGCTACTACACTATCTAAGCAAGATTTTAAAAATAACTCCACATTATAAATGGGAATAACTACACTGATTTTGTATTGATACATTATTTCTTTTCGATATCGGCTAGGGTAAGGCGCTTCTGTTCGTAGAATATCACATCATACTCCATTTACAAGATTTTTTTATAAAAATCTCTGGTATGCTTAATCTGATATTTTGCCTGACTGAATTCAGGCTTGAATCTAGCTCATTTTTTGCTAAACTACGACCGTGATACGACTTTCATCATCACTTCTTCTCCTAGGCAGCCTCTGTATGCCTACGCCCCTGCATGCCCAGCAAGCAGCGGCAGAAGAAGAGGTAATCGAAACGATACACCTAGGTGGTGAGGATGAGGTTCAAAGCCAAGATCAGGGTGTAGAGCAGGCCGGCGACTATCAGGACGGTAGCAGTAGCTCAGGAACTTCTGGCGTAACACCACCTAGTGTGACAGACCCAGGCATCGTGCAAGCCGTCGTAGATGACAGCAGCACGAATGATCCATCTCTACACGACCCCTCGCGCGTAGCCTATGCGCAGACACGCGGCTCAGCACGCACGATTTCGATGAGTGTGCCCGCACCCCGCGGACTCATCACCGATAGAAGTGGGGAAACCCTCGCTTATTCAGAAGTAGCTTATCAGCCATCGCTCCTCTTCGGTCAGCTTGAAGATGAGAGTAATGAGAATATTCTGAAGGTGGCGCAAGAGGTCTTCGCGGCTTACCAAACCGTAGGCATCAGTACATGGGAAAAAACTGACGCACAGCTCATCGATCACTATCATAACCGTGCATGGCTGCCTCTCCCCATAGCCAGTGTGATGAGAGTCAGTGAGCTAGAGCCCATCAAAGACTCACTATCCGTCATACCTCACAGTCAATTAAGTGCCTTATATATACGACGTTACCCCGAAGCTAGCACGGCAGGGCACATACTGGGCTACACAGGCATAGAGTCAAAGCTCCCCACGGGGCCTATCAACCATAATGACCCTATCTTTGAGAGACAGGTGGGACGTGCAGGGCTGGAAAAAAGCTTTAATGAGCGCCTCACGGGGCGCGATGGAGTATGGCGACTCATGTTCAATGAGCGAGGCGAGAAGATACTCGACTCACTACAGGTGCGCCCTCGACCTGGTGGTACACTCGTCACCACTCTGAATCTCGACTGGCAAAAAGCAGCTGAGAAATCCCTGCGCCAGAACACGCAGGGGCGCGGTGCATTCGTCATGATTGACTGCCTGACGGGTGAAGTCGTCGTGATGGCTAGTGTCCCTAACTTCGATCCGAATGTCTTCATCCCTTTCATCACTCAGGAAGATTATGACAAGCTGAGGCTAGATCCTCTGAATCCCCTCGTTTCTCGCGCTTTTGCAGGTACATATCCACCAGCATCGACATTTAAGACCATCACTGTAGCAGCAGCCCTGCGCCATGGTGTCATCCAAGAAAGCACCTATATTCACTGTCCTTACAGCGTGCGTATTGGTGATTATGAGTTCCGCAATCACTCCTCCTTCTCGGGATCTATCAATTGCGTGACAGCCCTCGTTCTTTCTAATAATCCCTTCCTCTACCAGATCGCGGCTACACGTGAGAATAGGCTCGGCTCAGCGCGACTCTGCGCGATGGCTCGTCGATTCGGATTCGGCTCTAGAACGGGTCTCCCCATCCCCGACAAGGCAGGTAATGTCCCTGATGAGAACTGGATGTTCAAGAACTACGGCCGTGGTTTCAAGCAGGGTGACGCTGCGAATATGGCTATCGGGCAGGGGCCCTTGCTCGCGACACCTCTACAGATCGCACATGCCGTCTGCGGTATTGCAAATGGACGCTATCTCCCCGAGCTCCAGCTCATTCGTCAGATTCACGATAGAAATGGTAATGTGGTTTACCAATTCAAGCCTGAAGTACAGAACAACCTGAAGGATCTTGATTCTGCCCTCGCTGTAGTACGCAAGGGAATGCATGGCGTCGTCAATGGCGGTACTGGTCGTCGCGCCGCCCTCAGTTACATCAGCAATGCGGGTAAGACTGGTACAGCGCAGTGGGGTCGCCCCTCTGATGACACGCGTCTCGCATGGTTCGCTGGTTATTTACCTGCTGACAAGCCTCGCTACGCCTATGTGGCGCTCTATGAAGGAAGCCCTGGGCAGGTGATTTCTGGTGGTGTGTTCGCCGCCAGCATTGTGAAAACCTTCTTTGAAAGCATACGTGAGAGTATGCTCGAAGCCATCGAAACTGACCCATTTGAGATCAGCTTGAACAATGATAAGGTAGAGATAGACATCGAAGCCTACACCCAAGCTGACATTGAAGCTGCGCGCGAAGCTGCAGAGCGCATGGAGGAGGACAATACGCAGAGGGAAGATGATATTCATAGCGATGAGTCAGTGACAGACAATCGTAATCGCACCCAAGACTGGGGTCGTGATCGCCGTCGTCGCTAAGAAAGTGCGCGTGCTCTACTGGCATAATCGACTCTAATGGGAAGCTCTTACATAGTGCACTTTCTTTACCCGCGCAGATGATGCTTGATTTATGAGGGATGATTTGCTATAGTGTTTTCATATGCTTAATATTTCATCACGTAAACTGGCATCATTATTATCACTTGCACTCATGTTACCTAGCACTAGTCTAGCACAATCACTTGATCGCAAGCATGTCGACGAAATGGGACTGTGGGGAGCACAGCCTAAGACGACAGCCACTGAAAAAAACCTCTTCGCGGGCGCGAAAGTCACCGCATCTCCACATTGGGATAAAGACGTCCCAGCAAAGGCCATCGACGGAAAGGTCGAAGCGAAGTCCTACTGGGGTGCTGAAAAGATACCTGTTTTCTACCAAGTAGACATGGGTAGTCCACAAGATATCAGCCGCATCCAGCTCTGGCCATACTGGGAAGATGGTCGCATCTACCAGTACAAGATCGAAGGCTCTAATGACGGCAAGAACTGGAAGATGCTCGTCGACCAGCGTGCGAACTCCATCGCTGGCACAGCCTCAGGGAATGAGTATACCTTCCCTTCACAGAAGCTTCGCTACGTACGCATCACTTTCACAAAAAATAGCAATGGTAATGCTCAGGGCGGTCACCTCGTCGAGGTGAAAGGCTTCGCCAGCGCAGAAGGCGGCTCCATGCTCGTACGCGCCTATGATGACCTCATCCGCCTCCCATGGACAGGTGAAGTAACTGAACCTGCCCTTCCTCAGAACACCATTCGCCTCACTGCATGGCGTGGCGAGCGCGTGAACGGACAGATTCTCGTCTCAGGGGAGAGCGCTCTAAGCCAGATCATGACATCGGTCAAGCTTCCTACAGATGCAGAAGGCAAAAAGCTTCCCCTCACCGCCCAGTTCGTGAAGTTCACACGCGGACATGGTGAGCCTCGCGCAGATATCATCTCTAATAAGACGAATGAAATACTCAGCGACAAGGCTGGTATCAACCGCAGTGTCTGGGTCTCCGTAGACATCCCTCAGGATGCCACCCCAGGCCTCTACAAGGGCAGTGTCTC
>CAYJLR010000129.1:0-6099 GCA_964370895.1 uncultured Akkermansia sp. | reverse complement strand
CACCATCCTCGCCCTCGCGACACCCGTCGGAGCAGGTGCCCTCGCTACCCTCCGTATGAGTGGCGCGCGCGCGCATGAGATATTCTCCACCTGCGCAGGGGGAAAGCAGCTCAGCCCACGCATGGCGAGCTTCTGCCGACTCTACGACGCGCAGGGGCTCGTGCTCGATGAAGTCGTCGCGACTTACTTCGCGGCACCGGCGAGTTTCACAGGCGAGGATGTGATCGAGATCTCCTGCCATGGAGGCATGCTCGTCGTACGCCGCCTGATGGAGCGGCTTCTCGAGAGTGGGGCAAGTATGGCAGAAGCTGGAGAGTTCTCCCAGCGAGCCTTTGAAAATGGAAAACTCGACCTCACGCAAGCCGAGGCCATCATGGATGTCATCGCAGCGGGCTCAGATCTCGCGCTACGTGCTGCGCAGAACCAACTCGGAGGAGCTATCAGTGAACGCGTCAGCGAACTCATAGACCAGCTCCTACACGTCCTCGCCCATCTAGAGGCCTACATCGACTTCCCAGAAGAAGACATATCCCCCGAGAGCATGGATACACTCTCCCAAGGACTGGCAACACTGCGCCAGGGCATACAGCAGCTCCTCGCCACCGCGGATGAGGGACGACTCCTACGCGAAGGCGTACGCACCGCCATCATCGGCGCTCCGAATGCGGGAAAATCCAGTCTTCTAAACTGCCTACTCGGATTCCAGCGCGCCATCGTCAGTGACATCGCAGGCACGACGCGCGACACCATCGAGGAGCGTGTCAATATAGGGGGACTCAGTCTGCGCCTTATCGACACCGCAGGAATCCACGAGAGTGAGGATGTCATCGAGCGCGCGGGCATGGAGCGGTCCCATCAGGCGCGTCAGGAAGCCGATCTCGTGCTCCACGTCGTCGACGGCAGCATCGCGGCCTCAGCACTCACAGACTTACCCGCATCGCGAGCCGCTCATATCCTCATTATCAATAAATGCGACGAAGCCCTCCACCCCGACTGGGAAGGGAGAGCTAGGGAAGGGTACGAAGATGCCATTCACTTTTCCTGTCACACCGAGCAGGGGCGTGCAGAGCTTGAATCACGCATCAGCGAGCTATTCTTGCAGCAGCATGCCGAGTCTGACAGCTATGCCGCGATCAATCTACGCCACCGACAGGCGCTCGAGCTAGCGGACAGTCACCTGCATGCTGCTGAAGCGAGCATCGTGGCAGGAGACTCCCCTGAGTTCAGCTCACTGGAGCTACGCGACGCGCTCGATGCGCTCGGAAGCATCGCGGGGAAGGTCGACACGGAGGAATTACTCGGTGTGATCTTCTCGCAATTCTGCCTTGGAAAATAAGCTACTGCTTCAAATTAAGGTATGGGTAGCGTAGATTATTCGCGCTGAATACCTTCGTACTCACCTGCTCATCCGCGCCTTTCATCTTCTTACGCGTGACATGCGCCGCAGTCAGCGAGTAAGTGATCGTCACTGATTGCTGCCCCATAGCATCTGCGTTCCAAAGAGAAACATGGAATTCATAGTCATCCACTCGGATTTTTCTTGCGGCCGTGTAGTAGTCCGTGATGAACTCACCTACCCCGTACAACTCCATCCACCCAGAGCTATTCAGACGGTAGAAGTAGAAATGATGCCCCACCTCATGCGCGGTATCGCGTGAGCGCATGTAGATGACCGCTTGCGTGCGTTTGGCATTCCAAAAGGGTGCCTCGAAGGCACTCTGGGTAATCTTTTTCTCCCACATTTTTTGGGAATCAGTAAGCCCCGAATCATAGTGATGGTACATGATACCTGTCACAGTTGTGCTTAAATCGGGTAACTCGCCACCGGTGAGAGCATGGGGAGCTTCGCAGCTAAAAAGCAGCGCAGAACCAAGAATAGCGGAGAGACCTATTTTGTTCATAGACTATTATTAATAGCATAGTAGCTACGTAGCGTCAAGCGAGAAAAAGCGTAGCTGCTTAGATAATTCTCTTGACTTGTCGCGCCTGATAAACGACAATGTCGCCACGCCTGATGTTCTTCAGGTCGGCATGGAAAGATGGCTGAGTTGGTCTAAGGCACTCGACTCGAAATCGAGCGTGGTAGTGATATCACCGTGGGTTCGAATCCCACTCTTTCCGTCGCGATAAAACCGCTACTAATCCAGTAGCGGTTTTTTTGTTATCATTTTTCCATAGACCACCTCCGCGAGCATAATCTAGCCTTGACTTATGCACCCCAATATAGCAAGATAGGTGTCAACATGAAGTATATATCAGCCATCATCTTGCCTCTATTTTGCTTGCAAGCATGGGCTGCGGAATTCATCGAAGTGGGAACCTACCCTGCAAAGGTGAGCCCTGAGCAGTTCGCCATCCTCCCCATAGGAGAAAAAGGATATGTCACGCAGTTTGCAGATGAAACGAAACGCCTGAAGAAGGGCGACGTCATCGCCAAGATTAACGAAGAACAACTGAAAGAAGAAAAGCTCGATCTCGAGCTACAAATCCTCAGTGACAAGATATCCCGAAAAGATAATATTCGCACGCTCAAAAAGCAAAAACGCCAGCTGCAATTCTACTTCTCCCTCAACGAGCGCGAGCGTCGCTACGCCTCCGACATCCAAGTACATGGTGAAGTCCCGACACGTCAGGCCATCGATGACATAGACGAGCGCATCGAACTCGCTGAGATGGAAATGGAGCGCAAGCCCCTACGCATGGAAAAGGACTTCCAGAAAAAGATAGAGCTTAACACCATCGTCATGCCATTTGACGGACGATTCTCATACCAGATCGTTCTTCCAGAAGACCTAAGTGTCCCCTACGAGACGAAGCCTGTGCCACACTTCGTTACCGCCATCGATGACTCATCCTATTACATCACCATGCCCATCACACAGGCAGCCCTCACCCAGCTGCCGACGGATAAGTTCATCGCGCGCATCGACCTGCCAGCAGGTAAGCAGCTCAACGGAGTATTCTCCCACCGCCGCCTAGAAAAAGCAGGCTCTGGTGAAGCATTTGTCTACTATTTCCGCGTACCATCTAGCGACAAGGAAAGAGCCTACGACATGCTAGGCAGCACCGCACAGGCAAAACTCTTCTACCAGCTAAGAGACAGCCTTAAGCGCGTCGATCTCAACCACCACTATGGAGGTGAAGCTGCAGAAGGTAGCATGAGCAAGGAAGACTTCATCCGTAAGGCCTTCCCAGGGCACAACATCCTGCTGGAGACCGACACCGAGCTCATCCTCATCCCAGAAGGTGAAGAGCCCTAGTACGCCGCCTCGACTAGGCTAGCTAACCCGCTCAGCCTCCACTACTCACTTCCCCTCTCCTCCATGACTAGCCCCGCTCCAGAGATGCCGCTGCGCTGTGAAGGCGTAAACTTCGGCTATTCGCGCCAGTTGAAGGTACTAGAAGACTTCACACATGAATTCGGTCATGGTATCACCATTTTAAAAGGCTACTCAGGCTCGGGGAAGACCACACTGCTCAAGCTCCTCGCTGGCTATCTAAAGCCTAGGTCTGGGCGCATCATCAGCCCCACTCGGAACAAGGTAGGCTCGCGCCTCTATCTCCAGCGCGACATAGGCTACATGTTCCAAGGCATCAATCTCCTGCCCCTCCTCAGCGTCGAGCGCAACCTACGACTCGCAGCAGAGATGGCCATCCTCCCTAGCTCACTCTGGAAAAACCGCTGTCATGAGCTGCTCGCTGACCTCGGACTCACTGAGATGCGCAAGCGACGTGCTGACCGCCTCTCAGGCGGGCAGGCACAGCGCGCAGCACTCGCGCGCACACTGATGAAGAACTCACCCATCGTCCTACTAGACGAACCCACCTCGGGACTCGATGATGGTAACACAGAAATCATCAGCCAACGCATCATCGAAGAATCTGCTCACAAGATCTGCATCATCAGCACGCATGATGCACGCCTCTTCCCCATCGCCCATGAGATCATTGATTTTGACGCTCTTGTATCTTACTAAAGATACCTTTCATCGCTGGCTGACTCGACTCTCGAGCCCGCTGGCACGCATCCTCGTGGTCTTTTTCCTCTCACTCTGTGCCCTCTTCTTCCTCGGCAGCTACGTTATCTCAACCAAGCTTCTGCACGAGCGCATACGCAAGCAAGGCGCGGACACCGTCTCCATGTTCGTCCGCAGCGACAGAACAAACCTCGATTTCCCCAGCCGCGAACAAGTAAGAAAAGTACTGGGCGTCGACTCATGGTGCTCGCGCAGCCTCAGCTACGTCATCGATCCTACATTACGCTCCGTGGCACTGCTCACTTACGACTACAACAGAAGCAAGCAGTACTACCCCCTCCTCGTGAATGGAAAACCCACCATGCTCTGCACACCTGATTCAGGAGTAAAAGAAGGCTTCCGCAGCCTAGAAGTACGAGGGCAGCGCATCACCCTCCACGTCAGACATCTCCCAGAAGACCACCCCCTCATGCGACTCAACTCGGGGCATATCATCCTCGTCTCCCCGAAGATGGCAGAAAGCTACGCAGACGCGAGGCAGCTCAAGTCAGCCCCCTTCCAGATCATGCTGAAGGTCACAGATGAGGAACTCGAACTCGAGAAACTTCTACAGATGGAACGCTATCTCAAGAGCTTCACCCAGCTAGAAAATCTTCAAGGCCACGCCCAATCAGCCATCCCGCTCATCAAAGACCTCCAAGTCATCAACAGCAATCAAGGACAAGCACGAGCTGCCTTCAGCCTCGGCATCGCCTTCATTGTCGGCATCCTGCTCACGGCGCTAGCCAGCATGGAGTATAGGCAAAATGAGTACATCTACACCCTGATGAAGAGCTTCGGCATACGTCCTATCCTACTTGCGGGCACCTTCATCGTGGAGAACATCTTCCTCGTCGCGATCTCCTTTGCTGGAGCTATCTTTGCCTTCATGGAAGCGCAAAAAATCGTACTGACCCAGTTCTTCAAAATGGGGAAACACAGGCTGACTTTCGAAGAACTGCTACCTGAGATACAGCTCATTGGCGTAGCATTACTCGCCTGTGTGATCATCTCATCCATCCCCATCTTCATCGCGGTCAACAGACAGATCGGTCGCGTGCTCAAATAAGGCTTG
Source organism: uncultured Akkermansia sp. (assembly GCA_964370895.1). Lineage (GTDB taxonomy): Bacteria > Verrucomicrobiota > Verrucomicrobiia > Verrucomicrobiales > Akkermansiaceae > Akkermansia. The sequence goes on along the minus strand of CAYJLR010000129.1, from coordinate 1,008 downwards.
CTTGTTAGACTGATTCTAGATTATAATACAGGCATGACACAACCATTGGTATTACAATACGCGAAATGCACAACCTGTAAGAAGGCGATAGCATGGTTAAAGTCACGCGAAGTGACATTCACGGACAGAGCCATCGTAGAGGATAAGCCCCAGCTCGAAGAGCTGCGAGCATGGTGGAAAGCAAGCGGGCTACCACTGCGACGATTTTTCAATACCAGTGGGATGAAGTACCGCGAGCTCGAGCTAGCGAAGAAGCTACCCAGCATGAGCGAGGACGAGCAATTAGAGCTACTGGCTACCGATGGCATGCTGGTGAAGCGACCATTACTCGTGACAGGAAAAGGAGTATTCCCCGGATTCCGCGAAGCGGAGTGGGAAGCACTGCTGTCATAAACCTACCCCTCAGCACGATCGTACTGTACGATTTAAAGAAGATCTGCCACCTCGTCACAGAGGGGCAGATTTTTTTCATGCCTTCGCCAGCAATATAAAGAGTAAAGATAATTTTACTCACAATGAAGATGTTAAACATGTTCGTTTCTATAATACCCATAAGTAACACCTAAATGGGAGTCCAGAGACATTTTGCGGAAGAGCAAAATGAGACACAAATCGCACTGCGATTTGAGACGAAGGGCAGGCGAGACACCTCTCGCCTGCCCTTCGCGTTCGCGAAGGTGATGAGGAAAAAGTCCAAGACACTTCTTGGACGGCCAGAGCATAGCGAAGGTGATGAGGACACGTTCCTCTGGCAGGATGCAAGGACAGCGTCCTTGCTAGGGGTATGGGGATAAATTCCCCAAAAGCAAAGCTGTGCTCGCAGAGCGCAGCTGCGTCAGTTTCATATAGCCTGAAGACGCACGCGCCCGCCATGCAAACGCAGCATCACCTCCACACCTAAAACTGACGCTCCTACGACAGCGCGACACTTTTCTTCCGTGGCAAACGCGGATGCGTCATGCAGAGAAGACGCGAAAACAAGCGCACTAGCTACCCAAGAGACAAGCA
>CAYJLR010000128.1:0-6115 GCA_964370895.1 uncultured Akkermansia sp. | reverse complement strand
GAGCAGAAAAAAGCGCTCATTCAGGACATCATCGACGGAAAAGTCGCTGCGAGCCCAGTATCCAAAGGCTTCATCGACGTTCTTAACAAAGAATCCGAAGGCAACCCAGACTTCATCAACAGCGTGAACAACAACAACGTCACGCCTCTGATGTGGATCTGCTACTTCAACGCGATGAATCCAGAAAACCTCTTGATGACTGATGCTTCTCGCGCACGCTACGTGAAGTACATGCTGGAGCAAGAAGGCATCGACTTCAAGGCCGTGGATAAAGAAGGATTCTCCGCCCTGCACTGGGCTGCATGGAGCGGTCTACCACAGAGCTGCAAGATCCTCGTTGAGGCAGGTATCCCTGTGGATAGCCTGGAGAACAATGGCTACACACCCCTCGCTCTTGCGGCCATGCGCGGTAACTCCGACGCGGTGAAGATGCTCCTCTCCCTAAATGCGGATAAGAATATCGCCATGAAAGATGGACGCAGCATCCTTGCGACAGCCACGGAGCGCGCGCAGGCCTATCACACGTCCGACGAGTCATGGCTCAAATTCGCTTACACGCTCATCTATAATGAAGAGCGCGACGAAGATTACAAGGAAGTGGTCGAATTACTGAAGTAATACGCGCTTCTCACGCCTCATTTCAAAGCCCCCTCGCGAGCCTGTACTTGGCTTGAGGGGGCTTTTTCTTCGTTGACTTTTGCTCTCAGCTATGGCAATATCTAACTGCTAAGTGAATCTACTTAGCATCACTACTAACAGATACCATAATGAACAAGAAATCCTTCCTCATCGCAGGTCTACTCGCAGTTAGCTGCATGCAGGCCTCTGCTCTCACTCCCCCTCCTGCAAATGACACATGCGATATCAACGTGTCCGGCTCTCTGACTACAGGTGTGTCTACAGCCTACACAGGACGCGGCTATGTTCCTTCAACAAAGGTAGCTATGGGCGAAGGTGCAGGCATGACAGCTCTGAAGCTCAACTTCACGAACGACAGCAAGTGGAGCCTTCACAGCACACTCGCTTACACATACGTCATGTCAGGTCACACACTGTATGGTGGCGCGAAGTTCGGCCCTCACACAGGTCCTTTAGCGGGTCACCTCATGCCTGAAAAGAATATCGAAAACGAATTCATCGTAGCCACAGAGCTTCGCTACACATTCAACGATCAGTTCAATATCGGCTTTGGTCATGACTTCGTTCACGGTGGTATGCTTGGCATCATGGCAAAGCACTTCGCTGATCAGGGCGCGTCCGTTGTAAACGAATTCTTCCTGAAGCCCACCTACAGCCCATACAAATGGCTCGATCTTTCTGTAGCTGCTCGCTACAGCACTCAGGGTGTGCGCGGCTGGTGGTTCGAGCCATCAGTTACCTTCAAGGCTCCAATCATTGGTACACCAGAAGACACGAAAGTAGCAGCCCTCCTCGGCTTCCACATGTCCGCTACAGGTGACTACTTCCAAGATTACCATGGCGCATGCGCTAATGGTTCTCAGGCATGGTGGATCAAGCTTTCCACACCATGGTTCATGACCGAAGAAAAGGATCTCATCCTCACTCCTTCCGTGAGCTTCAACTGGCTCGGAAAAGGCGCAATCCGCGCGAATAAGCACTCCGAATACGCGAAATACACAGGAAACGCATCCTACGTCCCCTTCCGTAACTTCGCGGTAGTCGGTAGCGTGATGCTCACCTACAAGTTCTAATCTCTTCTTCATATCACTTTTTTAATTTTATGCGCTAATGCATGGAATATTGAATCTGTGATAATGATTTAGCGAGAACGCTTCTAATTTAATACGAGCTCCCAAGTATGCACCAAAGCATACTTGGGGGCTTTTTTTTATTTGGATTGAGGGCGCAGTTGTGCTATAATCGAGAAAGAACTAGATTCACCTAACAGGAATATAGAACCTTATGTCGAACCTTCATTATTCTGGAAACGAGAACATTCCTAGCAAGCCCTCTCTATTCATACCCAACCGATTGAGCTTAACCGCATTAAAGAAAGTTATCTCACTTTTAAAGAATCAGCTCATCATCCTCATTGACAAAGAGTTCACCCTCGCCGATGATATCCAAGAATGTCTCAAGGAGGAAAAACTCAGCATCGTTGCCTACGATTTCCGCAAGGGGCGCCTCGCGGCACTGCGCGAAGTACTGCTGAACTGCCAGAGCGATCAGAAGCACATCCTCTTCCTTCCAGGAAAGGTACACCCCACACTGGGCTCACTCTCCGATATTCCTGACTTCATTCTCAAGCAGCTCGGGCATCTCCACCTCTCACCCATCCCCATTTTCAATGTTCACTACCAGCAGAACATCATGCAGCTCGTCCTCACTGCTGCAAGCGATAAGTCTGAGGAGTACCTAAGCATCCTACCCCAGCTCAGCCCTGGCCCCAGCGCCAGTGAGCGCATCATCTCTGTATGGATGAACCGAGGTGTAGATCTTTTTGAAAAGCAGCCTCTCCTCTCCGAATCACTCACCAGCCTCATGGTGAAATCTATGAAGAAGTACGGCAAGGTACTCGTCACAGATGGCATGACTGAGACACAGATGCCATATCTCAAGCTCCTCGGCATCGCTATGGCTGTAGCCAAGAAGCTCAAGCGTGAGAATCAGGAGCGCATTGGTGTCATTCTTCCCCCAGGTCCAGGTGCTATCATTACGACCATGGCTTGTCTTTTAGCAGACATCACTCCCGTCATGGTGAACTACGCCTCCTCACACGCAGCATTCAAGAGCATACGCGAACAGGCTGGACTCAAGCGATTCATCACAGCGAAGCGCTTCATGGACAAACTTCCTGAGTTCCCATGGCCAGAAAATGAGGAGCTCATTCTCGTCGAAGATCTCCTCGCAAAGATTGGTAAACTCGGCTTGCTCTCTGGTATCCTGAAGGCAAAGCTCAAGTCTGCCTCCTCCATCTGCCGCAGCTTCAAGACCGATGCGCGCAAGCAGGACGACCCAGCCATCCTTCTCTTCACCAGTGGTTCATCCGGTGAGCCTAAGGGAGTCGCGCTCACACATAAGATGATACTCTCGAACATCGCACAGTGCCTGAGCCGTCTAGACCTCCATGACCATGAGCACATTCTTGCAAGCCTCCCCGTCTTCCACAGCTTCGGCTTGACGGTGACCATGCTCATGCCCATACTCGGGGGCGTGCCTATCTGCACCTTCCCTAGTCCGACGGATGCAAAGAGGTTAAACGAACTCATCGTGAAGTATCAGCTCACCCTCGCATGCTCCACGCCCACCTTCTCACGCGCTATGATGCGCCGCGCGGATAAAAACACCTTCAAATCGCTCCACTTCTTTGTCGTCGGAGCGGAGAAGCTACAGGAAGAGCTGCGCCTCGAATTCCTCGAGAACTGCGGAGTAGAGCTACTCGAAGGCTACGGCATGACAGAAGCCTCCCCCGTCTGCTCTGTGAACCTACCACGCATCCCAGAAGAGCATCTGCACGACTACTGCCAGCCCACGCAGCAGCATGGCAGCATAGGAGCTATTTTCCCAGGTCTCGCTATACGCCTAACGGATCTCGATGATGATAATAAGGAAATCCCACTCACCGAGCGCGGCATGCTCTGGCTACGCGGTCCGAACGTCTTCTCAGGCTATGTCGGTAAGCCAGAGCTCAACGAAGGTATATTCTCTGAGGATGGTTGGTTTAAAACGGGCGACATAGCCCAGATGGATCTCAATGGCTTCGTGCGCCTCTCAGGTCGCCTCTCTCGCTTCTCCAAGGTAGCGGGTGAAATGGTACCACACGAAGGAGTAGAGCAGCTTGTTATTAAAGCCTTAGACATCGATCCTAACTCCCCTGAGCTAGCTATCGCAGTCACGGGCGTCACTGACACGCAGAAGGGTGAAGCCCTCGTGCTTCTATCCACACTCCCACAGCATGCCCTGCCATCCAAGGAAAAGGAGAATATCCTCGCGATACGACAGTACCTCGTCAAGGAGCATATCCCTAGCCTCTGGACACCTAAGTACATCGTGCCCGTGGAAAGCATCCCTGTACTCCCCACTGGAAAACTCGATTTACGTGCTTGCAAACTGCTTGCCCAAGAATCGCTTGGAATTGACGTATAACAACTAGTGTAAGACAAGGAAAGCTGCTCGGTATTACACAGTTTTTCATTGATTCACTCTTCTTATTATGATACTTTCCTGACATCCTCCTCTATGTCATGAATGATTCACAAGCTACAGCCTCGGCGCTTCCTTTAAATTATCAGTTACAAGATCGTTTCCAAATCCAGTCCATCCTGACGCAGGAAGGTGGTTTCTCGAACATCTATATCGCATGGGATCTCCAGGCCTCGAAGCATGTCGTCGTCAAAGAAATAGCCCCTCATGATCTCGTACAGCACAACGAGCAGTACGACATCGTGCTCAATGACGAAGGCAAGGCAGCCCTATTTAGCCGTATCATAGAGAACAGCGATCGCGAAGCTGCTGTTCTTCGCGAACTCACAGCCAAGGGGATCACGGGAATCAGCTCATACATCACAGATTTCACCCTGCACAACACACATTATATCGTCATGGAGTGGGTGAAGGGGCGCTCCTTGGCCTCATGGGATTACTCCTACGTGCTCGCGAATGAAACCTTCCCTGTCCCTTTCCTCGAGAGTGTACTCAGCCAGCTGCTGAAGCTTCTCTCGCGCATCCATGAGGCAGGCTACTACCACTGCGATATCAAACCTCAGAACATCATCGTCAGTGATGAGGGAATCGTCACTCTCATCGACTTCGGTGCTGTGCGTTCAAAAGACTTCCAGCATGATGCGAACGTCGCTATCACACCTGGCTTTTCACCCCCCGAGTTTTATCCCAGCCATCGTGCTCAGATAGGGCCATGGACGGATCTCTATATGCTCGGCGCTATGGTGTACAATACCATCACACGCAAGATCCCTGAGAGCGCAGACATACGAATCGTACGCGACCGCCTCCTACGACTTTCTGCCATACCAGGTCTCGTTGATAAGTACCCAGATGCGCTGCTCAACAGCGTTTCAAAGGCATTGTCCGTGGTGGCAGCTGAACGATTTGCAGACGCAGATGCATGGTTAGAATTTTATGAAGGAGTCAGCAAAGGACGCCAGATTAAGCGCGCTCATCAGAAGAAAGTAGCCGTACGACCTGGCGCGAAGCTCACTGCAGCAAGCCTCGGTGGTGGTCAAGGTAAACATGCGAAATCACCGCAGAGAGCAGCTGCCGCTGCTGCGATGCGGAAACCGCGCCAAGAAGGAAATGAGCTCACAATGGTACTCATCATCCTTGGCATCTTGGGCGTCGGTGTCGCTATATTCCTACTCATGCAGCAGAGCTAAAGCCTGCTGCCCGTCTTGAGCAGGGGGCAATAAATGCTCTCACTATACAAGAAAAAAAGCCCTAGCATCGATGCGCTAGGGCTTTTCTTTTTAACTGAAATTACAGCATGCACATTTCCTCGCGCATCGCTGCCACCACCGCCTCATCGCAGCAGTATTCACCCAGCGCAAAGGCGAAGTCGAAGGCCGCACCAGGTCCACGCCCTGTAATGATATGCCCATCTCGCACCACAGGCTTATTCTCTATACCTGCCACGCTCTTTAATTCAGATACGACAGCCTCAGCTGGGTAGCAGCATACGCTCTTACCTTGCAGCACCCCTGCTGCCTCTAAGACGATAGGAGCTGCGCATATTGCCGCTACGAGTTTCTTCTGTGCAGACATCTCTTCTACCAGACGCAGCACAGCAGCGCTGTCTCGCAATACCCATGAACCCTGCCCACCGGGGAGGACGATACCGTCGTACTGCGCTCCATCCACGTCGGCGAGCAGCATATCTGCTTGCATCACCATACCGTGAGCGGCCTCTACTTGCAGGGACTCTACCCCAGCGATGTCGACACTCACACCAAGACGACGCAGGATATCAACTGGGGCTGTCAATTCGATCTCCTCGAAACCAGGAGCCATCAAAATGAGAATTTTAGTCATGACGATAGTATAGCGAATCCATGAGCCTAGGTAAAGAATATCTCTCACCGCCTGAGCGATGAGAGATAGGTAATTTTACAGAACTAGAGTCTTATTTAGGAGAGTTCTC
>CAYJLR010000127.1:0-6187 GCA_964370895.1 uncultured Akkermansia sp. | reverse complement strand
GGCTTCTTCGAGGAATATCTCGGAGCCAAGTCAGAAAAGAAAGAAGATTAATCTTTCTTCTTCTTGAGGGCACCTTGCGGGGTGCCCTTTAATCGTAGGATAAACTGCTGTCTTTCGTACTTTTTACCTTCTACAGTCCAGCTACCACTGGCGAGAGCCTCGGTGGGGCTGTAGAAGGAAATGCCACAATAGCCCTGATCGACACCTGATTGATGCAGCATGGCGATTCCTTTGAGCTCAGGGTACTTGAGACCGTGATTGATGCGGTAGATGAAGTCATCCTCAGCGAGCGTGATGCTCTTTGTTAAACCTTTTTCATCCGTGTATTCCAGCTCGACGGTGTAGCCCTCCAGTGAGGTAGGTGGATCGAGTGGATTGAGCACAGCGCGGCCTGTCGCTAGATTGAGATAACTCAGCAGGAGAGGAGCGCCAGCCTTGACCTTTTCTACGTGGAATGCGAGCGAATTAACCTCTCTGTAGCATGGGTCCTTGAGCCAGTCTGAGCATTGCCACGTGTAGATGCCCCACTGCATCGAGAGGTGGGAGAGCTTCTTGATGCGTTCATCTCTAGAGACTGGTGTCAGGTTCTCACTCAGCCAGAGGTAGTAAAACTCATTTTCGATGTCGCGCTTCACCGTGCCTGTGATGAGGACGCGTATGACATCGCCTTTCTCGATCAGGCGCACAGGCTCCCATGAGCAAAACTCATTGAGCTTTTCCGTCTCGATTTTTAACTTGTCGATCTCATATTCCAGTGGTGGGATGAAGGCCGCGCTTAGAGCGCATGGGCTGAGGGCTAAAACACTAAGTGCGGCGAAGGCTGACTGCGTGATTTTACAAAAGGTTTTTGTGAGCATATTTTATCTATAGCAGAATATCGCTAGTGATACAATATAAAATATAACTAAACACTGTTCTAAGCTTGCAAAACAAGCATTATGACACTATGATACTGTAGTCGTGCAAAGCTATTTACTCAAACGCCTGCTTCTCATTCCTCTGACCCTGATAGGGGTGAGCTGCATCGTCTTTAGCCTCACGCGCCTTGTCCCTGGTGGTCCTATAGAACAGATGCTGCAGGAGCAAGCCATGGCGGCACTCGATGGAGAGGCTGGCAGTCAGAGCAGTATGCAGACGCAGATGAGTGATGAGGAGCGTGAGAAGCTCGAAGAGATGTTTAACCTCCACGAGCCCACATGGAAGGCTTATCTGCAATGGCTCGGCCTGCTTCCACGTGAACATGCTATCACAAAATCGAGCTTCAACGAGGAGGGGCGAGCTTACCTCACCTTGCAAGTCAGCCCCGAAGCACCTCTGCACATTGTCGAGATTCAGAAGCAGGGGGGGGCACCGCATTACCTGCACGAGAAACAGCTCGAAGAAGAGGGCTGGCACATCGAACTCGTATCTCCCCAGAAGCAGCTAAAGCGCGCAGAAGATCGTGGAAGCCCGCTAGGTGGTGTAGCTCCTCGCTGGCAAGCTCGCGCTTACAGACTCTCTTTCGATGGTCTTCTTCAAGGCGAGTTCGGTCGATCTTATAAGTACAATACCCCTGTCTGGGATATGATGGTGGAGCGACTGCCAGCGACCCTCTATCTGGGCATTCTCGGAGCTATTGTAAGCTATGGTATTAGTCTGCCGCTGGGAGTGATGAAGGCTGTGTGGCATAAGAGCTGGTTCGACCACCTGAGCTCGTGTTTTATCTTTATCGCTTATGCCATACCGGGATTCGCGCTCGGGGCTATACTCTTGGTTTATTTAGGTGCACGTTTGGAGTGGTTTCCTATGTATGGGTTGACCAGTGAGAACTTCGCCAGTATGGGGTGGATGGATCAGCTGCAGGATCTCGCATGGCATACTGTGCTGCCGCTGAGCTGCTACACGATATCCACCTTTGCGATGAATACCATGATGATGAAAAACAACCTCATGGAAAACCTCTCTGCCGACTACATGCGCACCGCCATGGCAAAGGGCTGTCGCTTTCACTATGCAGTATGGCATCATGCTCTGCGCAACTCCATCATCCCTATAGCCTCCACTCTGGGCAGTATCATCGGGGTGATATTCGGTGGCTCAGTGCTCATCGAGCGCATCTTCGACATACAAGGATTTGGTATGCTGAGCTATCAGGCACTGCTCGATAAGGATTACTCCCTCATCATGGGCACGCTCATGCTCAGTAGCCTCATCATCGTCCTCGGTAATCTCATCGCCGATATCTGTGTCGCGCTCATCGATCCGCGTGTACGCTTCGGCTCATCATCCACGAATACTTATTAAGCCATGACTTCACGACGTCTTCTTGCCCTGCTCCTCATGCTCGCTGCCATTGCGGCCGCGCTAGGGGAGCTCTGTGGCTGGTTACTCCCGACGCTGTCATGGCCATTCACGGCGAGCCGTGAGCTGGTGATCTTGCAATTCGACTGGCGTGGTGAGCCCTTCTACTGGTTCGGCTGGCTCTGTGTGCTTCTGGGTATCTTGCTCTCATTGCGCCTTTTCTGGGTAAAGGGTGCTCCCCTGTCTGCTGATTGGATGCAGAAGTGGAAGAGATTCCGCAGCATGAAGCGTGGCTACTATTCCTTTGTTTTGCTGCTGTTAATCTTTTTGTTAGCAGGGATGGATCAGTGCCTTGTCGGGCATAGACCTCTTGCTCTGAGCTATGAGGGGAAGCTGTATTTTCCTGCATTCACACGGGCCATTTATCACGGTGAAGACTTCGGGCAGTCGGGGGAAGCTGCTCTAGCTGAGGCGGATTATGAGAAATTACAAGCGAGGGTAGGGGGGAGATCAGGTCTTGACTGGATACTCATGCCGCCCATCCCTTATTCGCCTTCTCTTTACAGCGGCAGACCTCCGACTCAGGCACTGGAGCTGCGTGATGGGAAGCTTTACTCGTCAGTGGATGGGACTGAAGAATTATATAATGGACAGGCTTCGCGTCTGTTTGATACTGGGCAGACGCATCTGCGCTACCGCTACCGCCATGGTGTCATGGATGGCTCGGTGCAGGGCTGGTCGCCAGACAGGCGTGAGGTGTATTATGCCGATTACGATGAAGGGAAACTGGTCACAGAACGCTACACCGGCGATATGCCACTTGCAGACTATCTCGCTCTCAGCTCCGCTGATGGTGCCGTGAAGCTCTTCTATCCACCGACACCACCACTGATAGGAGGGCATTGGCTGGGGACAAATAGTCAGGGCTTCGACATCGTGGCGTACCTCTTCGCAGGCTTGCAGGTGAATATCAAGGCTATTTTGTTCTATCTCCCTTTCGTCTACCTCATCGGTGTGACAGTGGGGATGCTCATGGGCTTTATAGGAGGGAAGTTCGATCTGCTGACGCAGCGTGCTATTGAGATCGTCGCGCAGCTGCCCTTCCTCTTCGTCGTGATGGTTATGGTGGACTTCGTCCCCTCGGAGATGCGAGGAATGCTGCTCATCCTTCTGTTACTTGTTGCCTTTGGTTGGATGCAGATGACCTACGTTATCCGCACGACGACGATGAAGGAAAAGAGTCGTGACTATGTGGCGGCATCCCGCCTCATGGGGGCGAGCTCCTTCCACATCCTGCGCCAGCATATCCTACCCAGCCTCACGCCCATCATTGTGACGCTTATACCCTTTAGCGTGGCACTGGTGATTCTGTCGCTTGCGTCCATGGATTACTTAGGATTTGGTCTTCCTGATAGCTACGCGACATGGGGTCGCTTGCTCAATGATGGATTAGGGAAGCTGAATGCGCCTTGGGTGGCGAGCGCGGCTTTCGGCGCTCTGGTGGTGACACTGCTACTCATCAGCTTCATCGGAGAGGCGATACGCGAAGCTTTCGACCCGAAGAAGCATAGTTATTATCAATAGGAATCATCATATGAACTCGGCATGTTATCTAGGTTTACGTGGCTTTTTGCTATTCCTTCTGCTCGCTCTGCTGGGTTGCGAGCAGGGAGAGGAGAAGCGCGACGGCTGGTTGCCTCCTGCTTATGATTCCATGCCGCATGCCTTCAGTGCTGCCGAGCGCGATACACTGCCGGCTTACGCTCAGCAGTGGCACGCACCTCAGGGCTTTCGAGGATTCGTCCATCAGTGGAATAGGGAAAATAGTCGCGAAGGGGAGCCTTTCATAGACTTCCGAAGTCCTGAAGACCTTCCTGCTGATCTCTCATGGGAGACCGGTATGAATGAGCCTGAACTCGGTAGTCCTAAGGCAAAACGTGGGGGGCATTTTCGCCTCGCCATCCTGCGTTCTTATCCCCCGAATGTGCGTGAGTTCGGCATGGGGAGTAATCACTCCGTGCGCAGCTACCTGTACGATCTCATCGATATTCCACTTGTGCGCTTGCACCCTGGGACGGGAAAGCTTATCCCCGGTACAGCTGAAGCGTGGGCTGTGTCGCCTGAGGGAGATACTGTGTACTACCGCCTCGATGCACAGGCACGCTACTCCGATGGCGAGCCTGTACGCGCGCAGGATGTACTCAGCGCGATGTACCTGCGCTGCTCTAGTTTCAGTGCTGAGCCGTTCGCTCGTGATTTTTATCTGAATAATGTGCGCCAGATTGCTTTCTATGGGGATAGGATTTTTTCTGTTCACTTGAAGCAGGCCCGTCCTTTAGCAGTCTACGAAGCCATGCTGCCCATGAGCTGCACGCGCTTCTATGCGGAGTTTGGTCCTGATTACCAGACACGCTATCAGTGGAGACGACCACCGACGACAGGTGCTTACGATCTAGATAAGTCAGGGGACATAGCTGGACGGCAGCTGCGCCTCAAGGCGGTGAAGGACTGGTGGGCTCGCGAGCGTCGCTACACACGCTACAGCGCGAATGTTGAAACGATGACCTACGGCTTCGTGAATGAGCTCATTAAGGCACGCGAACTCTTCAGAATGGGGCAGCTGGATAGCTTCAGCTCCCGTGAATCGGAAGACTGGTATGAAAATCTAGAAATCCCCGAGGTGCACCATGGCTACATCCAGCGTGTGTATTTTAACAACATCTGGCCGCGCAATGCCTTTGGCATCCACCTGAATAGCTCACACCCTCAGCTTACTGATAGGAATGTTCGACTGGGTATCCAGCACGCCCTTCATGTGCAAGCTGCCATCGATACAGTACTACGCGGGGACTTCGTGCGGCAGGGCTCTTACTTCGCAGGCTATGGGGAATACACTCACCCCAAGCTTAAGCCTCGAGACTTTGATGCGACTGTGGCACGTGACTACTTCGCGAAGGCTGGCTACACGGAAGCTGGCGCGGATGGTATCCTGCAAAAGCCTGATGGCACACGCCTGCAACTCATCATCAGCTCACGCAACGATGCGCTGTACGACAAGATTCTCAGTGTGCTGAAAAAAGAGGCTGCACGCTGCGGGCTCGACCTGCGCAACGAGCAGATGGATGATACTCTCTTCTTCACGCGCATACGCGAGAAGAGTGTGCAGGCAGGCATCTTCTCATGGGCGTTAGCTCCCCCCATCCCTGATCCCGAGCCTTACCTGCATTCTAGAGAGGCCTACGATGAGGGCGGTTCCGTGCGCCAGCACACGAATAATATCACAGCTATCGCCATCCCCGAGCTCGACGCGACCATTGAAAAAGCGAGCAATGCTACGACACAGGAGGAGGCCATCGCGGCGCATCATCGCATCCAAGAACTCGTCCACGACCACGCCTCATGGGTACCCGCGTGGTCTACTACTTACTGGAGATTCGCTCAGTGGGCATGGGTGAAGTGGCCAGACGAGGAGTCTAGTTATAACTTCTGCCCACCGCGCTATCAGAATCCTCTCAACAGTTTACTCTTCTGGATAGATGAAGAGGAAAAGGAGCGCCTTCTGCGTGATCGCGTGAAGGGCTTCGTCGGTGAAGAGCGCGAGTTCGTCATCCCTCTGCCATCCACCTCTACTTTAATCTCACCACATCATGACTAACGACGCACTCCTACAAGTACGCGATCTGCGTATCGCCTTCGATAGCGAATACCAGCAACTCACTGCCGTCGATGAGGTGAGCTTCGACATACGGGCAGGTGAATGCCTCGGTCTCGTTGGTGAAAGTGGATCAGGGAAGAGTGTGACAGCCATGAGCCTCGCTCGCCTGCTACCCCAGCCCAGCGGGCGCATCATAGGTGGCAGCGTATGCTTCGAAGGCAAGGAGGTCACGAGCATGAGCGATGCGGAACT
>CAYJLR010000126.1:0-6242 GCA_964370895.1 uncultured Akkermansia sp. | reverse complement strand
CTTCATCTCAAATTGATCCAAGAAGTAGCTATTAAGCAGATCAAGCAGCTCCCGAGCATACTAGAGAATATCTTAAACTCGGATAGAAAAGACAGCGAGATAGGAAAGCAGATTTATGAGCAGGTGAAGAAAAACAGCGAGCAGCTCGAACGCATCTTGCAAGAATAATGGGAGCCCTGTGCGACACTTATCTTCCGTGGCAAACTATCTAGGCATCGCGACCATATTACTCACATGGGAATATTCCTGATCGATAAAATTTCCTAACTGCATGAAATAAGTCTTGCATCATGCACAAAAGATGCTAATATGCATGCTCTTGTTGGTCGATTGCCGCAGCCACGAAAATCAACCCACAAATATAGAAAACACACATGAGCGAAATTAACCTCAACGACTTCAAGACAAGTGATAAAGATACTGGCTCCACTGGTTATCAGGTAGCCATCCTTACCAAGCGTATTATCCACCTCACAGCGCATCTTTCCACAAACAAGCACGACTTCGCATCCCGTCGCGGTCTGCTTATGATGGTTGCTAAGCGTCGTAAGTTGCTTAATTACGCCAAGCGCACTGATCTTGCTCTCTATCAGAGCCTGCTCAAGAACCTTGGTCTCCGCCACTAATCTTAAAGTTTGCAACCTTGCAATAGCATTGTTGCATCGCTTTTGCGATAAACCGCAGTGTATATACGCTGCGGTTTTTTTTTGTGCCTGTTGTGCCCTTGGATCTCAGCGCTTGACCTAGCTAGTAATCATATTCTGTTAGCAAAAAAAAGCTTGATTTGCCCCCTTCCTATACGGTAGAATGACGTTTATTCATGTTAGATTTGATGCGTATAACTGAGCTTCGCTCTACCGCCTTTTGTGGGTTTATTCTCTCCGCTCTCTGTGTCAATGCTCCCGCATTCGCACAGCACGGAAGCCTTGTCTCACAGCAGCGAGCAGATGAACTGAGTCAAGACGACAAGGATATCGGTGATCTCTACCTCACCGCATACCAGTTGAGCATGAAATCTGAGAAGTTTGCAGAGGAGCAGAAGTGGCACGAGGCTATTAATCAAGCCCAGCAAGCCGAGCGCATCCTCGCTGGTATCGTGCGCGATCACCCGCGCTGGAAAAATAATCTAGTCAGCAATAGACGTCAGATTATCGCAGCAAATATACGCGAGTACCGCCAGTCGGTGAAGGATAGCGGTGCACGCAGCCCCCGACAGCCACTCGTGGTGAATCCTGAGTTCTTCGACCGCGAAGGGGTGCGTCAGAATAATACGAACATCGATCTCAATAATACGCCACATATTAATCCAGGAACGATTGCAGGTAACAGGCAGATGTATAATGAGCTGATGCGCACGCGCGAGGAGCTGCGTCGCATGGTAGTCGCCTACAAGGATCTGCGCTCGAAGCAGGACGATATGCAGAAGAAGCTGATATCTGCTGAGCTGAACCGCGATCAGTATCATAAGGAACTCATGGCTCTGAAGCTCAGCATGAGCACGGAGCGTAACGCCAGCAATGAGGTGGTGGCCGCTCTGAATAGACAGTTTAGAGAGCTCGAAGAGAAGTATCAGCGTGAGCAGATCGCTCGCCAAGAGGCTCAGAAGCAGGTCGAGGAGCTGAACACTCAGCTCAGTGACTTGCAGCATGAGCATGAGCGCGTCAATAAAGAGCATGCAAAGTTGCTTGCAGAAAACTCACAGCTGAAGGAAATAGTCGAGCTCAATAGCCCAGAGAAGATTAAGGCGCTTCTCGACCAGAATATCACGCTGACCGCGCAGTTAAAAGAGGCAGAGGCTCGTGTCGCAGAACTCAGCAGTCAGGTATCCGCCCACGGTGATGAGTCCAGTGTTCTCGTCAGTCAGCTGGAGATAGCACGTGCAGAAAGCCAGCGTCTCCGAGATGAGATGGCGCGCATCTATGATGAGAATCTAGGCTACCGCCGCCGTATTTCTGAACTCACGGATAATAATGCTCAGCTGGAAAAGAACCTCAGCGAGATTAGTACGAGCAGTACCGCTAGCCCCATCATGCAGGAGGAAAACAGTCTGCTGCGCAGCATTGTTGCGAAGCAAGCGGAGTCACTAGAGAAGCAGAAAGACGCGCAGAGGCTCGTGCTCGATGCTTACCGCCAAGTCGTGAATCAGAATCCTCAGATGCTTGCCACACTCGAACAGATCGAAGCCGAGCAGAGTCTGGATCTCACCGAGATGGAGAGTAGCCTCATACAGGCCGTGGAATCCAGCAAGAATCTGACGCAAGATCAGGCCAATGAGGAAAGCACGATCGCCATACGCAGTGGCTTGGAAGTGGAAGCACTCGCCACAGGCGCGGAGAAGGCCTTTGCCTCGCAGCGTTACACCGCAGCTGAGCAGCTGTACCGTACACTCGTCGATGCGCATCCTGATCATCTCGCAGGTCTGATTAATCTCGGCTCCATTCTCCTATACCGGAACAAGCATGAGGAAGCCATCGAGTTCCTTAAGCGCGCGAGCCGTCTCGCTCCTGAGAAGGCTGCGAGTTATGAGCTGGCAGGCACCGCGTATTATCTTTTAGACCAGTTAGAGCCAGCAGCCGAGCAGTTCCGCCTCGCACTCGAGCGCGACCCTGCGAATGCAGATAGCTTCTTCTATCTGGCTAATATTGAAATCATCAACGGGAATGCGACACTCGCTCTGAAGTATCTCGCCGCCGCTGTAAAGCTCAACCCCGAGCTAGGAGACGCGCATTATAACATGGCACGCATCTACATCGACCTTGGAAAAATGGCCGATGCCTCCCGAGCCTATGACCGTGCAGTCCACCATGGCGCGAATCCTGACATCGATCTGGAAAACTTCCTCCGCGAGCGCCCCGAGAGCCTCGGTGTCCCCGGTGAAGACCTCATCGCAGCTATCAACCCTGAAGAGCAGGCACTCGTGCACCAGCAGCAGCAGGTAGAAGCGCCAGTCGAAGAAGATCTCACTACTCAAGTAGCTATCGTAGACGCGCAGGAAGAGCCCGCGAAGGCGAGCCTCGCCATACTTAACAGCGAGCCTAATCTTAGCGTCGAAGAGGTGCATGCCCGCATCGCCATCGACATCGCTGCAGCACCCACGCCATCACCAGCAGGAGCTGGAAGCGAGCTAAAGCAGGAGCACTTCAGCTCTAAGCAAGTAAGCATTAATGGTGAGAATATAGAGCTACGCGTGAAGCCTCAGTTCTCCCAGCGACTCAGGAGTCGTGGCGGACCTCTGCCTGAGGCTACGCTGCAGTAAGGCTAATCATGGCAGGCTTTCTCTCTTTATTTTCTTGCTAGAGGCTTTCTGATTTGCTAGTCTAACTGGGTATGACAAAGCAATCAATGCTATTACTTAGCTTAATGCCCATGCTCCATCTTGCCCCCTTGCAGGCGGAGCTTACAGCTGATTCACCTGCTCTCGTGCTGAATGCCACCAGCGAGGAATCTCCCCTTCTCATGCGTGAGTTCTACCCCCGCTGGTCAGCCATGGATGTCACGACTGCGGAAGCGACCATTAAGCCACTGATGGCAGCTGCTGAGAAGAAGATCGCTAGCATTACAGCGCTCAAGCCCGAGGAGATGACCTACGCGAACACCTTTGACGCTATGGCATCCCTGCAGGACGACATGAACAATACCTTCCTCTCCGTCTACCATCTCAGCATTGTTGCCGATGATCCAGCTGTGCGCGAGTCACTGCAAGCCATCAGCCTGCTTAGTGATCAATTCACCACCTCCGTGATCGCGAACGAAGCCCTGTGGAGTGCGATCAAGACTGCCGCTGCCCAGCCATGGGCGAGCAAGCTCGATCCAGAACGCGCCCGCTACGTCAAGCAGACGCTCGATAGTTTCCGCGATAGTGGCGCTGATCTCAGCCCAGAGAAGAAGAAACGCCTCGCCGAGGTGCGCAAGGAACTCTCCTTGCTCTCCATCGACTTCGGGAAGAACGTCCTTGATTCTTCTAATGCATGGGAACACATCATTACCGACCCCGCACAGCTTGAAGGCATGAGTGAGAACTGGATGGAGAGCGCTGCTGCCGCAGCTCTTGCAAAAGGCTATGGCACGAAGGAAAAGCCCCAGTGGCTCATCACGCTCGCATACTCCAGCTACGGTCCTATCATGAGTGATTGCTCCGTCGAAGCCACACGCGAGCTCTGCTGGCGCGGTACGGAGACCATAGGTCGCATGGAGGGGCATGAGAACGAACCCATCGTGCAGAAGATCGTCGCGCTGCGCCACGAACTCGCACAGATTCTCGGCTTTAAGCACTACGCAGACCTCACCACAGCGCGCCGCATGGCAGAGACAGGTGACAAGGCACTCGCCTTCGTCGATGACATCACGAAGAAAGCAGAAACAGCCTTCGCTCAGGAAAACCAGCATCTGCTCAACTTCATCTCCGAGCTCACAGGCAAGAAAGTAGAAGCGATGAAGCCATGGAACGCGCGCTACTACTCGAACGAACTCGCCCAGAAGGAAAATAACTTCGACATCGAGACCCTGCGCCCTTACTTCTCTGCGAACAATATGATCATGGGTATGCTTGACGTATACTCCGAGCTCCTCTCTCTCACGTTCAAGGAAGTCGAAACCATCTACATCACTGACAAGAGCCAGAAGGCCAAGGATAATCAAGTAGAAGTATGGGATGAAGAAGTACGCCTCTTTGAAATCTATGACACGAAGACAGGCAAGATGCTCGGTTCATTCTACCTTGACCTCTACCCCCGCAATGAAAAGCGCCAAGGCGCGTGGTTCTTACCACTGCGTGCAGGTGACTCCGGTCGCAATGGCAGCCCTGCGAAGCCACATCTCGGTGTCGTCTGCGGCAGCTTCACAGGTCCTATTGATGGGAAGGAAGCTCAGTTCTCTCATTATGAAGTGAAGGTACTCTTCCACGAGTTCGGTCATGCCCTGCATGGTCTTCTTGGTGATACGACTCTGCGTGCGCACACGGGACTGAATGTGGCATGGGACTTCGTCGAGATGCCTAGCCAGCTTTTTGAATACTGGTCATGGGAGCCTAGCTTCCTGAAGAAGCACGCGATCCATCACGAGACTGGTGAGCCCATCAGCGATGAGCAAATTGCGAAGCTCCACCAGAGCAAGCACTACCGCCCAGCGAACGCCACCATGGGGCAGCTTGGCATTGCGAAGCTCGACCTCGAGATGCACATGAACTATGACAAGCACTTCAAGGGGCGCACACTAGATGCAGCCACGGAAGAGCTCTTAAAGAACATGACCCCACGCTACACCGAGTCACGCTCTAGCATCATGCATGACCTCACTCACTGCATGAGTGGTGGATATGGTGCAGGCTACTACTCCTACAAGTGGGCAGAAGTCCTCTGCGCGGATGCCTTCACACGCTTCATGAAAGAAGGCGTGAATAATAAGAAAACGGGCGCAGACTTACGCGCGACCATCCTGAGTCAGGGCGATAGCAAATCAGCGAATGACCTGTATAAGGAGTTCATGGGACGCGAACCTGACAATGATGCACTGCTCATCGAGCAGGGGCTGCTGCCAGCGAAGAAGTAATCGTCTAAAAAAGATTAAAAACAGAGCCATCACCCACAGGGTGGTGGCTCTGTTGTGCATTAAAAAGGGAGAGATGTGCTAAAAGGATTCTGGGACAAAGTCCCTGAGGAAAAGCTGAAGTCACACAAGCACGCGTGGCAAACGCGAGAGCATTAGGGAAGTTCTCGCAATTCGTTTTCCACAAAAGCGGATGTAGAAAATGAAGTAAACAGCGCGCCTCACTCGGTCTTTTTCGCGTATTTTTACCCTTTTCTCGTCGAATAAGCCATTATGCTCCGTCGAAAATGAAAAAAATACGTCGAAAAATCCCTTCGTGATTTCGCGCTGCGAATTGCGAGAACTCCCCATTAGGCAGTCTCGCTGACTTCGTCATTACGGCAGTCGAAAGAAAGAATGGAGCTTTATTTAGGAGATGTATGTTAATCTCGTTTCCTTGCCCACGGCTCGTCAAGCATATAGCAAGATATGCTTGACTCTTGGGTAGCTAGTGCGCTTGTTTTCGCGTCTTCTCTGTATGACGCTCTCGCGTTTGCCTCGGATGATAAGTGTCGCCCTGCGCGAGAGCGCTAAATGGATATCTAAGGTCTCGACCTTAGACAGGGTGCAGGGACGGCGTCCCTGCTGGGAGTGTGAGGGCGACGCCCTCGCGGAAAAGCTGTGGCGCAGCCACGGCAGCGTCAGTGAGAAAAGAAATT
>CAYJLR010000125.1:0-6395 GCA_964370895.1 uncultured Akkermansia sp. | reverse complement strand
ACACTCTTTCTTGGTGTAGCTGCTACATCTCCCTCTGGGAATCCGTAAGTAATGAGTGCCGCTACTGTCTCGTCTTCAGGGAGCTGGACGATTTCGCGAATGCTTTGCTCATTGATAATACCGAAGATGCAAGTGCCTACACCCTTTGCATGGGCGGCAAGGCAGAATGTCTGGCATGCGATGCCCGCATCGAAGGCTTCCCAGAGAGGAGCCTTGCTCTCATCGATGAGGTGCTTCGTGTGACGACCGCTCTTACCCTTGACGAAGCTAAGCACGACGACTGCTTGTGCATTTTTGAGTGTCTTCGTGTTGTAGGCGAAGTTATCGACTCCTCCCTGTGCAAGCTGGGCGACGAGTTCGGGCTGATCGACGACGGTGTAGCGCGCGATCTGAAAGTTTGCCCATGAGGGAGCCCATCGGGCCACGTCTATGATCTCTTCCATGAGTTGGCGCGAGACACGTTCCTGTTTATATAAGCGAACACTGCGACGGCTGGTTAAGATATCTGCATTGTGCTTGAAAGGGATCTAATAAATTTAGTTCCATTCGCAAGTCAAATGATAGCTGCTCTGGCACTCTTATGAAGGCGGGAGGAAGGGGGTAATTCTCAACAGTAAATCCGCGATATCATTCGTATTGTGTAAATAGTGTATTTTTAAATAATCTAATGTTAGATTGTTTCTATTTTTTCTGATTGCCTAAGAATGGGGGCTATGGTATAAATAGGATCGTCATGGAAAAGACGCTTTTTGAAAAGATCGCAGACAAGGAAATCCCCGCGGATTTGCTTTATGAAGACGAATACTGTATAGCATTTCGTGATATTTCTCCTGTCGCTCCGACGCATATTCTGCTCGTACCGCGCAAGCCTATTCCGCATATAGAAGCAGCAGGACCAGAAGATGCAGCTCTGCTCGCACATCTCATGCTCAAGATCGGTGAGATCGCCCGTATGGAAGGACTCAGCGAGAAGGGGTTCCGCACTGTGATGAACACAGGTGAAGATGGTGGACAGACTGTCCCACATCTGCATATTCATATAATAGGGGCTCGCTCCCTGAGCTGGCCTCCGGGTTAGGCTTTCTAAGCACGATTATAGTACTGCTGATTTCTCTCCCCCTTTCTAGAACTATGGACAGCTTAGACACACCGTCGCAGTTTTTACGCGAGTATGAGTGGATCGATGTATCTACTCTCGAGCTTTTTCGCGGTGATATTAGCTTACGTCTCACCTTTTTAGATGATGATGTCATACGCTGTCATTATGTGAAGGGATTTATATTCGACGCTGTACCTAGCTATGGCGTGGATACTCAGTATCAACCTAGCTATCCTAAAATCACTGAAATAGATCGCGGTGATTACATAGAAATCAGTACGCGTACGCTCTGCGTGCGTGTGCGCAAGATTGATATGGGGCTTGAGTTTTTCGACATCACCAGCGGGCGTTTGCTCTGTGCTGATGCCGAGGGTATGGGGCATAGGGCAGAGGATGAGACAGGAGATGATCTCGTATGGATGCTGAAGCATCTGCCCGAGGGGGCGCACTTCTATGGGCTGGGGGATAAGCCCTATCAGCTGAATCTACGGGGCCGTCGCTTCGAGATGTGGGCCTCGGATCATTATGATTTCAAAAAAGACAGCGATCCCCTGTATAAGAGTATACCGTTCTTCCTGAGTATGAACAGAGGGATGTGCTATGGGGTGTTTTTTGATAACACGATGCGCTCCTACTTCGACTTCGGGAAAGAGCGCAATGATAGGCTTCTGTTCGGTGCTGATGGCGGACAGATGGATTATTACTTCATCGGTGGTAGAAAAGGTATCGATGTCGTCGCGAATTACACAAAACTCTCAGGCCTCCCCAGCATGCCTCCGCTCTGGGCTCTCGGTTATCACCAGAGCAAGTGGAGCTACTACCCTCAGAAGAGTGTAGAAAATATAATTGATAAGTTCCGAGAAAAGCAGATTCCTTGCGATTCTGTTCATTTGGATATTCATCATATGAAGGAATACATGAGCCTGACATGGGATAAAGAGCATTTCCCCGACCCTGAAGGTTTGATGGAATTCTATGAAGAGCGAGGTATGAAGTGCGTTACCATCGTGAATCCTGGTGTGAAAGTCGAGCCCGATTCCTATATATGGCGTAGTGGTTTTGAGAAGAACGTCTACTGTCGTCGTCACGATGGAGCTCTGCTCTCAGGCACGGTATGGCCAGGTATGTGCCATTTCCCTGACTTTACCTCTCCGCACACGCGTCGCTGGTGGTCGGGGATTTTTGACCACCAGATCGCGGAGAAAAAGGTGCGCGGGCTGTGGCTCGATATGAATGAGCCCGCGTTATTCCCTGATACTACTTTCCCTAAGGATACGCGCCACGAGTTCGAAGGCTATCCTTGCTCGCATCTGAAGGCTCATAATATCTATGGTCAGGCTATGGCTCGTGCTACTTATGATGCGATGAGGCTACATGCGCCACGTCGTCGCCCCTTCATCCTCAGCCGATCAGGATATGCAGGATTGCAGCGCTATGCCGCGACTTGGACGGGAGATAATGCCGCTGACTGGTCTAATCTGAAGATGGCTAACCTCATGGTGCAGCGACTCAGCACAAGTGGTGTTTCCTTCGCTGGCTCTGATACGGGTGGCTTCATGGGGCAACCTAGCCCTGAACTCTTCTGCCGTTGGCTGCAGCTCTCCGCCTTCCATCCTTTCTTCCGAACACATAGCAATGGTGAGCTCGGTGATAGAGAGCCTTGGAGCTTTGGTGCGCAAGCAGAAAAACACTGCCGCCATGCCATCGAGCAGCGCTACCGCTTGCTTCCTTATTTATACACTGCGTTCTATCAATATGCTACGGATGGTCTTCCTATCATTCGCTCGCTGGCCTTGCAGCATAACGAAATCCCGGATACCTATTGGCGTAGCAGTGAATTCTTCGTAGGAGATGCTCTCTACGTCGTTCCTGTGCACCATCAGGGTGAGATGACCCGCATGCTTTTCCTCCCTCCTGGACGATGGTATTCCCTGTGGAATGATGAATGCATGGGACAGGGCGGTCAGGAATATTCTGTCAGGACCCCCCCTGAGACTATCCCTGTACTCGTGAAAGCTGGATGCGTCATCCCACGCTGGCCTATACAGCAATATGTGGGTGAAATTGATAAACCACCAGTCACTTATGACCTCTGGTGGGGCGAATCGACGAAGGAGGATAGCTACCACTACGAAGACGCTGGCGATGGCTATGAATACGAGCATGGACAGTACCTCTATCACCATTTCCAATACAGTGCTGAAGCAGAGAAAATGACTCTGCTGCATAGCTGGTCTGGTGATGACCTCTTAGCTGGTTGTCAAGATGTCGAACTCATCATTCATGGGCTACCTGAGAAGGGGCATTTGCTCGTATCATTGGACAAGGAGCCACCAGTGAGTGTCTTCTCAGATGAGTCTGGCTGCCTACGCCTGCCACTCGATCGCTTTTTCCGCAAGGTATCACTCGATATTTCTTCCTTATGAACAAAAGCACACTTGATAAAATTGTCTCACGATGGGATAGGCTGAGTGCACGAGAGCGGCATCAGCTCGTTCAGCGCTTCAGCGCGCAAATCACCCTGCTCAATGAAGTACTCAATGCTCTCAATGATGGTGTGATCATCTTCGACCACGACGGCTCTATCAGCTTTGTGAACAAGGCCGCAGCGCGCATCTACGGAAGAGAAGTACGTGAGATGGTAGACATCCCCTTCGAGACACTGGCGGGGCAGACCTGCACCTGGGAAGAACTCAGTACAAGTGGGAATGCAATCACTCGCGACCTCCAGGTCCACTACCCCGAGCCACGCCATTATCGATTTTTCATGGCACCCCTCGGATCAGAGGTGAAGGAGGGCGAATCGCGACAGTACCTCTTACTCATTCAGGATGAGACAGAGAAGGTAGCGAAGAGCGAAATAGAGGCAGAAGCAGAGCAGATGAGTCTACTTTCCTTCCTTGCTAGCGGAGTCGCTCATGAATTAGGGAATCCTCTGAACTCCCTCGGCTTGAACCTCCAGCTCATGCAGCGCAAGCTCAATGCCAATGGTGATAAGCCACCATCAGCAGCGCAGGCTCAGACCATAGCGCAGTTACTAGACAGCTCCCTGAGCGAAGTGAAGCGTCTCGATACTCTCATCAAGCAGTTCTTGCAATCCATGCGTCCCAGCACGCCACAAGCAATTAAACTTGATATCAATAAGCTTATCCGCAAGGTGCTCGAAGTGCTCGAGCCTGAGATAGCAGCGCGAGGCGTGAGCATTCATGAAGAACTAGCAGAGGACATCCCTCTACTAGACGCAGATGAAGGGCAGATATTTCAAGTTTTCTATAACCTCATTCGTAATGCTTACCAGTCGATCCCTGAAGGGACTGGCGGCATACTTATCGCCACGAGCTGTAATGATGCAGATGTCATCATCCAAGTCAGTGATACGGGCTGCGGTATATCCCACGAAATCATGGGGAATCTCTACGAGCCCTTCCGCACGACAAAGGAAAGTGGCAATGGACTCGGTCTTCTCATCGTGCGCCGCATTGTGAAGGCTCATGGAGGTAGCCTCGGGCTGAGCTCGCGTGAAGGTGAGGGCACGACAGTCAGCATCACGCTTCCACGTGCTGAGCGTATCACGCGACTCTTACCCGTGGCTGAGTAGTGGGCTTTTAATTTCCATAATCGATGCGGAAAGGTATCTCCTCGACATCCATGCCTGCTTCTGTGAGCTTGTCCATCACGCTGACGAGTACGCCTAGCGAGACACCATCAGCAGCCGCTAGGAGTATCTTCTGCTGCGGGCTTTGCTGGGCGATGGATTTGATATGATTCGCCAGCTCATCGAGACTAAGCATCGAGCCATTAAGTGCGATGTCACCTGCTGCGTTGATCTCAAGAAGCAAGCCATCTCTCGTATGTACGCTGCCTGCAAGGTGCGCTGTTTTCGGGACCTCTATCTCTAGGACACTGACCTGCTTCTTAAACTCCGTGTGAACGATGAAAAAGATAAGCAGAATCGTGAGAATATCCAGCATGGGTACGAGCGGGATGCCCTGCTGCGCATACTTTCGTTGATAAATAACCATGACGCGTAGTGAGGATTAGAGACGCTGACGATTAGCGAGAATATCAGAGAAGAAAGCCGTGATGAGAGCTGAGCGACGCTCAATCGCGCGTTCAAAGCTCGTCAGTGCTATCGTACCAGGTACAGAGATAGCGAGACCGAAGATGGTCGTATACAGAGCCTTAGAAATACCAAGTGTGATGCCTGCTGTCGCCTCAGGAGAGCCGAAGACACCGAAGATATCTACAAGCCCCCACGCCGTACCGAGAATACCGAGCATAGGAGCAATGTTTGTAATGACGCTGATGGTCGCCATCCCTGCGCGCTCCGCATCGAGGTGAAGACTCAGGTGGGACTCCAGCTGCTCACTGAGTTCCTCCGTGGGCTCATCCTTATGCTCCGCGAGGAAGAGAATCTCGGAAGCGAGTGGGGACTGCATCACATGGCACTGGCGGACGAGGGCATCGCGCGCACCGTCGCGCTTCTGACGCGTATCGAGCCAGAGGGGCTGGAGTCTCTGTAAATCACGGCGGCTGCGCTGTACCGTGATATGATAGAAAATAGCGGCGAATAGCACGATAGAGCAGAGTAGTAGAGGGTAACCAAATGGTGCACAGGCATCGAAGAAGTCTTTGAGTTGTTGCATAATTGTAATGGTGGTGTGTGATTGATATATGTTGTAGTATTAATTGAAATTGAATTCGAAGATGAGGTCCATCTTATCTCCTATGAGTTCGTTCTTCGCAGCGGAGGGGATGGGTGGTATACTCGCACTACGAATGGCCTCGAAGGTAAAGGCCTGCTGCGAGACACTAGCCCCTCGACGTGACATGAGCTCCATGCTAGTGATGCGCCCATTAGAGTCGATAATAAGTCTGATAATCAGCGTGCCTGGAATGATGTCTCCTCTGTGATCAGCGCAGGCTTGGTACCAGAAATAAGCCACTCGACGGTAAATGAGCTGCTGGTAGCGACCAAGTGGGGTGGCTTTCGCATTAAAAGAAGCCTTGTCTCCGAAGACGAAGCGCCCGACGGATCTGTTCTTCTTCTCGGTCGTACGGAAACCCGGCTGCGCGCTCGGGCTGAAAGCTGGATCATAAGCAGGAGTCGGAGGCGTATCTGCTACTTCTACGCGTGATTCAGATTCGCTGAACTCAGGGATCTCAGGAATGCTGGGAACCTCTAGTTCGTACTCCGTAGAAAGCTCACCTAGATCATCTATAGAATAATCGTTTATATTCTCATGCGCCTCCTTGGGCTCTTCCACCTCGATGTCTTTTTCAGACTCAATAGGTT
>CAYJLR010000124.1:0-6412 GCA_964370895.1 uncultured Akkermansia sp. | reverse complement strand
GCTGCCGCTTGGGGTGTAGTCGCTGGCTCGGAAGCCGGAGTTGTCTTCTAGGGTCGTGTCAGCTCCTGCCTTTAAAAGGAGGCGGACGATATCCTCCTGCTTGACGATGCAGGATATGATGAGCGGGGTCATGCCTTGATCATCGGCTAGATTCACATCGGCACCGCGCTCGATTAATGTCTTCGCGTCAAGATATCGCGATGCATCGCAGGCTGCGACGAGTAGGGGAGTGCCATTCCAAACTGCATTAGGTGATAACCCCTTTTCGAGGAAGAAGTCCAGTAGGGCTGGGCGGCGGTACTGGATGGAGAGTGTCGCTCCTATGGCGGCTATTTCTGAGCTAGCAGTATAGGTGGAGGGGAAGAGCTCTTCGACGCGCTTTTTGTCATTATCCACGACGGCTTGGAGGAAGGCTCGGGCTTGTTCCTGTGCGTCGGGAGATTGTAATTCAGGGGCTTTGAAAGTGATGCTCTCGATATTCGCTTCTCTCACGATGTTTTCGCCCATGAAGAGCTGGTTACTCCCTCCGAAGATGAAGCAGGCGATGAGGAAGAAACTGCTAAACCACACCCAGTCTTCCAGTGAGTTTTTGCGCGTGAGAAGGCGTGCTATGATGAGGGCGACATTCAGCACAAGACCTGTGGCAAGCATGCTCAGGTAGCTAGCAATAACCCAATCAGCTACTTCTATATCGAACGAAAAGGAGTGAATAGCCCAACCGAGCAGCAGGATGAGTGTGACGAGGAGAAAGGTATTGAGAAGTCTGACAAACATTAATTACTTTTTAGCATAGTTCGTCAGGGCTGTCAATCACGCATTGCGCTCTTAGAAGCGCATATCCAGACCTAAAGAGAGGCGCAGCGAGGTCTTGTAGCGTTCCGAAAACTCGCTATCTTGGTCACCATGGCGGTATTCTATGTCGGCGTCCGTGTAGAAGGGGACACCCAGCTCTACGCGGATAAGCCGCTTGGGAACTTTCGGTGACGCGATATTGTATTCCCAGCGTAGACCTGCGACGAGGCTGCTGACACTGAAGGTGCGCAAGCCTCTGTCGGTGCGCGCAGTCCAGGCCTCACCATCGTATTCGAAGAAGAGGGCTAGCTTCTGATTATCGCTGACTTGGTGCTCCAGTATGAGTGTGCTGCGATCAAGTTCGAAGATCCAATCGGGCGCGAATTCCCAGCTGAAGTTTACAAAAGGAATGAAACCGAAGAGGAAGGATCTGGGGAAGTAGGCTGCACCTAGCGTATAATCTAGGTGATCTCCCCATGTCGAGGAGTAAGCTGCTATGCCACCCATGGTGAATGCTCCATCAGTAGTCTCAAAATCGGAAGCAAGGCTGGGAGTGATCATGAAAAAGAGGCTTCGTGACTCATTGCGCTGGATGACGCCTAGGGGCATGGTGAAGCGGTAAAAATCATTGTTATCGAGGCTGAGCTCACCATTCGTCTCCGCGTGAGTGTAGCTCGTGCTCAATGAGGCTATGAATGCCCAGCTAGCGTAGCCGGATCTTCTGGGGTCACTCAGAGGTACTTCTAACTCCGCCTGATGCATTGCGAAGCTGCTGCCTCCACTGCGCGCGTCGCTCTCTAGCTGGGTGCTGATGGAAAAGTAACTCGGTATTAAACCGGAGGGAGGGAGGTCGTAGCGCCAGCTGCTGGGGCTATAGAGATTCTCAGCACTCGCCTGCTCCGCGTTCAGTTGACTAGCGAAAAGTGAGATGCAGCTGAAGGCGAGAAGAGGGAGTATGAGTGATCTGATAGCACCTGTGCGAACCATAATAATGATCATGTCAGCTCAATTAATAATTGTCAATGAGAAAATTGCCTAACTCTCTAGCTGGTAGGGGGTGGCTATTTTCTCTACTTGTTAAGCATGGCAGCATGCGGACATTATTCTTGACAGGAGACTAATAATAGAGAATATAGGAAGCATATGAATAAATGCGCTCAGTCTATCGGTGTCGATTTCGGAGGAACTAGTATTAAAATAGGTGTCTGCGCTGGCAGTGAGATTCTCTGTATCGCAGAGCCTATTCCTACGCAGCAGTTCACGGATACTGAAAGTATCATCAAGGCGATGTGCGATTGTATTAATGAGCTGAGGACTAGCTATCCTAGCGTCTGCGCCGTCGGTCTTGGTATGCCAGGCTGGGTGGACTTCGCTAATGGTATCCTCGGTCGCTTGGTGAATGTGCCTGCCTTCCAAGAAGCGACACCTGTACGAGAGCTCATGTCCAAGGAGCTGGGTATACCTGTTTTTCTGGATAATGATGCGAACTGTATGGCTTACGCAGAATGGAAACTAGGCGCTGGAGTCGGCTGCGAAAGTGTCGTGAGCATTACGCTAGGCACAGGTATAGGTGGTGGCATCATCATCGGTAACCAGATGCTGCGAGGTAAGACAGCTTCCGCTGGTGAGCTCGGTATGTGCAGTATTGATTATCGTGGTAAGGCTGGACCTTACGGTAATCGCGGCGGGATTGAAGAATATCTGGGTAATAGAGAAATGACGGCTGATGCGATCGATCGTTATGCCGCCGTAGGCGTGAGTAAGACAGCTGACGACTGCACCCCTTATGCTCTTGAACTCGCCGCTCGTGCTGGTGATGAGATCGCGGCTCAGGTGTACACTGACTACGCGGAAAAACTCGCCTGCCTCATCATGAATCTTATGTACAGCATTGTGCCCGAGAAGTTCATCCTCGGTGGAGGTGTGGCAAAGGCGAATGACTTGCTCTTTGAGCCACTTGATCGTTTCTTAAAGGCTCAACTCATGCCAGCGCACTATGCAGCACTGCAGCTAGAATCAGCCCAATATGGCTCTGATGCAGGTCTGCTCGGAGCTGCTCTCATGGCCTATGACGAGTCGAATAAATAAGAATGAGTATCCCTGCTGCAAGTTATCGTGGCATAATACAAAAAGTCGATTGACAAGAGAGCGTTAAAGGTCTAGTATTCAAAAGGGAAGTTCTTGCAATTCGTTTTCCACAAAAGTGGATGTAGAAAATGAAGTAAACAGCGCACTTCACTCGGTCTTTTTCGCATATTTTTACCCTTTTCTCGTCGAATAAGCCATTATGCTCCGTCGAAAATGAAAAAAATACGCTGAAAAATCCCTTCGTGATTTCGCGCTGCGAATTACGAGAACTCTCCATAAGGAAGATCCTATTACTAGACTTTTACCTCTCTCAACTTTATGTCATTGCTCAATCATTTAAAAAAACTCTTTTCGAAAGATCCGGAGTCTTCGGAAAACTACGAGGAGTTGATCGCCGCTGCTGAGGCTGGCGACGCAGTATCACAGCGCGAACTGGGAAACCTGTATCAGCGTGGAATCGCTGTTACGCAGAGCGATGAGGAATGCGCTCGATGGTGGTTTCTAGCCGCGAAGCAAGGTGATGCTCAGGCGCAGCAGCTCATAGGCTACTGCTTCATGAAAGGGATGGGTGTAGAGCGAGACGCAGTGAAGTCTGTGTACTGGTGGAAGAAAGCCGCTGCACAAGATGATGCCCGCGCATACCGTTTCTTAGCTTTTTGCTATTCTATGGGTGAGGGAGTGATGGAGAATGCGAATAAGGCACTCTACTGCTTCCAGCGTGGAGCAGAGCTCGGTGATGCTGTCGCTCAGTATGAATATGCCTTTAGCCTACAGAGTGCCCCCATTCTTCAAGATGAAGATGAGGAGGCGGTACTCACCCAGCGTCATCAAGAGATCTTCTCATGGTACTTAAAAGCGGCTGAGCAGGGCTTAGCCGATGCTCAAAACGAAGTCGGTATGCGATACCAATTCGGAGAAGGTGTCGAGAAACAGATGAAAGAAGCCATGCGCTGGTGGAAGAAGGCAGCAGATCAGGATCTGCTCGCGGCACAGCTCAGCCTCGCGCTCGCTTACATGCAGGGCGATGGCGTAGCTGTGGATCGCGCTGAGGCGATGCGTTGGCTAGAGAAGGCTGCCAAGAGCGGTAGTGCTATGGCTCAGTTGCAATTAGGGCTTCTCTACATGGGTGATCATCATGAGCTCCCTCGCTTTGATAAGGCTCTGCACTGGTGGAAGAAAGCGGCCGATCAGGGAGAAACGGAAGCTCAGTTCTTGCTGGGGAAATTTTATCTAGAAGCCAATAAGAGGTATCGAGATCTGAACGAAGCGATCTATTGGCTAAAAATCGCGTCTTCGAATAAGGAGGTAGAAGCCTGTTATCTGCTTGCCCAGTGCTACTCACGTGGACATGGTGTGGAGCAGAATGAAAGTAAAATGGTCTATCTCCTGCAGCAAGCTGCGAAGCTTAATCACGCACAAGCCCAGTGGGAGCTCGCTGAAGCGTACGAGCTGGGTAGAGGTGTCGATGCCAGCCCTCAAATTGCAGCGAAGTGGTATAAGCAAGCTAAGGAAAATGGTTATATTATTCCTAGCGATGTATGATTTATCCCTCCCACCCTTCCTTCCTTCCATTCAACCCGTTATAAATTATGAAAAAAGTATTCTCAAAATATCCCTTCCGTGTGGCCTCCTTCGCGGCCTTAGCTCTCCTTAGCCTCCAGAGCTGCGAGCAAACTCAGTTTATCGGACAGCAGAGTGCGCCAGCCTTTGATGACTTCTTCGAAACAGTCGAGATGGAGAAAGCTGAAGTAGCGCAGTTGCGACAAGAGATACAGAAATTTCAGAATGAGGGGCATGAGCTAAAGATCTCCATTATGGCAGCTCTGTCAGATGTAGAGAATACGACGACACTTGTCCCTATTGATGACGAAGTGAAGGCTGTCTTCGAGCGCTGGAATCAGGTGGAAGCATGGTACTATAGCCGCATTCGTAAAGGTGATTTCGTCTGTATTGACCCTGCTTATGTATACAGCTTCGAGGTCCTGGATAAGGATGGGAAATCCCTCGGCTTCATAGCCACGAGAAGTATCTATAAGGCGGACGATGAATCACGCTCCGTCGAGGATGATCTCATTGCGCTGTCGAAAGCGCCACGCCCCCAAGCTGGCTATGTGAAGAAGGCTCGTAGCGGAGACGCGAAAGCTCAGGTCTTACTCGGTGATGACTATATGGACGGTGATTTCAGTGTCGCTAAGAATATGTCTAAGGCTGTGTACTGGTGGAAGAAAGCCGCTGCTCAGAATGAGTCTACTGCCTTTGCCCGCCTCGGCGATTATTATATTAATAAAAGGAAGTACGTAGCTGCTGATTACTACAAGCGTGGCGCTAAGCTAGGTGATGCGAATGCTCAGCTGGGATTGGCGCGCTGTTACCGAGATGGTGTGGGTGTAGAAAAGAATTTACAAAAAGCTCTACAAATGTATGTGAAAGCCAGTGATCAAGGCGACACAGAAGCCGCGTACGATTTAGGGATTATCTACAGAGATGGTCTTGGAGATCTGAAGCCTGATAAGGAAAATGCGAAAGCTTGGCTGAGAAAAGCCGCTGTTCATGGAAAGCCGAAAGCACAAGAGGCACTAGAAGCGCTCATGAGTTCTGAGGCATCAGAATAGAAAATAAAATCAGGTATTAAAAATAGTCATACACATCTTGTTTTTCAGTGGGATGTGTATTTTTTTTGAAATCATTTAGCTATGTTTCAATTATTTAGACGTTGTCGTATCGGTGATTTATATTGACTTTTTGTATAATCTATGTAATACTAAAACACGAAAGGGGCTTGGCGTTGATATCCTCATTTTTCTGAGAGAATAGATGCCGAGCATTCCATGAATATGACAAAGCTGAGCTCTAATTTAGACCGTAATGTCGCTGGCTTGATGAAGGCAGCGGAGGGTGGGGATATCGCGTCCCAGTTGGAGTTAGCTAGCTGCTATTACCACGGAGACGGAGGTTATATTGAGAAAAGTAGTAGCAAGAGCTTTTATTGGTTCGAAAAAGCTGCGAACCTTGGTTCTGCAGATGCGCAGTTTCTCCTAGGTGGATTTTATGAACTCGGATTTACTGTGAAGCGTAATCCCGAAAAGGCCGCCTATTGGTATACTCAGGCAGCGCAGCAGAGCTTAGCGGCTGGTCACTATGCACTCGGTATGTGCTGCTACCATGGCTTTGGCGTCGCGCAGGATAGACATTTAGCCTCTCAAGAGTTCGCATCTGCATCAGCTCTGGGAGATGCTGATGCACAGTACATGCTGGGCATGTGCTATGAAGAAGGATCTGGCGTCTCGCAGGATATACTCAAGGCGCGCCAGTACTTCGAACTTTCCGCGAATCAGGGCTATGATGATGCTATGTATGCCTTAGGACGTAGCCTGAGCCTGGGGCATGCTGATGAGCAGACGGATGCCCGTCATTGGCTCTATGAAGCGGTGAAGCTCGGCCATCATGAGGCACATAAGCTGCTGCTTGAGCTAGATCAGAAAAGTGCTCAGTAATTTATCTTTTAGACTCGCGCGTCCTATGCTATAATTAT
>CAYJLR010000123.1:0-6518 GCA_964370895.1 uncultured Akkermansia sp. | reverse complement strand
GTTCTTCGAAGAGGCGTGCACCACCCTGACCGAGGACGACGTACTGAGAGATACGTGTCATTGGGTTCGCATCATAGAGACGACGTGTGATCGAGCGGCTCATCTCATCATTCTCTGGGAGGTCTGTAGTCAAGAAGAACATAGGCGCTGTGCCAAATGTGTTCGGATTGAGGTAGAGAGCCTTCACCCATACTGGTGCACCGCAGACGCGGATAAGGAACTTCAGATTGTGGTCTTCAAGGAAAGAATATTCCTTGCGGATGAACTGCACAGCCATGCTGCTGTCTTCAGCACGGATCTGGTTGTAGTATCCATAAGACCAGAGAATACCGACGCCAACGAGGTTCTGACGCAGTGAACCAGCAGAGCGCATGTGGGAGCCAGCGAGATAGCCAAGACCGCCAGAATAGATTTTGAAAACATTATCAATAGCATACTCCATGCAGAAATAAGCTACGGACTTCCCGTACTTAGGATCGATTTCATAAGGATGCGCATACTGCGCTGGTAAAAATGAGGTACTCATAAATGGTATAACGTTCGTTGTGAAGTAGAGCGCGCCTTAGGGCGCACAGCATTTATACACTGAAAGATTAACTATGAAAAGAATATTATTGCGTTGTTTGTTTTTTCTTTAATCTAACTAAATTGGGTTTTAGATAGATTTTGCGTCTATAACAATAATAGCAAATGGCTTCAGTTTAATTGTTTCAATGCGACCTGCTTCCAGTATGTCAAAGGGAAGTGCATCTCCCTTTGGTGATGAAACACCGTACTTACATGCTGCTCCTAAGGGTAGCTCAAACACGGCTGCAGGATCGAAGGAGAAGCTCTGCTCCGTAGCAGATGGGTTACGAAGCACGATAAGCCCCTCACCATTCTGCCAAGCTGCCCAGCCATAGACTTCCATATCAGCAGGGTTGCCACCGAGCCAATGAGAGTCGACCATGATATCGCCCTTAGCGCGCGCCCACTTAGCAGCTGTGGCGAGCTCATCCCAGTCCTTATCAGAGAGCATGCTGGGTGTGATATAGAGCTCTTGCATCTGTGTGCCAAGTCCAAATCCGCTCCAAATCTCGCAAGCGAGATCATCGCCTTCTGTCTCAATAAGACCATGCGCACCCTTGTTATAAATAAGGCCATGCGTCATGAGTGAGTTAATGGGGAAGAGTGGTGAAATCTCAGCATTATTCTCGTAGATCATCGCATCACGGAAAGTGATCCACTGCTGACGCTTGCTGCCTTCTCCGCAGAAATCGTGGTCCCAGTTACCGCGCCAGATGGAGTCGGCGACATTAAACCAGAATGGAGAAGCCCATGTACCTGTGCTTAGATTGATGAAGACTTCAGGGCATTCTGTACGCACTTCTTCCAGCAGGCTGCTGATCGCTTCGAGGTCAGATCCGAAAGGTGAACCTGGTGCAGGTGCTGCCTCGCCAGAGGTACCGTCGAGTTTGAAATGGGTGATACCCTGCTCACGCACCATCTTCAGGCAGATATCGCGGAAGTGGTTGTAATAGGTCTCGCCTGTCAGGGCGAATCCGCGCTCATTTGTTTCGAAGCGACCTTCCTCCTCTGTGCGTTTTTCGGCAGCTTCGAGGCGCTTGATCTTAGGCTCACCGTAGCCACCCCATGGTGACATCCAGACACCTGGTGCGGAATTATAATGATGGGAAAGCTTCTTGACTTCTGCGAACTCGTTTGGCATACCAGCGTGGAATTCCCAAAGTGTTTCGATATCATCCCAGCCATCATCCATGACGAAGTTATCAACGACGACACCACGCTTCACAACGAGCTCTTCACCAATCGTACGAATGACGTCCAGTGCATCCTCTTCATTGAATCGTGTGAAGTAGCCGATATCGTACCATGAATTGTAGTTCAGGCAGGTAGAATATGGGCGTGCGCGCTCGGCATTCAAGTAATCAATCTGGAAGCGGCGGCGCAGCTGGCTAGGCTCAGAGAAGCCGAGGACAGCAGAAATAGTGGAATCTGCACGACGTGGGAGATCTGTCTTGCGCTTCAATAAGCAGCGGAGCCCCTGAGGGGAGACTTCTACGTGGCTATTAGGATTTTCTATCCCCGCGAAGAGACGCTGACCAGCGGCCACAGCGGGGGCACCCTTCACATTACCCTCTACGCGGGCTTCTGGTACCTGGATATCAAGAAGGCAGATCTCGCGCACAGGCATAGTAAACTGACCAGGATAGATATCAAGACCGACGCGAATGTAGGGGCTATCTTCGCGGAGCTCTGCCCACCAGCAGATGATATTCCCATCCGTCGGGGTGGAGAACTTCACATTCACGCGCTGACCAGCCTTACGAGCAGCGAGGCGACGAGCCTCAGGATCGGCAGTGATCGTATCCACGCTCATCGTAGCACCGAGTAGATCACGCGCAGTCAGAGAATGAGTCGTATCCATGAACTCCTTCTTGGAGCATGCTTCATCAGTCTTTTCGTCGAGGACTTCGAGCTTGAAGATGTCAGTACCGAGGTCATAGCGACGGCCATTGATTTTATCATAAACTTGCACCGAGCATAAGCGACGAGCGGAGACGGTGACATCGAGCGAAATATACTTATTTTCTATCATGGATGAATGGTATGTGTGTAAGCAATGAACTAACACAAATCATCGTTTATAGCAAGAATAATAAACCACTCTCCAAGCTAAGTTTCTAACTAATTCATCTTCTCTCCCTCCTCAATGCGGGGGCACAAAAAAATCCCCGTGTTCCTTACAGGGGGATTTTGAATCTAAATGTAAATATATTAAACTTCCTAATCTCTAGGCAGAAGCAGATCCGCGCTTTCTCGGACGTACCCCAGCAGGATACTTCTTGGATGCGGCCTCCTTACTAAAGTTCTTGAAGACACTTTCTGGACGAAGTGGATTTTTCTTCAATCCTTCAAGTATTGCGTCACGAACTGAGATAGCAGCTTCTAGGGCAGCTTCCTCGCTGCCGTATTGCTTATCAGAGAAGTAGCGTGTAAAATGAACATTCTTGCGACAGATAGTTACGCGCCATCCCTGAAAGGATGTATATTCATACGTGAAACGTGTGATGTTCTTTAGATGTTTCATAGCGACGTTATTCTAGCAAACTATTTTAAAAAATGTAAGAAAATTCGTATGTATTTCATTAATTTATTTAAAATATTTATTTTTTAGCTGAAATTTAAATTTTATTATTGACTTTCAACACTGTCTTAGCTAACATTACGAATTCCATTTCGAGAATAAAGTGCAATTTTCTGCGTAGTTCTCGCTTTTTCTCGTCTTTCAAAATGCATATTCCTACCTTTTTAGTGGATTTGACAAAATTGAAAAAACCCCTATACTAAGGGGGAAACCCTAAGTTATGAATCAACCATTTGCCACTTCTTCACCTCTCTGCCGACAGTCTGCCGACACGACCGACAAATCGGACTTTCGCTGGCAAATGCGAAATAAAATAACAAAAGCCAAAGAGTTAGAAAAGATTATAAAACTAACTCCCGAGGAAAAGTTAGCATTCGAACACCCCAGTCAGCATCTCGCTTTCTGCGTAACGCAGCACTGGATGAGCCTCATCGACCCAGAAAACCCCAACGACCCGCTGCGTCTTCAGCTCATTCCGCGCATCGCTGAGCACCGTATATCGACAGAAGAATGCATCGACCCCCTCAGTGAAGAAGAGGACATGGTAGTACCAGGGCTCATTCACCGCTATCCTGACCGCGTGTTACTTCTATGCACTGATCGCTGCGCTGCATACTGCCGTTACTGCACACGCTCACGCTTCGTCGCAGGAGGAGAAGGAGAGGCGCAGAAGAAAAGTCGCTTCGACCTTAATGCGATATGCGCCTATCTGCGCGAGCATACCGAGGTACGCGATGTCGTCCTCTCGGGAGGAGATCCTCTCATGCTCTCAGACGAAAAGCTAGATCGCATCCTCACAGCTCTGCGCGCTATCCCGCATATCGAAATACTGCGTCTTGGCACACGTATCCCTGTGATGCTCCCCCAGCGCGTCACACCAGAGCTCTGCAGCATGCTACAGCGGCACAACCCTCTTTACATATCTCTCCACTGCAACCACGCTCGAGAACTGAGCCCCGAGGCATGTCATGCTCTCGGTCTTCTCGCCGATCACGGTCTACCGCTCGGCAGCCAGACTGTACTGCTGCGAGGGATTAATGATGACGTGAAGACGCAGAGAGAGCTCTACCATGCCCTGCTACGCGCACGCGTACGCCCCTATTATCTTTATC
The DNA here is from genome assembly GCA_964370895.1 of uncultured Akkermansia sp. Lineage (GTDB taxonomy): Bacteria > Verrucomicrobiota > Verrucomicrobiia > Verrucomicrobiales > Akkermansiaceae > Akkermansia. The sequence goes on along the minus strand of CAYJLR010000123.1, from coordinate 2,258 downwards.
AGTGTGATCTCGTCCGTGGGAGTCGGCACTTCCGCACACCTGTAGAAGTAGGCTTAGACATCATCGCATCGCTACAGGGGCACACAACAGGCTACGCTGTGCCGCAGTATGTCATCGATGCGCCTCAAGGAGGAGGAAAGGTTCCCCTCACCCCTCAAATGATCGTGTCGCAGAATGAAGAAGAGGTCGTGATTAAAAATTATAAAGGTCAGCTGTTCAGTTACCCCAATGTAGCTCGCAAATCTACGTCCCCCGAAAACAAATAAAACAAATCAAGAGAACATGCTTGACTAGTCAATACTTAGTCACTATGATAGCTCCGTCACAATAGACACATTATTTTTATGTCTCGTACTCCAATAATTGCCGCTAACTGGAAGATGAACATGGGTCCTAAGGACGCCATCGCTTTCATCGACGCTCTTAAGAACGAAATGGGCTGTGGATGCTCCACCGCTACTATGGTTGTTGTTCCTCCATTTATCACCATCCCTACAGTCATGCAGGCTCTTAACGGCTGCGACTGCCTCGGCGTAGGTGCTCAGGACGTCAGCGACCGCGACAACGGTGCTTTCACCGGTGAAATCTCCACCTCCATGCTCAACGAAATCGGCTGCAAGTACGTCGTACTCGGTCACAGTGAGCGTCGCCAGTACCATGGCGAAACAAATGGCTACATCAACAAGAAGGTAAAGAAGGCTCTCAGCGCAGGTATCATTCCTATCTACTGCATCGGTGAAACGCTCCAGGAGCGTGAAGGCGGTCAGCTCGAAAGCGTACTCAGCAGCCAAGTTGTTGAAGGTCTCGAAGGTCTCAGCGCTGAAGAAGTAGCAGGTCTTGTCGTCGCATACGAACCAGTATGGGCAATCGGCACAGGCGTTACCGCCTCCTCCGCTGACGCACAGTCCGCACACGCATTCATCCGTGGCGTGATCGCTGACAAGTTCGGTCAAGCCGCAGCAGACGCAGTGCGTCTCCAGTACGGTGGCTCCGTGAACCCAGGCAACGCTGCTGAACTCATGTCTCAGGAAGACATCGACGGTGCGCTCGTAGGTGGTGCAGCTCTTAAGGCTGACTCCTTCGCCGCTATCGTTAAGGCAGCTCAATAAGCTTTCTTACAGTTTTTATATGAAAACGGGCGCATCTTCATGATGCGCCCGTTTTCTGTTTTATGTTACACTATGATATTAGCTATAGAATACCATTTGTTTACATAACATACTGGAATTATTATGACACTAAATATAAGTAAAAGTCACGCTCATCTATTGACTCAGGAGTGCAGTTATGGAAGAATATGTTTGTTCACACGAACAAGAAATACATACACATACATATTATGAAAACACTCACATCTATTCTTGCAGTAGCCGCCCTCAGTCTCACCTTCTCCGCTAGCTCCATGGCTGCTACATGCTCCAAGGCTGGCCATACCTGCGCTAAGAAGGCAGCAGCAAGCTGTCCTGCAGGTTGTACAAAGAAGTGCTGTAAAAAAGCAGACGCTCAGAAGACATGCACCAAGCACGCTGCTGGTTCATGCGCTAAGAAAGCAGCATAATTATCTGCGATCACATTAATCTTAAAAAGCACATCTCCGTATGGGGATGTGCTTTTTCGTGCGCATCATTATTTGAACACATAACTTCTCTTATCTGTCTCATGTATTATCGTGCGTAAAATATCCATTCACCTTTTATCTGTAGTAGGTGTAGCTGCTCTGGGGATGAGCTACACAGTCATGGCCGAGGGCGGTCCCTCTCCCACAGAAGCCCAAATACGACAATTTACTGAAGGAGACTTCGCCGCGGTAAAAGCGTATCTGGGTGAGAAAAACCCCGTCATCATGGTAAACGTCTACAAGACTGTCGTCACCTATCTTCCAGACTCAAATGGGAAAATGTGGCAAAAAACCTATCATGCTTCCATCGTTCAGTCTGGGAGCAAGGATTTCCCCGTCGGTATTCCAGTACGCTGGACAGAGTTCTTAGAAGGGACACTGACAGGGAGCGTGACACAGTACCAAGGTGGAGAGCTCTACTATGTCGTCACTCCCTATGTAAAAAGCATAGATCCTGAGAGCGGGGAGCGCATCCTTGACTGGAGGCTCGGCTTTCACATCGCTATGAATAGGGCAAGAAGCATACGCGGTCTACGCGGCGTACTCACCATACCTGAAGTAGAGAACAAATAATAGATCTACACCTTTTCTACGCCAGAGGCAGGTTCTCGCAATTCGTTTTCCACAAAAGTGGATGCCC
>CAYJLR010000122.1:0-6524 GCA_964370895.1 uncultured Akkermansia sp. | reverse complement strand
AAGTGTAAACGTCTACAGTTAAATATTAGATTGGAATACGGTTAGTAGAAGAAACAGATCTACCTTACATACAAAAAGAGCGACGATAGTGTGAAACTATCGCCGCTCTCGGTTTTGTTCGTTTTAGTAATCGCGTTGCGAAAATTGCTGTGCCTTATGTTTTAGTGAGGCCAGTGTGTGTGGATCTGGATTCTGCTTGCTAAAACGAGGCCTTCTGACCACTGTCTCTCATTGCATGAGGCTGTCAAGCATAGTGGTATACTATGTTGCATAGTCTCTACGAAAGCTAGACGTAGTGGTAAGGTGTATTTTATAGAATAACAAATAAACATGCGTTGTCAACCATCTAATTGCTTTTTTTTGTATTTTTATTGCTTTGTTAGAAAAAAGAACAGTTCGATAATCTTGTTAGCATGACTCTAATAAAATCGCTTTGCCAAGTCTTTATATTTAAGTTATTAAGATTTTTATTTGGTGATACGAAATAATATCTGATAGTTAGTGTTGACTAAATATAAGGATGTTCTCTATAGTAGTCACTATGCTAGATGACCGTGTCTGGCAGTAACTCGATACTATATACCATGCGATACTTACGACTTCTGCTCGCGGCTGCGAGCATAGCTATTGTCACGCTCTTGTTTTTATGCTTGAGCCCAGCCATGTCACAACAATTACAGTGGATTGTTGATATTCAGTTTTTACCTGCTATCTTAGCGGTAAATGTCTGCATCGTTGTCGCACTTCTTGTGCTGACGCTCTTCTTTGGGCGCGTATACTGCTCCGTGATATGCCCCTTGGGCATTGCTCAGGACGCAGTGACAGGTGTGTCTTCTATCTTCAAGTCTAAGAAGGCGAAGAGAAAACCATTTGCCTACACTCCTGCAAATAACTTCCTCCGCTATGGTGTGCTCGTGCTCTTCATCGCGGCTATCGTATCTGGCATAGGGGCTGTCTTTGCGGCTCTCGATCCTTACGGTGCTTTCGGACGTATTGTATCAAACTTCCTCACGCCTATCGCTATTTCTATTAATAATATGCTCGCTGATGGCTCAGCGAAGGCGAATAACTTCGACTACATTCATCGCCCTGAGATGCTGGTCGTGTATCCTAGCCTCATCATGGCTTCTGTAACAGTGCTGATCGTAGGTGCGCTGGCATGGTTGAAGGGCCGTTATTACTGCAACAGCATCTGCCCTGTGGGTACGGTGCTAGGTCTGATCTCTCGTTTCTCCTTCTACCGTCCTACGATTGTAGAAGATAAGTGTGTGTCTTGCAAGCAGTGCTCCTTCAAGTGCCGTGGTGGATGCATCGATGCGAATAATCACTCTATAGACACGAGCCGCTGTGTGATGTGTCTGGACTGCACGAAGGTGTGCAGTAAGGATGCTATCGTCTGGAAGTGGACAAATCCATTCTCCTGTGCTAGCAAGTCATCCTGCAAGACCTCCTGCGCAAGCAAGTGCGCTACGAAGACCGCTAAGAAGGCTTCTACACCAGCAGCTGCACCTGCTGAAACTAAGGAATCATCCGAGCCTGCTATCGATAAGTCTCGCCGTAGCTTCTTCGCCTTCGCGGGTGCTGTCGTCGCAGCAAACACGCTGCCCGCTAAGAAACCTCGTGAGAAGAAGGGCGATGGTGGTCTGGCAAAGATTGAGAAGAAGTACCCCTCGGAGCGTTCTGAGTCCATTGTGCCTCCAGGTGCTCGCTCGCAGTCGAACTTCTACCGTCGCTGCACGGGCTGCCAGCTCTGCATTGTGAACTGTCCAAACAGGGTGCTGCGTCCTAGCGATGAGATGGATACTCTGCTTCAACCTGAGATGTGCTACGAGCGCGGCTTCTGCCGTCCTGAGTGTAACATCTGCTCGACAATGTGCCCCACAGGTGCTATCCAGCCTATTTCTGTGCCTGAGAAGTCAAACACAAAGATCGGTCGCGCAGTCTGTAATCCAGATGCTTGTATCTCCGCGAAGGATGGTGTGAGCTGTGGTCACTGCGCTCGTCGCTGCCCAACGGGTGCGATCAAGATGGTGCATACTGTACTGGGTGATACTCAGTCAACTCTGAAGCCACTCGTGAATGATGCTTTATGCATCGGCTGTGGTGCTTGTGAGTTCTACTGTCCTGTCCGCCCTCAGGCTGCAATCTTCGTAGAAGGTTTGATCGATCATCGCCCTCTCGCTTAATCTTATTCAATATGAACCAAGCACACATGCTATGAACACTCATAAAAACGAACACTGCGAACACAGATCAGACTGCCCAGGTCGCCGCGAATTCTTGAAACTTTCCGGTGCGAGCCTTGCTGCCGCGACACTCGCGAGCTGTGGAGTAGGTGAAGATTCTGCGAAGAAGCCAGCTGCTGTCACGGGGGAGATGACCTATCGTACCTCGAATACTTCTGGTGATAAGGTTTCTCTCCTTGGCTATGGCTGCATGCGCTGGCCTATGAAGGGTAATGTCATCGATCAGGAGAAGACGAATGAGCTCGTCGCCTATGCCATCGAGCATGGGGTGAACTACTTCGACACCGCTCCTCGCTACATCCGCTCCCTCTCAGAAGAGGCGACAGGCATCGCACTGAAGCCGCATCCACGTGATAAGTACTACATCGCCACAAAGCTCTCGAATCAGGGCGGTAGCGATGAGATACGCACCTTCGAAGGCTCGATGAATATGCTGAATACTTCGCTCAAGAGACTTCAGACAGATTACATTGATTATTACCTCGTTCACAGTATCGGTAATGAGCCCGGTGGTATCACAGGACTCGATGCTCGTATCCTTGATAATGGGATGCTCGAGCAGCTCAAGAAGCTCAAGAAGGAGGGAATACTGCGTAATATAGGCTTTTCCTATCATGGACGCATCGAGCTTTTCGACTACATGCTTACGCTGGATATTGATTGGGACTTCGTCCAGATTCAGCTGAACTATGTGGACTGGAAGAATGCCTCGGGCGCAAACTTCGACGCAGAGTACTTGTACAATGAACTCACGAAGCGCAATATTCCAGCCGTCATCATGGAGCCTCTCCTCGGTGGTCGTCTCGCCTCCGTGCCTGAGGATTTCCGTGCGCCGCTCGAAGCGATGGCACCAGGTCAGAGTATAGCCTCATGGGCGTTCCGCTATGCGGGGAGTTTCCCCAATGTACTCACCGTACTCAGTGGCATGACCTACATGGATCACCTCGTGGATAACCTCAAGACCTATTCTCCGCTCAAGCCCTTGAATAGCTCCGAGCGTGAGTTCCTCGAGCTCATCGGTGCAGTCATCGCGAAGGCTCCCCTCTCAGAGCAGCAGAAGGCGAAGATGTCGCAGATCGGTGCACAAGAGTCGAACTTCCGCACCATTCCCTGCACCACCTGTCAGTACTGCATGCCCTGTCCTTACGGCGTAGACATACCTAGCACATTCCTGCATTATAATATGTGTGTGAATGATGGTGTCCTTGATAAGACAGAGCGTAGCGATAGCTATAATGAAGCGCGTCAAGCCTTCCTCGTCGGCTATGATCGAAAGGTGGAGAATCTGCGTCAGGCTCAGCACTGCATAGGCTGTGGTGAGTGTCTGCAGTATTGTCCACAGCTCATTGATATCCCAGTGGAGATGCAAAAGATCACTCAATTCCGTGAGCAATTGATCAAGGGTGAGACACCATCTGCCTTCTAAGAAAGGGACTCATGGATCGCACAAGATCAGAAATGATAGAGGCTGACTCTGAGGTAAATCTCAGCCTCCAGCCCAGTCGCCGCGAGTTTTTAAAACTCGCAGGCGCTGCGGGAGCTGCTGGCCTGACCGCAGCTGCTTTCAGTGGCTGTGGTGATGAGAGTGTACCACTCACGAAGGGTAGGGGAAAGGATAATACCGCTCCCGATGAGCCCATGACCGTGAGGACGAATCCTCACTCTGGCGACAAGGTGGGACTGCTCGGATACGGCTGTATGCGCTGGCCTATGAAGGGCGACGTCATCGATCAAGAACGTACGAATGAGCTTATCGATTATGCCATCGAGCATGGGGTGAACTACTTCGACACGGCTCCTCGCTACATGCGAGGGCTTTCCGAAGAAGCGACTGGCCGTGCTTTAAAGCGTCACCCTCGTGATAAGTTCTTTATCGCAACAAAGCTATCGAACCAGTACAACGACCCCCACGAACTCACCTTTGAAGGGGCGAAGGAAATGCTGGAGACCTCGATGAGGCGACTGCAGGTCGACTACATCGACTACTACCTTATCCACAGCGTCGGCTTGGAGAAGGACGGCCCGAAGGGGCTGGATGAGCGTATCATTGATAATGGTTTTCTCGAGTATCTGAAGGAGCTTAAGAAGAAGGGTGTCGTACGTAATATAGGCTTCTCCTTCCATGGCTCAAGCGAGATCTTCGAGTACATGCTCAGTCTAGACATCCAGTGGGACTGTGCTCTCATCCAGATGAACTATGTCGACTGGAAGAATGCCACCACGTATAACTCTGGTGACTGGAAGAATGCCCACGGCGGTGAGGCTCGCGATGCCGAGTACCTCTACACGCGTCTCACGGAGAAGGGGATTCCTGTGCTTGTCATGGAGGCTCTGCTCGGAGGTCGCCTTGCGACTGTCCCTCATGCCTTCATCGAGGAGCTAGATGCTCTCGACCCTGGGCGTAGTGTGGCCTCATGGGGCTTCCGCTATGCGGCAAGTTTCCCGAATGTGCTCAGTGTGCTTAGTGGTATGGGGGTGATGGATCACCTTAAGGAGAATGTGAAGACCTTCTCCCCACTTGTACCTGTCAATGAGCCTGAGAAGGAGCTCCTGGAGCGCATCGGAAACAGCATCGCAAATTCGAAAACTGTGCCTTGCACGGCCTGCCAATACTGCATGCCCTGTCCTTACGGCATAGATATCCCTGGTACCTTCACGCATTATAATCAGTGTGTGAATAATGGCACCGTAGAGAAGACTGAGCGCAGTGATACCTACAACGAGGCTCGCGAAGCCTTCCTCTTCGGCTATGATCGTAAGGTGGAGAAGCTACGCCAAGCCCAGCACTGCATAGGCTGTCGCATCTGCATGCCTCCTTGCCCACAGCGTATTGATATCCCTGGTCAGATGCAGCGCATCGCGGACTATCGTGAGAAGCTGCTGAAGGGAGAAGTCGTAGACGGATAGTAGTACGAATAGAGTGCAATGGGCTTCTGCTACATGATGCAGGAAGCATATGCACGATGAGAAGGACTTATGCATGATTCGCGTAAGTCCTTCTTGCGTCCCTGAATGAGACATGCTTTGTGCTTGCTTCAGGTGTACTCTTTGTTATATACTGAAATAAACATATGAATGCTATTCTTGATGCTATTAAATCACGTCGCTCCTGCAGAAGTTATCTGTCGGAACAGATTACAGATGAACAGTTAGATGCTATACTGGAAGCTGGGCTCTATGCGCCCAGCGGTATGAACAAGCAGCTGCCTATCTTCATCGCTATCCAAGACCCTGAAGTTATTAGTGAACTATCTAAGATTAATACCGCTCTGTGGGCGAAGAAAGGCCCCGATGCCTTCTTCGCTGCACCTACGCTCATAGCCGTGCTCTCTGACCCGAATGGCCTGCATACTTACAAGCTCGATGCCATGAGCTGCGTGATGAATATGCTGCATGCCGCAGAATCGCTCGATCTCGGGGCTGCCTGTATCTCACGTGCGAAGGAAACCTTCGAAAGCGAGTACGGTCAGGCTCTACTGCGTAGACTAGGTATAGATGAGGGTTATGAGGGTGTCGAGCACGTGATCGTGGGCTACCGAAAAGGCGAGAAGGGCGCTCCTCTCTCCCGTCGTGAAGGGCGTATCTTTAAGGTCGTATAATGATAGATACTGATCAGCTGCCGGCGAAGAAATGGGTGTGGGCTATGCTTACGCTCATTGCGCTCGCCTGCATAGCCTCTATCACCTACTGCGTATCGAGAGGACAGGATCAGGCCGATAGGGCGATAGACGCAGTGGCGCGTGGTATCGCCTTAGTTGAAGATGTCTATTCAGATATCAGCGAAGGGACGAAGCTTCTCTTCCGAGCCCAAGATGAGTCAGGAACTATCCACATTATTAATGGTTCTATTGAAGACGAATGGCTGGCTGTCACGGCTAGCCGCGAGATTCAGGTGCGCTACAAGTACTCGACCACATGGGGCGGCAGCACGAAGTCTATTAATCTCGAAGCTAGTTATCGTGTACTCGCAGGGGTGAATCTCAACAAGGTGATGTATGAGTTCAAGCCCGATCAAGCCATAGTACACCACGCTGATGGGCAGATTATTGCCTGCGAACGCATCGAGCTCAGTGAGCTGCGAGAGGAAGATGGCTGGTGGAATAACGTGAATGACATCGACCGTAAGCGTGCGCAGAACGCCCTCGATGAAGAAGCCTACAAGCAGGCGCAGCAGGAAGATCTCCTGAGAATGGCAGAGGATAACTTCATCGAAAAACTCCAAAAGGAGCAGCAAAGCGAGGGGATGAACTATGAGTTCGTCCGCGCATAGCAATTGTT
>CAYJLR010000121.1:0-6621 GCA_964370895.1 uncultured Akkermansia sp. | reverse complement strand
CATTAGTGGTGCGATTTTTTTTACAGCTATGTTCTTCGATAAAATATTTATATTATTTAGAACCGTAAAACAGGCATATCGAGAGTTAACAAAACTTGGTCTGACCATTAGAAGGATCTCCCCATGATGCGAATTCATCGGCATAGCTTCGCCCCACAGGGAGAGTACAAGGATCAGACGCAGACGCTAGCGTCACCTGTTGCTTTGTGTACGAGAGAATGTGTTTTCTTCCGATGATGAAGGAGCGATGGATACGCAGAAATGATGATGCAGGGAGTCGGGATAGGATGCCGCTCATGCTTAGCTTCGTTTTGAGTATCTGTCCATCAATTCGATAGATGTGAAGGTAGTTATCCACTGCTTCAATGTAGATAATGTCGAAGAGGGGGATTTGTACTTTTTTATAATTGCAAGTAATGCTGATTGTCTCATGCTGCTGCGAGAACTCATGCTTTAAAGAAAGAGTTTTGCGAATACGCTCTATGCTCATCATGAATCGATCGAAATTAATAGGCTTATGGAGATAGTCTAGAGCATTCAGTTCGAAGCCCATGAGAGCGTAGTTATCATAAGCTGTTGTGAAGATGAGTAAGGTACCCTCCGGTAGCTTCTTCGCAATCTCAAGTCCAGAATGTTCGTTCATCTCGATATCGAGAAAGACCACATCAGGGCGTTCATTCTGAACTGCCTCTAAACCTAGCAGAGGGTTCGTGAAGGTGAGGAGATTCATATCCTCTATTCTCTGACTGTAGATGGTCAAGATCTCTAGAGCCATGGGCTCGTCATCTATAGCAATGCATTTCATAAGGATAAGGAAAGATAGGTGTGGTATTGATCTCCATCTTCATGATTCTTTAATAGGAAAGAATCACCATAGATGAGCTCGAGGCGTTTGCGGCAGTTTTCTAGCCCGAGCCCAGAGCTAGACTTCTTCCTATTGTGGATGGTGTTGTGAGTGGTGAATATGAACTGATGGGAAGTCTGTTCTATATGAATGTAAATCTCGTAATCCTCCGTCGATGAAACACCGTATTTAAAAGCATTTTCAATGAAAGTAATCAGCAGCATAGGTGGGATGAGCTTCTCTTCATCATCGAGATGCTGTGTGAAGTGTATACTTCCATTGCTGCTGAGACGCGCACACTGCAAATCGATATAATCTTGCAAGTAGCTCATCTCGTCACCGATACGCACCATGTCGCTTTCCGCATGTGAATAGGTGTATTTCACGAGTGAAGAGAGCTTCAGAATGAATGCGTCCAAATACTTGGATTGTGTCAGATGCAGTGCATAGAGTGTGTTCAAGGTATTGAACAGGAAATGGGGGTTGATCTGTGCTTTATACAGGGCTAATTGCGCCTTGTTGCGTTCATTCTCTAACTCTTGGCGATGCGAGGTGTTATTAAAGAGCTCCACGATGATTCCCGTTAAGATGCCGTAACACATGCTGAGTAATCCTAAAAGCCCCATCATCTGCAGATGTCTGCCATAGAGGGATTCCATCACAGCTTGGAATGTGTGGTGGTCAGGATAGGATACCTTCTGTCTCAGAAGCATGAAGAGAAAAGCTACGAGGATAGTAGAGAGCAAGCTAAGGGTAGCTCTGAAGAACTGTCTACGTAGCAGATAGAGCCCCCAGTTAAAGCGCTTGCTCAGAGCGTAGATCACAATGGCATAGATAAAGAGCAGAGCGATCGAGCTCATGCTATGCGCGAGGACACGCTCTACGGGCATGAGCAGGATGACGAGAGGGAGAACGACGAGGCAAAATGCGATATTCATCGTTCGAAGTATCTGTTTTTCCTTAATCATGGCTGTATGAGAGGATGGATATGATGTTGTTTACGTCCACATTCTGGCTGTCTACAGCCAACGCATAGAAATAACTTTCTCAGGACTCAGGGTTACTATAACATGTGCGGTGGAGCATTTCAATATTTAACCCTCCTATACTATGTTATCGTTAATTAATCGCATCTTAGCTATTCCGTACCTGACCATGATGATGAAGCTTTGCAGCTTGCTCACCTTTGTATTCCTGCTTTTCTGTGGTTTCAGAGCCTATTCAGACGATGCTGCCTTCCTTCATCAGTTGCGTAATACAAACTTAGGAAATCTACTGGTGTGGTCATTCTGGTGGCCTCTCATCATCCTTGCAGCTGTCTTTGTCGGCCGCGTTTGGTGCATGGTCTGTCCCATGGAGTTGCTGACATCTTGTGCCGCGCGCCTAGGTCTGAAAAAGAAAGCACCTCACTGGATGCAGTCAGGCTGGATGATCACGCTTTTCTACGCGCTCGTACTTTTCGGAGGTATACAGGGACTTGCTATCCATAGGAATCCCGCCTACATGGCAGCTTATCTTCTTAGCATCATGTTCGTGGCAGTCGTTGTCGGATTGATCTATGAGAAAAACACCTTCTGTAAGCACGTATGCCCTGTCGGCTTCCTGCTCGGTCTCTACTCACGCCTCTCTGCTATCTCTTGGGGGGTGAAATCAGCGAGTCAGTGTCACTCCTGCAAGGATAAGTCCTGCATCAATCGCCAGTATCTTAATAATGTCGACGCAAAGAGCTGTGGTCTTGGCTTATATCCAGCGAAAGGAGAGGGCATGTCTTCGTGTATCTTCTGCACGGGCTGCATGAAGTCTTGCGCAAAGTACCAGATTAAGAGTCCTAGTGCACTTCGCCCGAATCCAGGGCTGAAATACGTAGGCTTCGCGCATGAACTGCGCCAGTTAAAGCCACTGAACTGGGCTCAGTTCGCCTTCGTCCTCATGGTATCGGGATTTGTGATCTCCGAAGTATGGACAGAGTGGGGGACTACAAAGCAGATACTCAATGCCATCTCCGGAAGCATTCTTACCCCTGCGGGAATTAGTGGTACAGTGGCAAAGATTCTCCACGGTATCATCATCTTCTTGCTTCTCCCCTCTCTGTTCTGGGCAGCGCCTTATATCGTTGCAAAATGCCTCGGAACTCGACTAGCACTGAAGAGCTACCTTCTACACTATGCCTTAGCATTTATCCCCATCATTGCAGCAGCCCATGTGACGAAGGCTCTGCTGAAGAGCAGCACACGTCTGGCTTATTTCGAATACTTACCTCAAGATCTCATAGGGATGAAAACCGCGCAGATGATACTAGATAAGAGCATCGCACTGGCAGTCTTGCCTAACTCAATCACACTAGGCATCGTCATCCTATGCTTATTCGTCATTACAGCAAGTATGGCTCTCAGTGCTTATTTAGTGAAGCAACTAAATAAGAAGCTAGGCATAACAAAAGCTGCAAACGCATTTTACCTCATCCCCTTCGCCTACGGTACTCTCTTCCTTGGCATGCTGTTAGCATGGCATATTATATAGCTGGGCAAAGTGTATGAGATAGAGTATGATGATCACAGAGATGAATGAATTAATCCTACAATGGTCAGCCTTACAAGCGCGGGGCAAGCTGCACTACGGGGCTGGGGAACTGCATCAGGGCGAGATCGTGATGATACAAGGCAGCAGTGGGTGTGGAAAAAGCACGCTTCTACGCCTTTTAAATGGCTCACTAGTGCCTGACGTAGGAGAGATACACTATAAGGGGGAAAACGTACGCAGCCTCGCCCCTCTGCCACTACGACATGATATATCTCTCATACTGCAGCGCACTTACTTGATGGCTGGCAGCGTGGAGGATAATTTCAAATCCTTTTACGAATATAGAGATCTCTCCGCTCCCTCCTCGCAGTTCATGCAGCGATATCTTCATCTCTGCTGCTACACAGGCGAACTGGGTACAGCAAGCACTCAGCTATCGGGAGGTGAGCAGCAGCGTGTATTCCTCGCCATCATGCTTAGTTTCTCCGCACCCATTATCTTACTAGACGAACCTACAGCCGCTCTCGACCATACCACGAGTCATCTCCTATTCCAGCAGCTCAAGGACTGGGTGCGTGAATCGAAGACTAGCCTCATTTTCGTGAGTCATGACAGCAGCTTAGCATGTTTCGCAGACAGGATTATCACCATAAAATCAGAAGTATAATATGACAGGTTCCGCTAATATACCCTTGTATTCCTTCGCTAGCGCTTATGTTCTGCTGCTTGTCGTCATCTTCGTGCTCAAGCGGTGCAAGCTCGACTACAGCCGCCTGCTCATCTGGGCAAGCCTGCGCATGACCCTGCAATTAGTCTTAGCTGGCTTCTTGCTCACCTACCTCTTCCAGCAGGGAAGCACTCCACTCACGCTAGTCTTCTTAGCGGGTATGATCATCTATGCGCTGCGACGTATGATGGGCAGGGCCATGATATTCCCTAGAGCCTTTCGCTGGCGACTGTCTCTCTGCTTTGTGAGTACCAGTGTGCTTATTTCTCTCATTCTCGTCATCGGTATTATCAATCAGCATTATCTCAATGCTCAGTATTCTATTCCTTTATTAGGCATGATTATCGGCAATGCGATGACGGGATCTACTCTCGCTTTAAAATCCTTTCAGGATCAGATGGTCGTGCAGCAGGATAGGATAGAATGCCTCGGTATGCTAGGAGTCCACCCCCATGATATCCTGAGACCCTTGCTCCGCAATGCGATGGAAAGTGCTCTCTTGCCGACGATTAACTCTATGCTAGGTATGGGTATCATCTTCCTCCCAGGTATGATGACAGGACAGATACTATCAGGCACTGTCCCTCAGACTGCTGTCATGTACCAGATTATTATCATGCTCTGTATCTGCTCTACAGTCGCCTTCAGTGTATTCGTCGGCTTCCACTTTGCGCAGCGTACTCTCTATTGTAAGAAGACACTTCTGATTTCGCCCTTGAAGGACTAATGAAGAGACCATGTTAGGATATAAAAAAACTTGCTATCAATCTGAATAGATCGATAGCAAGTTTTTATCCTGATCTGCTGCAGGCGGGACTCGAACCCGCACGGCTCTCACCACTAGATTCTAAGTCTAGCGCGTCTACCATTCCGCCACTGCAGCGTACGCTGGGCAATATAAAACCATACTTGAGAGATAAAATCAAGCCAAAATAGTTACAGAGCTTTCTTTTTCTGGTGTTATTAATTTTTGTCTGTACCCCATCGGCGGTGAAGCCATTTTTCAACTGGGGAGAAGAGTATCTTGTCAGCCAGTAAGCCGATGAGAATGATGATGAGCATCACACCGATGACCTGATGCATGCGATGCAGCTCGCGACCGTAGTGGAGATGCTGCCCCAGACCGAAGCCTGATGCGACCGCGACGTAGATTTCTGCCGCCATCAGAGAACGCCATGCAAATGCCCAACCCTGCTTCATACCACTGACAAGAAAGGGGGCTGATGCTGGAAGTGTCACGTGAACAAGGGTGTAGAAGGGAGAAGCTCCCATGGTGCGTGCTGCACGCGAGTAAATAGGGGGGACATTACGCATTCCGTTCTGCGTGGAGAGTAGTACACTCCAGAGACAGCCCATGACGACGACGAAGAGGAGCGCGCGTTCATCTTGACCGAACCAGATGCAGGCGAGAGGTACCCAGCAAACGCTGGGAAGAGCCTGAAGACCGAGAGCGAGGACACCGAGTGTGTCATTCACGGCGCGGAATCGCGCGGCAAGCATGCCGAGCGGTACACCGATGATGAGACCGATGACGTAGCCTATCATGAGGCGACGCATGGTGACGAGTACGGCTTCGAGGAGTTCTCCATTCAGGAGGTTTTCCCAGAGATACTCAGAGACGTAGAGAGGGGAAGGGATGACATAGGAAGGCCAGATGGTAACATCAAGACCTATGAAGGCGAGGTTGCCTGTCAGGGCTGCCCATGCGATGAGCAATGCGATGAAGAAACTGACGGTGAGCGTGGTTCGATTCATATGGAGAGGGTGGGGCTAGAGGTATATATTAGTCGCTTTCACGTGCTCCTTCATAGCCTTTCAGCTCAGAGGTGATTTCGAGTGAGAGGTCAGCGAGGTCGTGGTCGTTGATATTGCGAGGACGTGGGAGATCGACGTGGAACTCTCTTCTCACGCGTCCTGGGTGAGGGGAGAAGAGGATGACGCGATCCCCGAGGCATACGGCCTCTCGGACATTATGCGTGACGAAGATGATGGTCTTGCGGCGCTTTTTCCATACATCTTGGATATCGCCATAGAGCTGCTCGCGCGTCATCGCATCGAGGGCTGAGAAAGGCTCATCCATGAGAAGAATCTTCGGGTTGGGTGCGAGGGAGCGTGCGAGTGCGACACGCTGACGCATGCCTCCTGAGAGTTCGTGAATACTGGATTTCGCGAACTTGTCCATCTTGACGAGATAGAGGTAGTACTTCGCGACTTCGAGGCGCTCTTTATTATTGAGGTTGGGCTTCTGCTTTAGACCAAACATGACATTGTCGATGACGCTGAGCCATGGGAAGAGGGCATGCTCTTGGAACATAACGAGGCGATCACGCCCAGGACCTGTGATGGGGAGACCATCGATGAGGGCGATGCCGCTGTCAGGCTTTTCTAAGCCAGCGATGATGTTTAGCAAGGTGGACTTCCCACATCCAGAAGGACCGACGAAGCAGACGAACTCACCTTCATTGATGGTGATGCTCGCATCATCGAGTGCGCGGACGACCCCATTGCGGGTGTTGAAGTCCTTGTAGAT
>CAYJLR010000120.1:0-6636 GCA_964370895.1 uncultured Akkermansia sp. | reverse complement strand
GGGGCGACCCTCGCCTCACTGAAGACATTAATCCCAAGAGGTACATCAATGCGCATGACTTTGACAATCTTGCTTCTTGCATAGAATACATAAAGAAAGTAGACCAAGATGACGCCCTCTATCAGTCTTATTTTGAAGAACCATTGTTTCTCGACAATCAAAGAAAACCAGAGGACTACATAGAAGGACTCAAGGCATTCTTAGCCCCTATCTTGAGCCACAAATGCAGAAGAATTCACGAGCGAATCTCGCACCATGGCTATTTGCTTATTCCCCCCTTTACGCGCGTAGATTGATAAAACAAGATACAAATTGAGAAGAAAACCGCGAGTTTCATTTAATTGCGGTTTTTCTTTTATAGTCAGAGCAATAAATCTCAATCATTTGCATTATATTCATTCAAACACAAAAAGTTATTTTGTAATATTCAATAACTTGTTGCATTTGTTCAGGTAGCATGTTATAAGAAAATTTAATCGCATTCTCTTTCAGCTATATCTATTTAAGTAAGTACTATGAGCCTCCCCATTAAAAAGCTTTTTATCAATGGTTTTCCTAGCCTCTATGGAGGCGCGGGAACGGAGTTGCATCATCAAATCCTTATTTGGCTTAAGATGAGGCTTGAAATACACATTATCCCCACTCAAGCAGGGGTGGAGAATGAGGCTCTTTATCATGAGATGCTTTCTTTGGGGGTCTTGATTCATGCCCCTAATGACTGGAGTTGCCTTGAGGAGGGCGACCCCATCATGGGCTTCTGCAATGCCGAGTTTTTGGAAAACCTAGAAGAAATTCGCCAGCATACGAAGCGCACTATATTTGTCAACTGCATGACGTGGCTCTTTGACAAGGAGAAGGAGTGCATGCAAGAGGGGCTTATCGCTATGTTCCTCTACCAAAATGAGGATGTACTGAAGCTCAATCAGCCCCTTCTTCAAGCACTCAATCCCGATGCTAAGCAGGTGCGCTTTATGCGCTTTAAGCCCTATTTTCATCTTGAAAGCTTTCCCTACGTCACCCAGCGCGATGGGGAGTTTTTTGGCTGTGGGCGCATCTCTCGCCAAGATGCTGATAAATTCTCACGCAACACGCTGCATATTTACGAATACTTTGTTGCGCCTCAATTTAAAAGAGGGCTTTTCCTCGGATTTTCTGATAAGAGTCGAGAAAAGATTGGCCAGCCCATGGATTGGATTCGCACGGCTGTTGACCAAAATGAAGTCTCGCAGCAGGATTTTTACCGCCACTGTCGTATCATCCTCCAGCCCTCCGACACCACGGAGAACTGGCCTCGCATAGGCTTTGAAGCCATGGCGAGCGGCAGCGTGCTTATTGTGGATAATAGGGGCGGCTGGCGACAACTCGTGGAGCATGGCAAGACCGGCTGGCTCTGCGACCACGAGCGCGATTTTATATACTACGCCTCAAAGATGGCGTATGAGCCCCATTTACGCGAAGACATGGCAGCTGCCGCCTACGAGCGCGGACTGCTGCTAGGTGGGGCGCAAGCCTCCATCGCCTCATGGGAAGAAATATTTGAAGCCATCGCACAATTACCATCATGAAGAAACAACACACAGTAAGTGGTCTCTGGATTGGCGGGGGAGAAAAGCTCCCCTTCCTTGCCGAGCTGTGCATACGTTCTTACATGAAGCATGGGGTGAGCTTCCAGCTCTTCACCTACCGCCCCTATGCCAACATCCCAGAAGGGGTCATCTTGCGCGATGCCAATGAAATCATTGAAGAGCACTTAGTTTTCCAACACGAGTCGGGTAGTTACGCCCTCTTTGCCGATTGGTTTCGCAACAAGTTTTTGTATGAAAACGGTGGCATATGGACAGACCTTGATGTCATTTGTATTAGCCCACAGCTCCCCGACTTTGAACAAGCATGGTATGCGTGGCAAGAAGAAGGGCTTATCGCTGTAGGCGTGATAGCCTTCCCACCTCAGCACCCTGTCATGGAGTACCTCTATAAACTCTCCGAAGACCCCGCAAATGATGCCCCTTGGGATGATGGATCCACGCGCCTTGCCAAGTACCATAGGCGCATGCAAGAAGGTAGCGCACGAGACCGGCGAGAGCGCGTTGCATGGGGGCATGCTGGTCCCAATGGCTTTACCCAGATGCTTAACTTCTTTGGCATGAGCACAATGGCAGCCCCCGCAGAAAGCATCTACCCCA
This sequence comes from uncultured Akkermansia sp., assembly GCA_964370895.1. Classification (GTDB taxonomy): domain Bacteria; phylum Verrucomicrobiota; class Verrucomicrobiia; order Verrucomicrobiales; family Akkermansiaceae; genus Akkermansia. The sequence continues at coordinate 4,453 of CAYJLR010000120.1, read as the reverse complement.
TCCACTACACCGTGTGGAGGCACTGCTATGACGGCACAGTAGCCTTCAACTCCCCCACACTCAGGCATTCATGGGCAGTACATGTTTGGAACGAGCTTTTTAACCGTGAGCCATACGCAATAGAGCAGATTCACCCCCAAAGCATTGTAGGCCACGCCCTGCGAGAACTCATGCCCCACGCGCTGGAAGAAAACCTCCCATCCTACAAATCCCCCCTCTGGAGCTCCATCCCCTCACTCCCTGATACCCAAATCCTCATAGGAGTTTGCAGCTGCGTGAAGGCGAGTGAACGCCGCGACTGCGTTCGTAGCACATGGATACAGCAGCAGGTGGTAGGAGTGCAGAGCTGCTTCTTCATCGGTGAGGGCGAGGCACTGCATGAGCCCGACTGCGTTCAGCTTGTCGCCAATGACTCCTATGACTTCTTGCCAGAAAAGGTGCTCGCCTTCTTTGAGTACGCACTCGCAAACCTGCATTTCGACTGGCTCTTCAAATGCGATGATGACACCTACGTCCACCCAGAACGCCTCCTAGAGCTCTGCGACCGAGGCGCAGACTTCATCGGCAACCCATGGCTAGAGACACGCGGCTCACCCAGCGGGGGCGCGGGTTACATGATGTCCCGCGCCTTGGTCGAGCGCATCGTCTCGCAGCGAACATTCATCCCCCACACAGGGGTGGAGGACGTGCTTATCGGAGAACTCGCCATGCGCCTCTGCGAGGCATCCCACGCCAGCCCTCGACTCAGCTATGGCAACTACCCTGCCCCGTTCCTGCACAATAACATCATCACCGCCCACTGGCTATCGGTGAGTCACATGCGCGTGATGCATGAGCTGCAAGACAAGCAGCCCAGCTTCACCTTATTTGCCATTCACCCACATTGGCGGGATGGGCTACTCTTTTACCCCCATGGTATCTTCATGAGGAAAGAGGCTGGCTGCATGGGAGAATGGAGCAGAGGCGAGGATGGCAGCCTCACCCTCGCGTGGTTCAACTGGGATGCCGAGACACTTTCACCCTGCGAGCTAGGCTACCAATCGGGTGAATTCAGGCTCTACCACCCATCCGTTCTTAGCTCTCAGCATATCTCCCCCACGTGGTGGATTAGCTATGAGCAGCAAATAGAGCTATGCCATGCAGGAGGGTGTGAAACCGCTCTTCTTCGTGGACGCAAGCTCTACTCCCTGCACACAAATGAACACGTGGCAGACATCCTCTACCACAGCCCCGACTCCCTCATGCTCAAACGCCCCAACGAAGCGGCAGAGTTCTACACGCAGGGGCAAGATAATCACTACCAGTTATGGCAAGCTGCACCACTCTCACGCAGGCAAAAAGTAGGCATTCTCTACATCTGCACGGGGCGATATGACATGTTCTGGGATAGCTTTTATGAGGCAGCCCAGAAGAATCTCTTCCTCAATCACGATGTTCATTACTACGTCTTTACTGACAGCGAACGCGTGCAAGGCGGGGATGATGTGACTATCATCAAAAAGCCCTTCCTACGCTGGCCTTACGAGCTCCTGCACCGCTACCATACCTTCATTGAGCACCAAGCCCATTTTGAGAATTGTGATTTCCTCTACTTTTTCAACGCAAACTGCCTCCCAGCAAGCCCCATAGGTGAAGAAGTATTTCCCGATGAAAGACTGGGACTTGTAGCCACCTTGCACTTTGGGTTCTGCTTCTCATCGCCAGAGGGCTTCACCTACGAGCGCAATCCTCTCTCCCGCGCCCACATCCCCATGGGGAGTGGCTACGCCTACATAGCAGGGGGCTTTAACGGTGGGCGCACGGAAAACTTCATGCGCATGGCATACGTCATCAAAGAAGGGGTGGATGCCGACTCCGCGCAAGACTTCATCGCCTGCTGGCATGAGGAAAGCCACTACAACCGCTATCTGCTCGATCAATCCCCCCTTATCGTCGCGCCCAACTACCTGCTCCCCAGCGACGACCAACCTTACATGGAGAACGTGCGTGACGCCTTCGCCCCCTTCCTCAAAAATATCTGCCGTTATAAAGAAAACATCATCGACATCAACTACCTCAAACAGCTTGATTAACCCACCCCACACATGCTCTCCGTCATCCTCGAAGCTCGCCACCCGCATTGACTAGGACATCATTTCCTTTAACGAAAACGAACTCATTCTACGCTGGGATAACTGGGGCGAAGAAATTTTTCTCAAAAACCAAAACTTAGTATACGATTTAAAAATCAATTAACAACAAACAACAATAATAATAAAGCGCTATTACTGATGCATTTTCATCTCGACTAGATACCCCAAATGGTGTATATGAGAATAAACGGATTGCTGAAGTTCTAGCACAAGCTATAAATAACCAACAAAAGCCACTAGAACCATGAACAAATCTTATCAAAACCAAGACACGAATCCCGCTGAAGTCAACGAAGTCGCTGATTTACAGAAGCTCTACGCCACAAGCTCGAGTTCCAGCTCCAGCAGCTCTTCCAGTTCCAGCAGTTCTTCCAGCTCCAGCAGCTCTTCTAGCTCCAGCAGTTCTTCCTCAAGCTCCAGCAGTTCTTCCTCAAGCTCCAGCAGTTCTTCCTCAAGCTCTAGCAGTTCTTCTTCAAGCTCTAGCAGTTCTTCCAGCACATCTGGCATCCCCCCCATTCCTGTTCCTGAGTGCTCCTGTCAGCCCTGCGGTGAAGACATGGTCTTCGGCTCTCGAGAAAACATCATGCGCATTTGCACGGGCGAATCGCCTGAACTTAATCTTGATTGTGGTGAGGATTTGAGCGTCAGCCTCACTCAGCCCACCTTGCAAGCACCCGCAGGAGCAGCTAGAAATGCAGCCTCCCTCTCTGGCTTTAAGGTCAGCTCCATGCACCCCATGGAAAACCGCGCGAGCTACTCCCCCAGCACAGGCTCAAAAATCACCAACCCCAATGGTTTTGAAAGCTACTTTGGCGCGCCCGATAGCACAGGCAAGTGCAAAACTGTCGGCATCTCCCGCAGCCTCCACGCTCAAGCCCAACTCGTTGATGACAATAACGAGCCCACCAGCAATCCTCAAGCCTCGCGCCTCCGCGTCACCCAAGAATCTGGTGAGGAAGTCACCTACCACATCAAGGGGAGCAAAGCTGGCAGCGTCGCCTCTATCCGCAGCAGCAGCGGGCACACTGTAACAAGTACAAGCTACAGCTCAAAAATCAGCAAATCAAAAGACGCCTCAGGTAACCTCACCTCCGTCTCCACCCCCACGCGTGGGCAATTTACGATTTCCCAAAACCCCAGCAGCGGAGAACTCACCATCGAAAACAAGCGAGGCAACAGCCTTCTCACCAGCTATAAGATTAGCTCGCAAAGCACTTCTGGTGGCAATATTATCTCCACCATCACCCGCAGCACCCCAGATGGTGAACCTCTCACCATCAAACGCCTCAGCACAGGTAACAATTTTAACGTCACACGCGGGAGTGGCGAAGGCAGCAGCATCTATGACTACAAAAAACAGCTCATAGGCAGCAACAAGTGGGAGGAGGTAGTAACCCTCTCTAGCATCGTCGAAGGACGCCCCAAGCTCGCCTCCTGCGTGCGTAAAGTCTACGACTACAGCCCAGGTGGTTGGTTGCTCATGCAAGAAACGCAAGCCTACGGCACAGCCTACGAACAGCATGTTTTCTATAGTTACGACTACAACAACTACCGCGTTATCTCAGAACGCCACAGCAGCGGCAAGGTCATCACCTTCGACTACGATGCAGACGGACGCGAGATCAAGCGCACCGAGCCATGGGGCAGCGGTGGCAGCAAGGAGACCCACACCACTTACTCCACCGAACGATTCTTTGACAACAGACCCGCCCGCATCACCACCATCCTACGCGATGCCAGCGGTGAGAGCATAGAGCTCTCAGAGCAAAACTTCTCCTACGAGAACACAGGAGACATAGAGCGCATCACCACCAGCAGCCACGCAGCAGGAGAAGGCGAAACACGCCTTGCCCTAGCAGAACGCTACAACGACAGCGCATCCTTGCCCTACGCACGCGGTCGTCAGCACATGAGGCAAGCTATCAATGGCGTCCAAAGCCTCACCACCTACGAGCAAACAACACTCAACGGCACACCCTGCTATCTCGTAACCACCACAAACAACTGTCTCAATAGAGAAAGCATCGCAGGACAAAGCACGCAAACCCGCAACTACATCTCTGCGGACAGAGCCCTCACCCTACGCACAGAAGACTACGCCTTACTCCCCACAGGAGACTGGGCACTCACCAACTGGCAAGAATACGAGTACGACGACAACAACCGCCGCACCCGCACCAGCTACGCCAATGGACGCAGCAGCGAGCAAGCATGGTCTTGTGCTGGATCACTCCACACCACTGACACAGAAGGAGTCACCATCCATCATGTCTACGATGACAACTACCAGCTCATCGAAAGCACACGCGAAGCCACAGCCA
>CAYJLR010000119.1:3452-6707 GCA_964370895.1 uncultured Akkermansia sp. | reverse complement strand
AAGAACGCGAGCAGATGACATCATCAGAAAAAGCAGCCTGCCGCATGGTCTATACCACTACTAGCATAGGCTACTTCATCCTGCTTCTCGTCGTCCCCTTGATTTTCCTTATTAGGGGCTCACTATTTCTAGAAGCATATGCCTAGGGCTTCATGCTACACTTCGTTCTCTCCGAGCTGATGATTCTGCTCGCACGCTCTATCAAGAAAGACTCTCAGCACAGTCTGCGTCAGCTTCTTTTCATACGCTACCGCACTCGCCCCTTCTGGATGCATGCAGCACGATGGCTACCCCTAACTGTATCGATCAGCCTTTTGCTCGTACAGAAATTCCAGTAATATACTTATAATTTACATTGCGAATCATCGCAAAAAGCATTAACATATCGCATGGCTTGGGATAAGGTGACGATCAACATCGATGGCAAAGAGGTGCTAGCGCATGCGCCTGTCATCATCTCCGCCAGCAGGAGTACAGATATCCCAGCATTCTTTGCAGATGCGTTTTTCCGCTCATTTGAAAAGGGCTATACTCAGTGGCGTAATCCATTTAACAATAAGGAGAGTGTGATCTCATACGCGAATACTCGCTTCATCGTATTCTGGTCGAAAAACCCCGCACCTCTTCTTCAGCATCTCGACTCGCTAGGAGATATCGATTATTACATCCAATTCACACTGAATGATTACGAAAAAGAAGGGTATGAACGAGACCTGAAGCCACTTGATAAGAGAATAGCAGATTTTCGCGAAATCTCAGAGCGGGTAGGAAAAGAGAGAGTCATATGGCGCTTCGACCCTCTCATCCTCACCGATCAGCTCAGCATTCGGACTCTACTCGATAGGATAGAATATATAGGGGATCGACTGCATGGCTATACCGACAGGCTAGTCATTAGTTTCGTCGATATTGAGAGCTATAAGAAGGTGAAGTCCTCATTTAATAGACGTCGCATAGACTATAAGGAGTGGACGCCTGACGACATGATAGAGTTTGCGCTTGGATTACAAGGGTTGAACATGAAATGGGGCTTTGAGCTGAAGACTTGCAGTGAAGAGATAGAACTGGCTCTCTTTGGCATACAGCATAGTAAGTGTGTGGATGACGTACTAATCACGCGCCTAGCCCCACACGATAAAAAACTGATGGACTTCCTAAAAGCCACGAAAAAGGATAGAGGTCAGAGAAAGCACTGTGGCTGCATACCTAGCAAGGATATAGGCGAATACAATACCTGCCACCACAAGTGCATCTACTGCTACGCTACCTATCAGAAGTAGCGCGTAGAAATCAGCCTCTTCCTGCGTATCATTTAAATACTTGCTAGGTGATTTTCTACTTTGGGGGGAGTTCTCGTGATTTCGCGCTGTATGGCTACTTTTCTTATTTACTTTTCTGGAAAACGAATTGGGAGAACTTCCCTATAGTGAAGTTCTCGGCTCGGGTATCCATGAGAGCTCGTATATTGCTCCCGTCTCGTCTTCGTAGGCGGTGATGATGTGGACATGATGGGGCTCACGCCTTTGATCTCTGTACGCGAAGGTAAAGCGGCGATGATACACGCGCTTGATACCCTCCCACCCCCAAAAGGCAGGAACATCTTTCCAGCGACAAGGTGTGATCTGAAAGCTCACATAGTCTGGATTCTCTTGTAAATTAATACTCAGAACAGGAAGGCGCGCACCCGTACCTAGCATGGGAATGTCGTAGCTGTAGTGGACATGTTCCCCATCTTTTACCCCCTCACTCATAGGATCTGGCAATGCTGCGGCTGAGCTCTTCATCCACGCGAGTGTCCAGAGACGCTCAGGAGTACCGTGAAGGATGACGTAGCGTAGCCTGAAATCATTATTCCCGCCTGAGATCACCTCTTCGAGCACCCCCTGCTCCGTCTCTTTAGTTAATTCATAAAGGAGCTCAGTTGGCGCGCTTGAATCCGCATGAGCATCGAAAAAACGCTCCTTAGCACTGTGGAGACCACGCCCATAATAGAAACCACCATCAAAGTAGAGAAATGCGACGTCTGTGTGCGGAGAGTGAGCATCCTGTGCGCGCGGCTGGAGCTTCCCATTCTCATCGACGCGTCTCGTCAGAGTCCTCATATCCATAGACACCTCATCGTATGAGACCTGCTCCACGACGTGCGCAAAGGGGATAGAGCGCCTTGAGTCTTTAGCGATGATATCTCCTCCACTTAACCGGCAGAGCTGCCTCATTTCTGCATCATAAACTATATTCCACACATAGCGCAGCTTATGAGGCAGCAGAAACTTCTCTATGATCAAGACATTCACTTCAAGCTGAAAGCGTGGATAAACACGTACATCGCCCTCGGGACGGTGAAGTCGCAAGGCTGGCAGCTCCTTCACACTCTGGGAAATATCCATGATATAGGCAGGAGCATGATCAAGCCTCGGGTTATCTGGTGGGGAGACGCGTAGCATCGCACCGCCCTTTTCGCCGCTGAGAGAGACCTCTAGTCCTCCTCCTATCGACTTGATGAGGTACATGCCGCCTTCGAGTTCATCCGCAAATTCCATATCAGAGAGTTTCACATTCCACGTGAGAGTTAGCCCCTCTGGTATATCGAGATCAGCGACGCATAGTTCATTCTCTCCACTGTGGAATGGGAGGATGTAATAGAAAAGCAGCGAACCTAGAGCAAGGAGTAAGAGTGCGCAGAAAATGATTTTCTTTTTCACTTATTTTTATTTATTACAGGTGAATCTTACAGGATAGCTTAGTCACTTTCAGCTGAAAAACAGCTATAGCATTTACAGCGCTCTCATCGAATGGCCAGTCCTCCCTCTGAGTCTGCTGTCTCATGATGGTCTTCAAGGCCTCTATTTTCGCAGAAACATCCGTCACAAAAGAAACTTCGCCATTGCCAATGATGCTTTGATAACTAGCTGTCGAGTTACAGGCTGATTCCCCTAGTTTAAAACTATACTCTGCATCCATCTGAAAACCAACTGATCCACCGCGTGAGATGAGATCTATTTTTCTCCCCTCTTTCGCACCGTGGAAATATAAATAAAGCTGATCCCCCTTGAAGGCATAGCCATAATTCAGGGGCAGTATATAGACTTCTCCCTCATCGTAAAAGCCGAGACGACAGTACCGGCATTGCTGAATCACGCCTAAGATCGTATCCCTATCCGTCACTTCTCTGTCCTTGCGTCTCATAGAATATAGCTAATATATAGAACAGGTATCCCTGTAGCAAGATTAAATACAGTCTGTAAAGAATTAAGA
>CAYJLR010000119.1:0-3352 GCA_964370895.1 uncultured Akkermansia sp. | reverse complement strand
ATCTTGGGAAATGCCCCCCTCGCCTATCTTGACATCAGCTTGTACGGTCACGCTCTTCTCACCGATAGAAATCGTCGTGCCCTTGCGCAGCTCGATAGACGCGCCTGTTGCTACCTGCACTCTTCCGCCCTTCGGGAGAATTAATGAATCAGATATGCTCAGCACACCCTTTAGCACCTTTGCCTCACCTGATTCGAGATGCAGCGTTTCGAAGTTCGCACGCCCTGCACCCGACTTTTCAAAGCCTTTTGAATAAATCATCCCTGTAAAGGTGGGTGTGTGCTTCTCATTATTATTAACGCGCTCTATATACACACGAGGCATACCCTCCCCCTCGCCTAGCACCTTGACAGTACCATTGAATTGGGATGCATCTTGGATCACAAGATGGCGCTCTCCTTCGTCTTTACCGTGATCTAATGAAGAGATGGTTAATTGAGCATCACCTGTTAATCGACCTATGTTGTAATGTGCGTTGCTGCTGTACGCGCCTGACCATTCGAACTCAAATGTACTATCACCGAGCACTTCCAAACGCCCTATGTTAATCGCCACGACATCATTCTTATTCATATGAATAAAATGCTGGTAATGATTCCCATTTAGCGTCAAGTTCGCTACCCTGTTACTGGGGGCATAGCTTTGCCAGTAGATATTACTCCCTGCCTCTGCTGAGAGAGAGCTGAGCTCGACCCGCATGATACCAGCACTATCAGTGTCGTCCACATGTGTCCCCTTCGCGCCCAAGATAAGATTCCCACGATCTTTCAAGATGATATTCCCTTGGATATAACCATTCTCTAATTGTAATGTACCGCCCCCTTCAAATACCAGACGGCTATCAGCTGCCATCTCGAAGCGCTCGCTAGAAAGGGAATTAGCATTGATATTCAGCTTAGAGCCCGCCCCTAGCAGGAAATGAGAGACCGACAGCCTGTGTGGTGCTCCACTCAGAGAAAGAGTAGCACGCTTATCAATCTCTAAAATACGAATAGACTTCGAGCCCTCGCTCAGATCGAGCTTCGTGTCTGAAGCTATCGTATAGGACTGCCCCTCTTCTAACTTCCCCTGATACTTCTGCACTTTCACCGCGAAGGCTATACCACCATTTTCGGTGAAAGACACAGGGTCTTGATAATGAGAAACTATATTACTCGCGGTCAAGCTCGTCAGGTCATGTACACCAGAGCCATCGAGCAGCTGTAGATAATACCTATCACTATCCCTATCCCAGATATAAGCACTCAGATTGATATCCGTGACATCGAAGCGCAGTGAAGGAGCTAGCTCCAGCGTCTTATTATTGATTATCCTCGTATCGCTCGCGAGCACGACTCTACCACTGAGAGCCAGCGTCCCATTATTAATAAGCCTCACCTTCTCTGCCAGTTTTAGCGTACCATGCAAGGAGAGATGCCCCGCATTACTGATCGTTAAGGGAGTCTTATTCACCTCGATATCGCCTATCACCATGCGCCCATCACCTTGGTTAATGATGAGATCACCCTGAGGATTAAGGAAATGCCCGCGAGCATCGTAATGAGCTATAGCGACATCCTTACTATTGCTCCTCAATGTCGAAGCATGCGACACATAAGAGCCGATATTCAATTTACCCGCCTCATCCACCGTGACATTCGCATCATCCCAGACATGGAAATCACCAGTAGCCGTGCTCTGATGGAGCTCCCCTTTGATTTGCAACTTCGCCTCCTCCCATACATGGAAGTTTCCGCCGGCTAGATGCAGGCTCTGCTCCTTTGCGATTCGTGCTGAAGACTTACCGCCCACATACGACTTCCCCTCGCGGTTACTGAGTATGATTCTCTTATCCTTTGAGTTCTCATCGCCTAAGACGACATCGGCCATATCAGCTATCTTCAAACAGCCCAGTGATAGGTTAGCATCATGCGTGAAGCTGAGTTTATTCTCCCCATCCCTCACGCCTAATTGCAGGCTAGCGATATCTGTCACACTTAGGTTGACATGGACTTTTGCCCCTTTAGACTCTACAGCGAGGCTGTCACCATTCGCAAAGCTCTCATCCACGGTAAGTTCCAGATCCTCATTCTCATCGTAAATCTTATCGAAGGGGGCTGCTGCATTCAGTATGAAAGTAGTCATCACAGGGCGATGATCAGAGGCGAAGAGAATCGACTTATCCCCCATCACCAGCTCTTCTCCCTTATTCCCTTCGAAGACCACACTCTGGCGGGCTTCTATGTTTTTTCCTTGATAGTAAATATAATCGATGCGATCTTCGCGGTCGAGATTATCCCCCTCTGTCTTCGTCCACGTTTCCCCTAGATCCGTGCTCGGGTCAGCATGCACCTCTCTGTAAGAATCTATGAAGCCGAGATCCGCCATGGCATTTGACACATACCAATCAATGATTCGCCCCTCATGCTGGTACATATCCTTCGTCTCCTCTGTCCAGTCTAGGTGTGAATGCGAATTATAATCCCCACCCATGATAAGTGGCGTGTGGTCGCTATCCCTCATATCCGCTCTCGTCATGACGAGAGCCCTGTCGACATCCTTTCCCCTATACTGAGCATCCCAGACGATCAACTCCTCATTCGACTTATCTGCCGTGATGAACGGCATACTGATATCTGGGCCCGAGCTAAACCAGATGTTATAGACCTTGACATTCTTCTCCCCTATTTTCAGCTCTACACCACCGATGCAGAATGAGTTTAGAATCGCGTCATTTGTAAAACTATCCAGAATCTCATAGCGACTATAAATACTCAAATTATTCCCCTCACCACCTATATTCACGTAGTCATAGCCTAGCTCCTTAGCTATAGCAGCTGACGCACCATAAGTCTCCTGCAGCAGGATGACATCCGCACCGCTCTCTTTAAGAATAGCCCTAGTACCGGCACAGCCAGCTTCACCGAAGTTCTCAGGCTTACTATGATGCCCATGCCATATATTCCACGTGAGTATTTTTAATTCCTGCGGCTCACTCACCTCCACCGCAAAGCAAGGCAGAGCACTAGCAAGAAGTGAGCTTAATAAGGCAGAACGTAGCCGGAGAGAAAGATGGATTTTCATAAGGGAATCAAACAATTAGTGTATCATCTTTCCCCTAGATAGCAATCCATTTTTTCAACTCTGCAGTCACACGAAAGAAGGCAGTAGAACGAGCCACCTCTAAACAGTCTTAATAGATGACTTTCAATTGTTATTCGTAATACAAAATAACATATTTATAATCAGAAAAGGCTAAAATAAAAGAAGAAATAACATATTACATACTGATAGACATTAATTATAAACAGATACCCCCTTAATAGAAACGATGTTCTTTCATCGCTAATGCATGATATAGGCATGGAGAAGC
>CAYJLR010000118.1:0-6821 GCA_964370895.1 uncultured Akkermansia sp. | reverse complement strand
ATGATGACGCAGAACTGCGTGACACATACTGCCCTCTCATTACCTGCACAGGCCTATGATATCAAGATCATCAGCGACGCATGCACTTCCGTAGATCAGATGATACACGCCATCGCACTGCACGCGATATCGACTCGTGTCGGCATGCTGACTAGCGCCGAAGTACTGAATTAAGCCTCAGTCACGCGCGCGCATCAATACGCACGCCCCTCCCCCTCTATCCAGCGGAAGATATCATCCAGCTGCCTCACCTGCGCGGGCTCACCCTCCCTAAGTATCACTTCCACGATGTCAAATCGATGGGGAATCTCCCCCTCACCATCGTCGCTACCGCTCAGGAGGTTCAGCCACGTGCGCGCTGCAGCTCGGAGCAGATCTCTCTTCTGCTTATCCACTGCCCTTGCGGGTGCACCTCCTTCTCGTGATCGCCTCGTTTTCACCTCGGTGAAGACGAGCACATCACCATCTCGACTCACGATATCTATCTCCCCTCCCCCACGACGGCGAAAGTTCTGTCTCAAGATGCGATGCCCCTGAGCGCGCAGCCACGATGCAGCGGCATATTCGCCATATCGTCCCAGCCAGTGAGGATCATCCGACTCCGCGCGAAATCTCAGCTTATGCAGGAATCGCAGTTTCGCGGCCAACTTATGAGCGACTTTCATAGCACTCAAAACCCCAAATCTAAACTCCGCTGTGACACAGGACTAAAGCTGCGACGGTGATGCTCCGTAATACCATGCTCACGCAGCGCGCGCATATGCTGAGCTGTCCCATAGCCAGAATGCTTCGCAAACCCATACTCAGGATGCAGCAAATCTAGCTCCTGCATGATAGCATCGCGGCTCACCTTTGCCAGAATACTTGCGGCGGCTATGCTAAGATTACGCGCGTCCCCCTTCACTAAAGGGGTCTGCTCGAAGGGAAAATCCCGTACAGCTAGCCCATCAATCAGACACATATCAGGCACAGCAGCTAAGCCCTCCGCCGCACGCCTCATCGCGAGGTGAGTAGCGCGCAGGATATTTAACTTATCTATCTCCTCCACACTGGCTTCAGCGATGCATTTCAGCACCTTTTCATCTTCCATCAGTTGCTTATAGAGGATATCGCGTTTCTTCGCACTGAGCTTTTTCGAGTCTGTCAGTCCTGAGATTTCATAGCCTTCTGGTAAGATAACGGCTGCTGCGACAACAGGGCCAGCCAAGGGACCTCGCCCTGCCTCGTCTATACCGCAGATACAGCGGTAGCCCTGCGCTTGTAATTCCAGCTCATGCTGTCTATCGGGATGCGCAGGGATGTCAAAGACTTCTTTTCGTGATCGTGGGCTCATGATTCATCCATCAGGGAGCACTCAGTGGTCGTGCAGCAGCCTTTTCTACCTTGCGTTGCATGGGTGCAGGCAAGTCATCCCCTGCCTTCATATCCATGAGCATTTCTATATCACTCAGGTAGCGACTCATATGCGTCTCTACTGCTGTAGGCTGTCGACGCAGCATCTCGCGCATGCGCAGATACTGCTGGAAGTCAGCGCTCATCTCCCCTCCTACATGGGTCATTTCATACCAATCGAGGTAGTCACGCGAGCGACTTGAGACGTCCCTGTATCGACTGCGCAAGTCGTAGAGGGATTGCAGGACTTCGGTATACTCAGTAGGATCATCCTCCAGAAGAAGCTTCGTTAAGAGCAGCTGGTATTCCTCAATAATAGGGCGATAGGTAGGGAAGGCGCGCGCATAAAGCCCCTGTAACTTGCGCTGCAGAGCTGGGATGAGGCTGCGCCACTCTGGGTGCTGAGTGAAGGCTTGGAAATTATCCACAGGGATGAGCTGCTGCTGCCCAGTCGTGCGATCTACATAGATCTGCGTGAGGATGCTAGCAAGCGACTCCTCTGTCTGGGCTAAGGTCATGCTCTCATACATGGAGGGAGTCGCCATATTCGCGAGCTCCAGCGCCCACCATTTTTGCAAGGCATTGTCTTCTATGCCTGTCGCATGGAAGTGCTGCATGAGTTGCTGTCGCGCGGTCTGCTCACCATCAAAGCCAGAAGCCACCATGCTGAGCACCGCTTGCTTACCGCCCTCTTGATTCAGCAGAGAGAGCATGAGAGCCGTACAGGAGGCTTCAAAGAGCTGGCGAGTCGTCCCATCGAGGGAGCCACCCGCATCGACATCTAAAATAGCATTAATACTCAGCACCTCAGACTGCTGAAAGAGCTGAGTAAACATATCCCTATTCAGCCTTCCACCACGCCAGAGTAAGGCCTGTTCCACGCCAGTCGTCAGCCAGAGCGGCAGACTCACACCTGTCTCGTCTCCATCAGCATAGGCCGCCATATCCATATGACTAAGCGCATACTCATACAGACAAAGACGCACAATGGCACGATGCAGTTCAGGAACATTAATCCCACCGCCCACATGGACACGCATACGTACGACGGGCTGTTCTCCATGGAGGTCGATACTGAGCTGGTAAGGGTTATACTGTACATCATCATGGGGATCTCCCACGAGTTCGATGAGCATAGGGGCACTGGTTTTCGCAGGTAGTGAAATGAGCTGCTGCAGATGCTTGAACATATCATCCGCTCGGCTGGCAACAGCGCCTGCGCGGAGACCATCACGGCTCGTGACGGTGAACGCTCTCGATTCTGACGTGACCCTGACAGCTTCTTTCGAGTTTGCCGGCTTCTTTTCCGCCTCCATTGCCTGAGCTGCTCGCCTTTCAGCGGCACTATTCAGTAAATTACTTTCCTCATCAAGCAAGGCCTGCCTCTCGGCTGTAGTCTGCTCTGCAGAGAGCACACCCAGCGATAAGGGAAGTAACAGTAGACTGATTAAAAACAGCTTCATCTAGGATAAGATAGCATAAAATCCCCATCCACGCAACACCTCTCTTCTCAGCGCAGCATCAGCTCTGGCAAGCAGCCTGTGCGCAGCGCATGCCATCCAAGGCCGCCGAGACGATACCGCCAGCATAGCCAGCACCTTCCCCACAGGGATAGAGAGCTTCGAGATCAGGATGCTCCAACTTCACAGCAACGCGAGGGATGCGCACAGGGGAACTCGTACGTGTCTCACAGCCTATCAGTAGCGCTTCCTCGCCTGCAAAGCCGCGAATCTTACGCTCAAAAAATGCCAAACCTTCCTTCATGCGCGAAGTAATCTCTTCGCTGAGCAGATCATGCAGATCCCACGCCTGTATACCAGGCTCATAGCTGGTAGCAGGTAAGCTGCTAGACACGCGCCCTGCGAGGAAGTCGAGCACGCGCTGGGCGGGGGCTTTCTGCTGACCACCGCCAGCTTGAGAGGTCGCGACCTCCAGCGCCTGCTGGTAAGCTATACCTGAGAGCACACCATGCTCCGCTTCGAAGGGGAGGCTATCATCAGGCTCGACGCTGACGACAAAGCCAGCATTCGCAAAGGGGGAATCGCGACGCGACAGAGACATACCATTCACGACGACCTGATCATTCTGCGTCGCCGCAGGGACGATATGCCCACCGGGGCACATACAGAAGGAATGCACTCCACGCTCACGTATCTTTGTCGCGAGGGTGTAGCGAGCCGCTCCGAGCTCCCTCGGGCGAGCCTCGCCTGAGCGCAGATGGTACTGTGCAGCATCGATAAGCTGCTGTGGGTGCTCGATTCGCACACCGACTGCAAAGGATTTTTTCTCCAGCAGGAGTCCAGCATCGTGCAGCATGCGATACACGTCTCTTGCGCTGTGCCCCGTCGCGAGGATGAGAGCCTTTCCTAGGAACTCTTCACCTGAGGCACTACGCGCACCGCGCAGTATCACGCGTGCACCATCTTGCTGCGTAAGCAGCTCGACAACTCGCGTGCCGAAGTGTACTTCACCGCCCGCTGCGATGATACTCTCACGCATCGCCTTCACGACGGCTGGGAGCTTATCCGAGCCTATATGTGGATGCGCATCAGTGAGGATATCTTCAGAGGCTCCGTGGGCGACGAAGCATTCATAAATATCGCTGACTGGCCCGCGCTTCGTCGCGCGGGTGTAGAGCTTCCCATCGGAGAATGTCCCTGCCCCGCCTTCACCGAAGCAATAGTTCGATTCCTCGTTCACCAATCCACCGAGATGCACAGGGGCGATATCGAGGCGACGCTTATCCACATCATAACCGCGCTCCAGCACGATGGGCTTGTGCCCTAGCTTGATGCATTCCAGCGCTGCGAAAAGCCCCGCAGGTCCACTGCCCACGATGATGATGCGTGGGGCATCATCGGCGACGCGCGGGTGATCCCAGCGTATGGGGGCGGCTGGCGGCAGTGGTTCATCCACACCGACGAGGAAGCGCAGCTGCTTACAGATGGGCTTACGACGAGCGTCTATACTTTCCTTCAGCAGTCGCAGTTCCTTCACGCGCTGAGGGGATATGCCTAGCTTCGCGGCTACCGCCTTCACACGGGCTTCGTGCTTGTCAGCTTTTTTTAAGGGAAGATGAATATCAGCAGTCTCGGTCATGATAAAATTCTAATTACTAGTGCTAGTCTCCTAGTTGGTGAGCCATGCTATGCGCGGGGCTACCCATACACTCAGAGTCCGCCACGATGAGGGCTGGTACACCGGCCACGGTCTTATGCGACGGCACGTCATTAAGCACGACGGAGGAGGCCGCCACTTTCGCACACTGTCCCACTGTGACTCGTCCCAGCACCTTCGCACCAGCGCCGAGCAGTACACCTGTACGCACGATCGGATGACGCTCACCACCCTTCTCCTTACCAGTACCACCGAGGGTAACAGCATGGAGAATAGAAACATCATTTTCAATGATGGCAGTCTCACCGATAACACAGCCCGTACCATGGTCAAGCATCACACCACAACCGATGCGAGCCGCAGGATGAATATCCACACTGAAGATCTCACTGCAGATACTCTGTAGCATGAGCGCGAGCAATCGTCTCCCCTGCCCCCAGATCTCATGCGCTATCCTATGAATAGATATGGCATGAAAGCCCTTGTAAAAGAGCAAGGGTTCTAAGTGACTGTGACAGGCAGCATCACGCTCCATGTAGGCACGCAGGTCGATGGCGATAGCCTCGGCGATACTAGGCTGCCCCTTCAGCACATCTAAGAAAAGAGGCTCTAACTCCTCGCGCTTCATATCGCGACGCGATAACTTACGAGCTAAGCGAACAGCTATACAGGAAGAAAAGTCCTGTCTGTCAAGAATCACGTCACGCAGCAAGGGGAGCAGGATTCGCTCCTGCTTGCAGGACTGCGCCTCATCACAGAGGCACTGCCACAGGCTTTCGCTGTGCTGGCCCTCAGGAGGCTGCATGTACTCAGGTCTATAGGAATTACTCATACTGTGCAAGAAGATTAGAATGACAAATAGTCAAATAATAAAAATGAAGAAAACGCGAAATCGACAATTCAGCAGCAGAGATTCTCATGCTGCAATGATGTGTATATTAACTTAAGCAATCATCGATCATCTCATCGAGATGAAAGCTCAGCTCACAGAGTGCTTCACGTGCAGGAGACTCAGGAAGCTCCCATAGCAGGTCACGCACCTCTGCATTACGCTCCTTCGCATCGCGGCTAGAGGCCTCGAGAGCAGAATAAAAGACCTGACTCTGACGCAGGCGGTTCAGACTGATCTCTTCATGTTTCTCGACACTATGGCGGATGTAGTCGACAATATCGAGATCGTCAGACTCCATCATATAGAAAAATGGCAGGGTCAGCTTCCCCTTTGTCGCGTCAGTACCGAGCGTCTTGCCTGCGGCTTCATCCTTCCCTGACAGGTCGAGTATATCATCATAGATCTGATAAGATATACCCAGCAGCGTACCTATGCGCTCCAGCTGAGATATCTTCTCATCATCGAGTCCCTGCAGCATAGCAGAGCCTTTAGCAGCAGCAGAGAATAAAGTGGCTGTCTTCTTACGGATGAGCTCGAAGTACTCTTCGCGCGTCATATCCGCATCCCAAATACGAGCACTCTGCTCTACTTCGCCTTGGCATAGCTCACGCACCGTGAGCGCCATGTGACGGCAGAAGTCCAGATTACCTATCTCTGTACCTAGCATCATCGCCTGAGCGAGCATGACGTCACCGAGAAGAACTGCGAGATTATTACCCCAGAGCTTATTCGCGGTAGGTTCACCGCGACGCGTTTCAGCCTTATCGAGTACATCATCATGCACGAGTGAGGCCATATGCGTCATTTCCAGCAGGGCTGCGAAGCGGATATGATTGTCTTTAATTCCACCTGTCGCCTGTGCGACAAGGAGAACGAGTCCGGGGCGCAGCATCTTTCCGCGCGCCTTACATATCTCACGCGCATAAGTTTGCACGGATGGGTCGAGCTGATCGATCTCGGCTTGAATTTGATCACTCACGCGCTGCAACTCACTTTTGATAAGCTGGCTTTGCTCTTTTTTCTGACGAAGTTTACTAAAGGAAAATAGGCTCATTAGCAGGGGCTCCACACATAGGGGAGAAGTCAGCAGCTTAGCAGAATAAGAAAGCAATAGCAATACTTTTATCATGAGTCTTCCAGATTGCCTCGCTAGCCCCCTCATGTAGATGGCTCAGCGCTCGCTCAAGGGGAGTTCTCAAAAAAAATAAAAAAAACTCTTTTTTCACTGGACAAAGCTACACATATCATTTATACTCCCCTCGCACTACAATGGCAGGATAGCTCAGTGGTAGAGCAGAGGACTCATAAGCCTTTGGTCGGGTGTTCGAATCACCTTCCTGCTATCAAGTAAAGCGCAGAACTGATCAAGTTCTGCGCTTTTTTGATTTCCCAAGTTCAGCCTTCACAGCCTTCATTTTTT
>CAYJLR010000117.1:0-6908 GCA_964370895.1 uncultured Akkermansia sp. | reverse complement strand
ACGACATCAACCTTGGCAAGGTTGCGCTCTACCACTGAGCTACACCCGCCTTGCAGCGTGCGAGGGAATTATAGCGAGTTTTTCTGGAGGATCAAGTCTTTTTTTCTCTTTCGGGCGTTTTTTTCATTTCGATAGGCTTTTATTGTGAAAAAATCTCGCCCGTAAAAAAACGCCAGAAAGCTCTACAGATATCCCTGTGAAACATCTCCTACATACTCAATATTAAGTGAGATTTCTATACACAAAGCGAAAGTAACAATGCGCTTTTTTCTCGACAGATTAGCTTACAAGTGCTAGCATAACAGCAAGAACGCGTCTATTATACATGAATCACCTCATCACGCTCCCCCTCATAACAGCTGGATTAAGCAGCCCGCTCTATGCGAACTTCTCACATGATGTAGAGAAGCCGAACATCATCTTCTTCATCGTCGATGATATGGGATGGCAGGATACGAGTCTCCCCTTCTGGCGCGATAGCGATGGGAAGGCGAAAGAGACCTTCCTTAACAAGCGCTACCGCACACCGCACATGGAGGCTCTTGCTGAGCAGGGGATGATGTTCACACGTGCTTACGCCTGCCCTGTATCGACCCCCACACGCGTCAGTCTCATGACTGGTATGAATGCCTCTCGTCATCGCGTCACAAACTGGACCTTGAACGCGGATAAGAGTGTGGACACGCCTCATCCGACATTAAAGGCTCCCGAGTGGAATGTCAACGGACTGCAGCCCCGAGGCACAAAGAGCTCAGGAAAAACGAAGCTCCCCATCACAGAGGAGTCGGCAAGCTATGACATGAAGATGCCTTATCTCACAGCACCGTCAAAGACTCTTGCTCAGGCCATCAATGACGCAGGCTATATCACCATTCACTGCGGTAAAGGGCACTGGGGAACAAAGGGCACGCCGGGGGCGAACCCTCGCAATCTCGGCTTTGACTACAACATTGCAGGAAAAGAAACAGGCGGCATCGCCGACTACAGAGGGAAGAACAGCTACGGCAAGGGGCAGTTCCAGATCACAGGCTTACGCAATATTGAGAAGTACAAGAAGGAAAACACCTTTGTCACCGAAGCCCTCACTCTCGAAGCTCTCGATCTCCTCAACGAGCTGAAGCCTAAGGCAGGGGGAAAACCATTTTACCTCTACATGAGTCACTATGCTATTCACAGCCCACTCGATGAGAGAGCTAATGATGAGCGATTCATGAAGAACTACCCCGCACCTCATGTGAGTACGCATCCAGCCGATGGAAAGCCATGGAATCTCCGCGAGCGTAACTACGCCACCCTCATCGAGGGCATGGATAAGAGTCTAGGCGATCTCATGGCTTGGCTCAAGGAGAATGACCTCGAGAAGAGCACGGTCGTCATCTTCGTATCCGACAATGGAGGCTTAGCCATCAGCGGTCGCCTACAGGAGGCGAACTACCCTCTCAGTTACGGGAAGGGCTCTCTTTATGAAGGCGGCATACGTGTCCCCGCCATCGTGAAATGGCCAGGTGTTGTAAAACCTGCCAGCGTGAGTAATACTCCCATCATCATCGAGGATTTCTACCCCACCTTAATGGGGATTTTGAAGAAATCTACGAAGAAGGTAGATGGTGTCAGCTTCATCCCCACGCTGAAAGGGAGCATACAGCAAGGTAATACACGTCCCCTCATCTTCCATGTACCCAATATGTGGGGTGAAGGCGCAGCTAGTGGTGCAGGCTACGGAGTCCGCTCAGCCATCGTCCTCGGCGACTGGAAGCTCATTTATGATCATGCGACCGAGAAGTCTATGCTTTTCAACCTCGCAGATGACATCCACGAATCAAAAGACCTCGCAGAGGAAAACCCTCAGAAGGTTAAAGAGCTAGCCAAGCTACTCACCACCACACTCAAGCAGCGCAAGGCTCAGATGCCTATCTACAAAAAGAACAACAAGAGTGTCCCCTGGCCACACTAATCACACACGATTTCACACTTATGCCCACAGCCACCGATAGCAATACACTCGAGCCAAAAAGCGGCCTCATGGATAACATCCTTGAGACTGTCAGCCAGCAAGCGCCCAAGGAGAAGATAGACATAGATATCGCCCCTAAAGAGCTGCCCGATGGTTATCGTTTACGCAATTACAAGATACACCGTACGCTTGGCGCGGGCGGCTTTGGTATCACCTATCTCGCTGTGGAGGATCTTCTGAATCGACCAGTTGTTATTAAGGAAAACTTCCCTGATTCACTTTGCTATCGCGAGAGTAACAATCTACGTGTACGTCTGAGCGATCCCGAAAACAATAACATCTACGAATGGGCACTGACGAACTTCTTGCGCGAGGTTCGACTTCTTGCGACGCTGGATCATCTTAATATTGCAAAGGTATACTCCTATTTCGAGGCTCATGGCACAGCATATTACGTCACGGAGTACATTGATGGAAAGAATCTTGGCGAGGTAGCGAAAGATTACGCCGATCATAATATGAACATTCCTCAGGATGCCCTGTATGGCACACTGATTCGCATACTCGATGCCCTTGATTACCTCCACCAGCGCAATCTTCTCCACCGCGATATCAAACCGGATAATATCCTCGTGACGCGCCAAGGTCGCCCCATGCTGATCGACTTCGGTGCAGCGCGAGATGAGTATGGTGATCTAGATGCGAATGTCATCGAATCCCAAGGATTCAGCCCAAGCGAACAGGGTGAACCTGGGGGCAATATGGGGCCATGGACCGATATCTACGCACTAGGCGCGACCCTATACTTCGTCCTGACAGGGCAGTGTCTGCCCGCGAGCAAGCAGCGGCTACTCTTTGATACAGTAGACCCGCTCTCAGCCATGCCACATCTACAGGAAATTTACCACCCTAACTTCTTAAAATCCATCGATAGAGCGCTCTCTCCCACCATAGAGAAGCGCTACCACAGTATATCTGAATGGATAAACGATCTTAATGCTAACCTCTAATAATCTTACACCAATATGCAAAAAGCAGAACAGGAAGCAGGCAGTAACACCGAAGCGAAAAGAGAACACGAGCTTCTAGATTTCCTAGAAAACGTGGATCTAAACAAGCTAGCATCCGAGGATAACGACACACCCTCAGAGAAAATAAGCATCCCCGAGATAAAGACACCATCTACAATCGAGGTGAAGTCTACGCCAGAAGCCCAAGAAGAAAAGAAGGCTACAGAGCAGCCACGCGCGGTAATCAAGCAAGCACCGAAGCCCGCAGCTCAGAGCGAAGCACAGCCAACAGAAATAGTATCACCTATTGACTACGAAGCCTCATTTGAAGCAGAAAAGCCAGAAGATGCCATGACCAGCGCCCTCCATGGAGCAGCACCTACTAGACATAGAAGGTATCGCAGCAGCCACGGCAGCAGCTCGCGCAGATCATCCTCATCCGGCCGCAGATCTAAGTCCAGTAGAGATAGCAGCAGTGGCAGCAAGACGCTGAAGATTGCTATTTTCGCATGCCTCAGCATAGTCGTGGTACTAGCCAGTGTTATCATGGTGATGATGATGCGTCAGTCAAGCCTGCGCGCCTCTCAGAAACAAGCGAGAGAAGACCGCGCTGCCCTATTACAAATGCAAGCACAGAAAGAGCTACGCGAGACTAATATAGGAGATCAACTCAAGCTTAGAGAAACAAATACAGAGCAAGCGACGAGACAGACAAATAAGCGCAACAACAGCGCGCCCCTCCCTCTCGGCGAGAGCACTCTTGACTATGAGAATAGCGGGAACGATCTCTTCAACCCAAATATCTTCAATCTGCCTAGCGATACGGAGACTCCAGAGGAGGAGCCCATGCAAGAAGCACCCGCTCCACCCCCTCCTTCTAATTAAAATAAAGGAGAGGAAATGACTAACAAGGCGTATCTAGCGACTTGCAATATGCTTGTATTTTTGCTAGCATAGCAGCATGAGCATCACCCCCGAAGCTATTGAAAGTATCCGCGCATGGGCGGCACAGGGCATTGATTTAAACGGTATTCAGAAGAACTTAACGGATCAAGGATTCTCCATTCGCTTTATGGACTTGCGCTTTCTACTGCTGGATCACGGCATTGAGATAGCCGAGATCGCAGCCCCTACTCCACCCGTGGAGCAAGAGACCACGACTCAGCCCGAAGCTCCAGCTACTCCAGCAGCGGCAGCACCATCGACAACAGCAGCCCTAGTAAAGGTCAGCCTCGATGAGCTACAGATACCTGGCACGATGCTTTCAGGAAAAGCTCTTTTCACCTCTGGAATACGTGGAGCATGGAGCTTCGATAGCACAGGAGCATTCTCATGGAACGATCTCAGCGACAGACCCACTGAGACAGAACTGCAGGCCTTCCAGCATGAGCTAAACCTCATCCTCAGTCAGGGGATGTCTTAATTCACACACTAACATACATCACTATTTATGAATTACCGTCGTAGCGGACGCAGTGGCGTCCTTCTCCCTGAGATTTCCCTTGGCCTCTGGCACAATTTTGGCACACATGATGATCAGCAAGCATGCTATGATATGATAGCGCGCTGCATGGATGTAGGGATCTGCCACTTTGATCTGGCGAACAACTATGGCCCACCCCCAGGCTCAGCAGAAGTCAGCTTCGGTAAGTTGATGAAAGAGCATTTCGCACCACGCCGCGACGAGATGTTCATCGCGACGAAGGCAGGACATCTCATGTGGGATGGTGTGTATGGAGACTGGGGTAGCCGTAAGCACCTCATCGCTAGTCTAGATCAGTCACTCAGCCGCATGGGGCTCGATTATGTGGATGTTTTCTACTCACATCGCCCTGACCCTGACACACCTATCGAAGAAACAGTGAGTGCTCTCGTCACGGCTGTACGTAGCGGCAAGGCTCTCTATGCAGGTCTCTCGAAGTACCCGCCTGCGCTCTTTCACAAGGCATGCGAACTTCTTCGCGAGGAAAAAGTCCCTTGCCTTATCCATCAGTTCCGCTACAACATGCTGCACCGCGAATGCGAAGAAGGCATGCTTCCAGCGCTTAAAGAGCAGCAAACTGGCTCCATCGTATTCTCCCCTCTCGCACAAGGTCAGCTGACGGGCAAGTACCTTGCGAAGCAGCTCCCCGATGCATCACGTGCCGCACGCGCAGACTCTGTATTTCTCAATGAAGATCATGTCAGGCAGAACAACGCACACATCGCAGCCTTGCAGGATCTAGCTGGACAGGCAGGCATCCCTCTCACGCAGCTCGCTATTCGCTGGTTACTCCATCGCCCCGAAGTGACGAGTGTTCTGATAGGTGCGCGTAATGTGGAGCAGCTCGATGGGTGCGCTGCAGCCATAGGACAGCCCGCCTTGGACGAGTCTCTGATCCAAGCTATTGACGAGATAGCGACTCAATTCACTATCCAGTAATGCAAGTCATGCTTGCATTCTAACTAGAGCCTGTGATAGACTGCGCCCATGTACAAGAACTTCGCACATGCTGTGGAGGATATCCTCAAGCAGCACCCAGAATACGACAAGGAGGCATACTACTTGCTTGATCGTACTATTGGCTACGCGAGCTCGGTTATGAAGCTAGAGGGTCACCTCAGTGCTGAGCAGCTGCACCTGTGCTACTGCAAACTCGCGCAGGAAGAGTTCGGACCGCTCGCCTACGAAGTTCTCGAAAACTGGGGGATTAAAAACTCCTCTGACCTCGGATCTATCGTTTATAACCTCATCAGCATAGGTGTCTTCGGCAAGGATAATAACGACGAGCAAAGCGACTTCGACACGCTGCCCGATATACAGCGAGTCATAGCTGCACTTATCCAGCAGTCGCAAGTAGACATACCCCTTCTGAAACCCCACTTCTTCCACTCACAAGCATGATCACATCCCCAGCTCCCCACACTATCTCAGCCCTCGAAGGCAGCGACAATCTCCGCTGGCCAGCCGAATGGGAGAAGCAAGACGCGGTCTGGCTCTCATGGCCTCATCGTGATGATCTCTGGCAGGGCGGACTAGAGGCACTGCACCGCGACTACGCACTACTCGCCTCCCTCATCGCTCCTGAAGCTCAGGTCTGTATCAATGCGGTACAGCCTATGCACGCAGGGATTGCTAACTTGCTCCAGCAGGCTGGAGTAGAAGCGGGGCAATACCAGCTCTTTGATCACCCGACAAATGACGTCTGGTGTCGTGACCATGGTGGCATCTTCGTCCAGCGAAAGGACGGTACCCGTCAGATCGCGAACTGGGAGTTCAACGCATGGGGTGGTAAGTTTGCACCGTGGGATCTTGATAATCGCATCCCTCTTCACATGGCGCAGGCGCGTGACCTCCCTGTCCTCAGCTCTTCGCTCATCCTCGAAGGTGGCGCGATTGAAGGAAATGGAGAAGGACTTCTCATCACGACGGAAGCCGTCCTGCTGAATGAAAATCGCAACCCTTATAAGAGCAAGCAAGACATCGAAGCGGAGCTGCATCGACTCCTCGGTACGACGCACACCTTCTGGCTCGGTCAGGGAATCGAAGGCGACGACACCGACGGACACATCGACGACATGGTACGATTTGTGAACGCCTCCAGCCTCGTCGCCATCTTCGAGCGCGACAAGAACTCCCCGCACTACCGCGCACTCGCTGAGAATATGGAACGCCTCCAAGACCTGCGACGCCCGAATGGATCACGCGTCGAGATCATCCCCCTCCCCATGCCTGATGCCCTCATCGCAGAAGACTGGCGACTCGAGCAGCTCCCTGCAAGCTACGCAAACTTCCTCATCTGCAATAATCGAGTCATCGTCCCCATCTTCGAGCAGAAGAAGAACGACGACCGCGCTCTCGGTATCCTACGCGAAGCCTTCGGCAGCCGCTACGACGTCATCGGCATGGATGCGCGTCGCCTCGTCATCGAAGGCGGAGCTATCCACTGCATCACGCAGCAAGA